>NZ_PNOT02000244.1 GCF_002879535.1 Mesorhizobium intechi
ATCTGGTTCCTACAGGCTGCGACAGTCCGGCTTCGAGCGCAGCATCTTCGCTGCCCAGCCCCGCGGCGATCGCCCGCCAGAATCTAATCTGTTCATCGCGCCCCGCCACAGGCGGCCGTCCTGGTGAAGGCAATGGCGCTCGTCCAGACCGTGCCGATCGCCGCTTTCGAATGCTCATCGCAACCTCCAACTTCAGAGTGTTGCGACGACCGCTTGAATCCGCCTTGAACTCCGCGGTCGGAATGATGGACGAGGCTCCCTGGCTCGGGCTGGCGGTTAGCGATGGCCATCTCGAGAGCCTCGGTCGCAAGGCTTTCTCTGAGATGCGTATCCAACGCCCATCCGACGACTTTGCGGCTAAACGCATCCAGGACAACGGCAAGGAAAGCAAACTCCTCAGCCAGATGCAGGAACGTGATATCGGCCACCCACAGCTGGTCGAGCCCATTGAGGATCATGCCCTTGGCAAGGTTCGGCACGACGTGCCAACCATGCCTCGAGTTCGTCGTCACAGGAACAAAGGGTCTTGCGCGCAGGCACAATAGATTGTCTTCCCGCATGATCCCTAGAATCCACTTATGGTTGACTTGCCATCCCTCCCGCCGCAGCAGGGCTGCGATCCGGCGGTATCCGTAGTGCGTTGCCGAGAGCCATCTTCTGAATGAGATCGCGCAAACCTGTCTCGGCCCGCCGAGGCGTCGAATCCAGCCAATGACGGTAGTAACTCGCGCGGCTGACGCCAGCGAGCCAGCACATTCTGTCGATGTTGGATTCGCCTTGCGACAGGCCGGTCGTCATCTTTTCGATGACTTTGAAGATCCCGTTTCGCCAGGAGCGCTGCTCCGACGATGATCTTCCTCGAAATGCCGCAAGGCTTCGCGAAAAAAATGCTGCCCGACTTTCTGCTCCAATTCCCAGATCTTGTCAGCGCCTTTTCCTGAGGTGCCGGCGTGTCGACTGCGCTCTGCACCTGCGCGGCCCCGTCAACTCCTGAGATCTGGCGGGCCCGCCGCGCCGACGTGACGTCAGATTACCACGAAGCCTGAGGTGATCACGCCACTCGTAAAGTCGTTGGCGACTGATGCCAACCTCGTCGGCTAACGTGCTGACGGTTTCGCCCGCCTCCATGCGCTGGAGAAGCTTCAGCTTTTGGTCCTCATCAATAACTCTTTGCCGTCCGGCTATGCCCCAGTTTCCTATCTTGCAGGGAAACCGTCCGCGATTTGCCTTGTCTCAGTCTGGGGGTGCACTCCGCCCCTGTCCGGCTTGTGCGAAATGCGCAGGTCTGGTAGCCGAGCGAGGGATGCGGCCTCGCGGTGTTGAAGTCCTGCCTCCATTCGGCAATGGCACTGCGGGCGTGGTCGAGGCCGAAGAACAGGCTCTCGTTCACCAGCTCGTCGCGCATTCAGCCGTTGGAGGATGTGATTTTTCATGGAATGAGGACCCTGTTTGAAGGGTGGTTTTCGTCCAAACGAGGGTCTGACTCAATCTTGCTGCATGTGAAGGCTGATGTCGCGATTTCCGAGGGGGAATCAGCGATGGAACGGAGATTTGGGTCGACGAGATTGGCGCCTGCTGGGTTTGTCGTCGAACAAACCGAAATCGACACGGATTGCATGTTTTTTGATGTGCGGCCGCGGCGGTTTCGGCAACATGCCCATGCTGCGGGACCTGTTCCCGTCGAACCCGGAGCCGATACATACGGCAAGTCTCCGATCTGCCCATCGCTGGTCGACGAGTTATCCTCCGCGTGACGGTTCGCCGTTTCTGGTGCGACGCCGTTCTTTGCCGCCGCCGCATTTTTGCCGAGCGGTTTGGGGCTGATGTTTTGGCTCCGTTGTCGCGAAGGACCGGACGTCTCGAGAGCATCGTCCATCACTTGGGACTGGCGCTAGGCGGCAGGCCGGCCGCGGCCTTTGCCGAGCGCCTGATGATGCCGGTGAGCAACGATGCCCTGTTGCGTGTCGTGCGCCGCAGGACTGAACGGCCGCGCGATAAGCTCTTCATCATCGGCATCGACGATTTCGCATTCCGGCGCGGTCAGCGATACGGCACGATTGTCTGCGATCTCGAGCGCCGCAGGCCGGTGACATTGCTGCCTGATCGCGAGCAGGCGACATCGCAGGCATGGCTCGTGGGCCATGGTCGCGGTCCGCAATGCCATCACATCACCATGGTCGAATGGCCAGACCGAGGGCCAGATCACTAAACTCAAACTTATCAAACGACAGATGTACGGCCGCGCCAAGATCGATCTTCTCCAGGCCCGCCTCGTCGGGGCAACCTAGGCGGGGACCGCGCCGAGAATGCGTCAGACCCCAAACGGGACCCCTGCGCATCCATGATGCCTTCCGGCGTCTCGTTGCCATCGCGGTCGAGAATGGCGGGATTGGTCATCAGGTGGCCGACATTCCTGACCAGCATCAGAGAGCGGCCGGGCAGGCTCAGCGCACCGCCATTGGGCGCCGTCCAGGCGCGGTCCGGGTTGAGCTTGCGCACGAAGCTCTTGCCGCCCTTGCTGATTTCCTCGGCCAGGTCGCCCTTCATCAGGCCGAGCCAGTTCCGGTAGACCACGACCTTGTCCTCGGCATCCACCGCCGCGACTGAATCCTCGCAGTCCTGAATGGTGGTCAGCGCCGATTCCAGGATGACATCGGCAATGCCGGCCGGATCGGTGCGACCGATCTGATTGGCGCGGTCGATCAGGATTTCGATGTGCAGGCCATTCTGGACCAGCAGGATAGCCCCAGGATTGGCGGCATCGCCGCGATAGCCGGCAAACTGTTTCGGGTTGGCCAGTGTGGTGCCGCCGGCACCGGGGCTGAGCCGCAATGTGCCGCCCGAAACCGTCAGTCCGTTGACGCCAGCCGGCGCTGACGGCGCTGATCGCGCTGCATGATGTCGGCGCCAATGGGCGGCGGATGAATTCCCGCGCCGACAGCAGCCGATCCAGCTCGTCACGCCAGGCGCCCACCGGCGAATAAGGCTGATGCTTGCGCTCGTAGCGGAACTCTGTCTCCTCGGAACGCAAAACCTTGCGCACCACCTTCCGGGAGATCTTCAGCTCCCGGCAGATCGCCTTGACCGACTTTCCCTGCACCAGTGACAGCCGGCGTATCTTTGCAATCGTCTCCAACAACCAACATCCAAAACACAAATGCCTCCGATCAGATGGTGTTCGCCGCCCATGACCGGGCGTTCGGCTTCTTCCGCGGCGCCTGTACGCGCGGCATCTACGACGACATGAAGACGGCGGTGGACGCGATCTTCATCGGCAGGGATCGCCGCTACAACCGCTGTTTTGCGGAGATGTGCGGGCCTTGTCGAGCCGGAGGCCTCACGCCGGCAGCCGGCTGGGAGAAGGGGCGAGTCGAGAACCAGGTCGGGCTAGTGCGCGAGCGCTTCTTCACACCGAGGCTGCGCTTGTTGGAGGACCTCAACGGCTGGCTGGCCGACAATTGCGTTGCCTTGCCAAGGCGCGCATCCATCCCGAACAACCGGCATAGGGAATGAAGCTGGCGCGCTCTTCTTAGGACACGTTCCCAGATCGTGCGCTCGCCCTTCGCTTCGACGGCTTCCATTGCATTCCCGCGTCAGTGTCGAAGACCTGCACGGTGCGCTTCGACACTAACAAATACTCGGTGCAGCCGTCGGCCGGCCGGTCGGGATCCAGCAGATGGTGTCGATCCTCACCTGCGTGCTGACCGTGGATTGAGCGCAGTCGAGGCC
>NZ_PNOT02000317.1 GCF_002879535.1 Mesorhizobium intechi
CCGCGCGCCGCCGGCTGGACGAAATTCGGTACGTCCGCTTTCGGGTGTCCAGGCTACGGCCCAGCGCCAGTGAGTCCAAACCTAGATCGGCAGCAATGCGTCCGGCTTCACATTGGCGATCGAGGCGTAGGTATGCGTCTCCCTGACACCGGGCAGCGGCAGGATCACCCGCTGCAGGAAATCCTGGAACATCGCCATGTCGGGGATGCGCGCCTTGACCAGATAGTCGAAGCCGCCGACCACCATGTGGCATTCGATGATCTCGGGCGCCCGCACAACCGCCTCGGCGAAACGGTCGAAGACATGCGGCGCCGTATGATCGAGCCGCACTTCGATGAAGACGAGTTGTGCCTGCCCGATCCGGGCCGGGTCGAGAACCGCCCGCACGGCCCGGATGAAGCCTTCGGCGAACAGCCGCTTGATGCGTTGCGCCGCCCCGGTCGGCGACAGGCCGACGCGGCCGGCCAGATCGAGCGTCGTGCGACGGCCATCCTCCTGCAGCAAGCGCAACAGCGAACGGTCGATGCGGTCAAGATCGTCCATTTGGAATTCACACTGTCTGGCCACCAATAGCGCGATTATCACGCAAAAATCGCGAAAACAGCATATTTCATCACGCTGTCTAGTGGCAATACCGTGGGCGGGCAACGCAACCCGACCAAGGCAAATCCCATGATATCAGCCACATCGACCACCCGCAGCGCCCAGACCAAGGGCGACACAGCCGTGCTTATCCTGAGCGAAGCCGAGGTGAAAACGTGCATCGACCTGCGCCAGCTTCTCGACGTGTTGGCGGAGGGCTTCAAGGCATTGTCCGGCGGCGAGATCGTGAATCCGCCGCGGCCACAACTCGACATTCCGCGGGCCGGCTATTCGCTGGCGATGCCGGCCTGGATGGCGGGCAGGCATCTGACGGTGAAGATCGTCAACGTCTTCGAAGGCAACATCGCCCGGGCGATTCCCAGCCATCTCGCCACCGTCCATCTGTTCGACCCGGAAACGGGCATGCCGGTGTGCGTCATGGATGGCACCTATATCACCGCCGTGCGCACCTCCGGCTCGGCTGTGCTCTCGGTGCGGGAACTGGCCCGCCGCGACGCCAGGGTCGCCACGGTGGTCGGCGCCGGCGTGCAGGCCGGCCAGCACTTGCACCTTCTGCCACTGGTGCGGGACTTCACCGAAATCCGCGTCGCCTCGAAAGAGTTCGCGGACGCGCGGGCGCTGGCAGCGCGGCATCCGGGCGTCGTCGCCGTCGCCGATCTCGAGGCCGCGGTGCGCTCGTCGGATGTCGTGTGCCTGGCAACGCATTCCTACCAGCCGGTGATCTCAGCCGAATGGCTGCGGCCCGGCACGCATGTCTCGTCGGTGGGCGTAGCACCCCCCGGCGGCGAGCTGCCGGTCGAGCTTGTCGGCCGGGCCAGCCTGTTCGTCGAGACCCGGGACGCCTTCGCGCCTACTCCGGTCGGTTCTTGCGAACTCGATGGCATCGATCCGCAAAACGGAACCGAGCTTGGCGAGATGCTGCTTGGGCTGCGGCCGGGAAGGATCAGCGCCGACCAGGTCACTGTCTACAAGGCCATGGGTGTCGCCATGGAAGACCTGGTGACGGCGGATCTTGCTTATCGCGAGGCGGTTCGGCGAGGACTGGGGCGGGCTGTGACCTTGTAGAGGACGCTGCCGATCGTCGGGGCCAGCGCAGCCCTCATGGCCCCACCGGCCATTTCTGCCCTTGGAACGGGTAGAAATGGCTGCGCGAACGACCGAGGGAAGGTCGCGCCGTTTGACTGGATACGAAATCATTTTTACGACTGCCGGATGCAGTCGAATCCTCTCGGAAGAATCGTCGTCATCGGTGGTGGCATTGCCGGCCTTTCGCTTGCGGCGGCCGTGCGGGATTGGGCCTCCGTTACCGTCATCGAGCGCGAGCCGCATCTCGGCTACCACGCCAGCGGCCGGTCCGCCGCCTTGTTCACCGAGACCTACGGCAACCGGCTGGTGCGCGCACTGACGCTGGCCAGCCGGCAGCAAATAGTCGAAGGTGGCTTCGTCGCCCATCGGCGCGGCGCGCTGCATGTCGGCTGGAAAGGCGACGGCGCCGCGATCGACAAGCTGGCCGGCGAATTGCAGGCGCTGGTGCCCAGCGTGCGCCGCCTGTCGGCGGCCGAGCTCCACGCGCTGGTTCCCGCCATTGCCATTGAAGCCACTTGCGGCGGCGTCTATGAGCCGGACGCGGTGGATGTCGACACCGGCAAGATGCTGGCGGCGAGCGCCTCGGCGCTGAAGGCCAGCGGCGGCACGATCCGCACCGGCGAGGAGGTGCGCGCCATCTCGTCCGGCGGCGACGGCCTGCGGGTCGAAACAGGCGCCGGTGTCTATCCAGCCGATATCGTCGTCAACGCCGCCGGTGCCTGGGTCGATGTCGTCGCTGGCATGGCCGGCCTCTGCGGCCTCGGCTTCCAGCCCAAGCGGCGTACCGCCTTCCTGTTCGATCCGCCCGCCGGCACCAACATCGCCAGCTGGCCGCTGGTGGTCGACCTGCACGAACAATTCTACTTCAAGCCCGACGCCGGCAGGCTGATCGGCTCGCTCGCCGACGAGACCGACTCCGAGCCTTGCGACGCCTGGCCGGAAGATATCGATGTTGCCATCGCCGTCGACCGCATCGAGCAGGCGACGTCGATGCGCATCGGCCGTCCGTCGACGCCATGGGCGGGCCTGCGCACCTTCGCGCCGGACCGCACGCCGGTCGCCGGCTTCGACCCCCGCCTGCCCGGCTTCTTCTGGCTCGGCGGCCAGGGCGGCTATGGTTTCCAGGTGTCGCTGACCTTGGCCAGGCTGAGCGCGGCGCTGATGCGCGGCGAGCCCCTGCCGGATGATGTCCTGGCCCTCGGCGTCACCGCCGCGGCACTGTCGCCCGACCGTTTCCTGGTCCCGGCGACGACGCCGTGAAGCCGGCGCTGCCGCTGCTGCTGAGCCTCAATGGCGGCTATGTCGACACGGCCGGCTTCCTGGCGCTGCAAGGCCTGTTCACCGCGCATGTGACCGGGAATTTCGTCACC
>NZ_PNOT02000364.1 GCF_002879535.1 Mesorhizobium intechi
GTTCGACGGTGCGCTTGTCTTCGGCGACATCGTCATCCGCCATGCCCTTCTTGAAGCTCTTGATGCCTTTGGCCATGTCGCCCATCAGCTCGGGAATCTTGCCGCGGCCGAAGACCAGCAGCACGATCACCAGCACGATCATCCAGTGCCAAATCGAAAATGAACCCATAGCAAATCTCTCTCGAATGTTTTCCCTGGCGATGATCTATGCGTTTTCGCGTTGGGATTCAAACACAACAGCGACAGAGTTTATGAAAGGCTGACCGATGTCACGCTTTTTCGACTCGCTGGCCCGCTACCAATCGGCGCATCTACGACCTATCGGCGCGCTTGGACAGAGCGCCAGTGGTCAATCTTCCGTGACGCGCGGCGTCAGCAGGCCGAGTTCCTCAAGATCGATATCGGTCAGCGGATCCTCGTCTTCCGTCAGCACGTCGGGGTCGGCCGGCGGCTGCGGGATGGAGAAATTCGACGGCATGCGGCCCGAAAGCAGGCCCGCCCCCTTCAGTTCTTCCATGCCCGGGAGATCGCGGATTTCCTCCAGCGCGAAATGGTCGAGGAAGGTTTCGGTGGTGCCGTAGGTGACGGGACGGCCGGGCGTCTTGCGGCGGCCGCGCATGCGAACCCATTCCGTCTCGAGCAGCGTGTCCAGCGTCCCCTTCGACGTCTCGACCCCGCGGATATCCTCGATCTCGGCGCGCGTCACCGGCTGGTGATAGGCGATGATCGCCAGCACTTCGAGCGCAGCACGCGACAGCTTGCGCTGCTGCACCGTGTCGCGGCTCATCAGGAAGGCGAGATCGCCGGCGGTGCGAAAAGCCCAGGCGTCGCCGACGCGCACCAGATTGACGCCTCGCCGGGCATAGACCTGCTGCAGCTCGGCCATGGCAAGGGCAACGTTGATGCCGTCGGGAAGGCGTGCGGCAAGCTGCTTCTCGCTGACGGGTTCGGCGCTGGCGAAGACAATCGCCTCGGCCATGCGCACGGCCTCCGCAATATGCAGGCGCTCGGCCGGATTCTGCAACGGAGTCTCGGCCGAAGCCTGGTCGAGCTCCCCTTCCAGTTCATCGTCCACCTTGAAGGGGATAACCGAAGCGTTGGCGCGTTCGCTCATGATGCCACCTCGACTGCCTTGATTGCCGGTGCCCGGTGATCGCGCAGATAGATCGGCGCGAACACCTCGTCCTGCCGCACATCCATCTTGCGCTCGCGCACCAGTTCCAGTGTCGCCGCGAACGAGCTGGCGATGGCCGTGCGCCGCTCTTCCGGGCTGGTCATGTATTGGATGAGGAAGCTGTCCAGCGCCGTCCAGTCCCGCAACGAGCCGATCAGCCGGGTCAGGATGTCGCGCGCGTCCTTGAGCGACCACACGCCCCGCCTGGCGATGGTTACATTGGTGATTGCCTGCTTCTGCCGCTGCTGGGCATAGGCGGTCAGCAGATCGTAGAGCGACGCCGAATAGGTGTTGCGCTTTTCGATGATGACCATTTCGGGCATGCCGCGCGCGAACACGTCGCGGCCGAGGCGATTGCGGTTGACCAGACGCGCCGCCGCATCACGCATCGCTTCCAGCCGCTTCAGCCGGAATTGCAGCACGGCCGCCAGTTCCTCGCCGCTCTCGCCCTCTTCGCCCGGCTGCTTTGGGATCAACAGCTTCGACTTGAGGAAGGCGAGCCATGCCGCCATCACCAGATAATCGGCTGCAAGTTCGAGCCGCAGCGCCCTCGCCGTCTCGACAAAGGCCAGATACTGCTCGACCAGCGCCAGGATCGAGATGCGCGCCAGGTCAACCTTCTGGGTGCGCGCAAGATGCAGCAGAAGATCGAGCGGGCCTTCGAAGCCGGCCACATCGACGACCAGCGACGGGTCGCCGGTGACGCGTGAATCGTCATTCTCGGCCCACAAGCGGTCCATCGGTGCGGCCTTCGCGGCCTTGCCTTCCAATGTTTCCGCCACTGCCTTTGTCACTTCCCTTGGTTAGGCCACCGCATCGAAATAGGTGGCGAACTCTGCGCGTATCTCGGTTTCCTCTGCTGCGTCGCGTTTCCTTATATAGGTCAGCGCCCGCTTTGCACGCTCCAGCGACTTGCCTTCAAGCCCCGTGGTGCGCGACGCAATGCCCGCCATCTCCTCGAAAACGCCGTTGCAGTGAAGGACCAGATCGCAGCCCGCCGCAAGGATCGAGGCCGCCTTTGTCGGGAAATCCCCAGAAAGTGCCTTCATCGAGGTGTCGTCGCTCATCAGGAGCCCGTCAAAGCCAATGTCGCGGCGGATGATCTCGTCGATGACCTTGCCGGATGTCGTCGCCGGGTTCTTGGGGTCTATGGCGCTGTAGACGACATGCGCCGTCATCGCCATCGGCAGGTCGTTGAGCTCCCGGAACGGGGCAAAGTCATGCCGCTGCAGGTCGCTGAGCGACGCGTCGACCGTCGGCAGCTCGAAATGCGTGTCGGCAAACGCCCTTCCATGCCCCGGAATGTGCTTCATCACGGGCAGCACGCCGCCCGACATCAGGCCTTCGGCAGCGGCGCGACCGAGTTCGATGACCGCCCGCGGCTCCTTGCCGTAGGCACGTGCGCCGATGACGTCGCTGGCGCCTTCGATCGGCACGTCGAGCACCGGCAGGCAATCCGCGGTGATGCCGTAGCGCAGCAGATCGAAGGCGTGCAGGCGCGCCATCAGCCAGGCAGCACGGGCACCGGCGTCATGATCGTCGCGCCACAGTGCACCAAGCGCCCCGCCCGCCGGGTAGTTCGGCGCCAGCGGCGGCCGCAGGCGTTGCACCCTGCCGCCTTCCTGGTCGATGAACACCAGCGCGTCCGACCGCCCGATACAGTCGCGCATCTCGGCGACGAGATCGCGGATTTGCTCGGTTTCGCCGATGTTGCGGGCAAATAAGATGAAGGCCCACGGGCATTCGTTGCGATAGAAATTGATTTCTTCGCGGGTGAGTGATTTCCCGGCAC
>NZ_PNOT02000019.1 GCF_002879535.1 Mesorhizobium intechi
CGGCCGATCCCGACACGGGCCACACCGCCACCTGGAGCGTCAGCCCCAACAGCCCGCAGGGCACCGGAACGGCTTACGGCACCTTCAGCGTCGACAGCAGCGGCCAGTGGACCTACACCCTCAACAACGCCAGCGCCGCCGTTCAGGCGCTGGCCCAGGGCCAGACCGTGACCGAGACCTACACGGTGCGCGTCACCGACGACAAGGGCGCCTGGGACGACCAACAGGTCACCGTCGTCATCAAGGGCACCAATGACACACCCACGATCACCGGGGACACCTCGGGCGCGGTCGTCGAGGCCGGCAATGCCGATCCCGGCACCATTGTCGCCGGCACGACCTCGACCGATCCGGGCGCGCTGACGGCCGGCACGCCGACGGTGAGCGGCACGCTGACCGCACACGATCCCGACGCGGGCGCCACGGCCACCTGGAGCGGCAATGCCGCCGGCACATATGGCAGCTTCGCCGTCAACCCGACCACGGGCGTGTGGACCTACACGCTGGACAACAGCAAGCCCGCCACCAACGCGCTGGCCGAAGGCGCCAGCGCGACCGAGACCTTCACCGTGACGGTGACGGACGACAAGGGCGCGACCTCCACCCAGGACGTGACCGTCACCATCACCGGCGCCAACGACAGCCCGGTCATCAGCTATGCGGCGGGCAACGCGGCCGGCGGCGTGAGCGAAGACGGCACGCTGACCACGGGCGGCCAACTGGCCTCGGCCGATCCCGACACGGGCCACACCGCCACCTGGAGCGTCAGCCCCAACAGCCCGCAGGGCACCGGAACGGCTTACGGCACCTTCAGCGTCGACAGCAGCGGCCAGTGGACCTACACCCTCAACAACGCCAGCGCCGCCGTTCAGGCGCTGGCCCAGGGCCAGACCGTGACCGAGACCTACACGGTGCGCGTCACCGACGACAAGGGCGCCTGGGACGACCAACAGGTCACCGTCGTCATCAACGGCACCAATGACGTGCCGGTCGTCACAAACAGCCACAATTGGATGTCGAGCGACCCGTCACAGCAGGCGGCGACCGGGCATGCCGACGGCTATCCTCTGCTCGTGAATATCCCAACCGATCCGGACGGCAACAATCTCACGGTAACGGCAGCAAGTGTTCCTGCCGGCGTTTACTACTTCGATGGGGCCGCCTACCACGTGGTAACTTCGGGGATGACGCTGTTCCAAACCGGTGGCATCAACCTGCTGGATGACCTTGTCTATCGACCGACGGCGACCGCCAACGACACAGTAAACGTCAACCTCGCGCTCAACGTTTCAGACGGTTTCGTTACGACGACGGAGAACGTAGGAATCCATGAGGTTGCACCCAACCGTTTGCCGACCGACTCGTCGGAGGTCAGCAACGACGGTCACCCGCTGACCTCCGGCAGCAGCCAGACCCACGACCTCACAATATCGCAAACGACCGTCAACGGCATTATTGCCGACCCGCACGGCTCGACAATCGTCGTCTATACCGACTTTCAGAACACGCCGATCACTACTCCGATCCCAGCCAACGAGCAAAATCCCGGGACATTCAACGACGGCAGTACTGGTTCGCACCGAGAGCAGGAAGTGCAGGCCGAGATCGTCATCAACGGCAACCACTTCGTCGTGGTGGAAGCTGACACGACCGCAGCGAAATTCGAGCAGAGCTGGTTCTATGATTCGGCCAGCGGCATGATGAAGGCGACGGTGAGTTACGACAACATCCTGCTCAATGGCACTGGACAATCGCTTGCAAACTATCTGATCGACCATCCGCCATCAGCTGGCGACACCTGGACCTTGCTTTACACCGACAATGCCGGCGGTCCATATCAGGCGCGTACTCTGCAGTTTGATTTCTTCACCCATGATCCGGGCGATCCCGGCATCACGGTGACGGGCGACGCGACCTTGCCCGATCAGATCTATGGCACTTCCGGTCACGACGTGCTGAGCGGCGGCGGCGGCAACGACATCATATACGGTGCCGGCGGCGACGACTTGATCATCGGTGGTCTCGGTCAGGACACGATGACGGGCGGCGCAGGCGCCGATACGTTCAAGCTCGACCATCTCGATATCAAGGATCTGATCGCAGATTACCATGGCGGCGAAGGCGACAAGATCGACTTGAGCGCGCTGTTCGACAAGGCGGCGGCCGGCAACATCACCGACTATGTGCATTACAACAGTGCGACCGGTACTTTGAGCGTCGACACCAGCGGCTCGGGTAACGCGGCCAACTTTGTTGATGTCGCCGTTCTGCAGAATGCGCCTGCCGCCGGCACGATCAACATCCTCTACGATGACACGCAGCATCAACAGCACACGGCCACGATTTAGCACTTATGCCTGGCCGAGCTGGCGTGCTACATATTAGCGAAGAATAAAATGGCGGTTTGGAGAGGGACTTAAATGAAGCGTTGTACGAAATTGCTGGCTTCGGCCGCGCTGCTGCTGGCGGGATCGACGGCCTTCGCCGCCGACATCATCGAGGGACCGGTGGGCGATTATTGCCGCACCGTCGGCACGTCCAACCTGGTGCTGACCGACAACATCGTCGATCTCAAAACCCAGGTGGTGAAGCTGATGGACGAATCGGTTGCCGTCGCCAACAGTTCGGAATGGATCAACTCATCCCGGCCTGCCTTCGTCTGGGCTTCGGAAGCCAAGGTCGCTTGCGGCATGGCCTATGGTTATTTGAAGACGAACTACAAGGACGAAGACACGCTCAACAAATGCGAGTGTTTCCACGATCGCATGGTCGAGTACATGCACTGACCGGATGGGCCGGGCCTGTTGGCCATCATGACATTGGACGGATCAATTTCACGGGCGATCGCCGCAACGATCACCCTGTTCGGCCTTGATCTGCCTGCCGCGCGGGCCGGCGCCAACTGGCTGGGCAGGTGCCGATTGCGTGCGCGGCGTGTTCGCATCCGGGCCACCACACATGAAATGCCACCGACTATCGCGCCGCCCGGCGCGTCGAGGCGCGGAGTTCGGGCTTTCGCCGAAGAAAGAACAGCAAGACGGCGCGGCAAGTCCGCCGTAACATGAATTGAGGACCAGACCGGAAATATCCGGCGGAAGACGGGGTGGAGCCATCATGGAAGCTGTCCGGCAGGACCGCAGTCCGCGGATCTGGGCAATCGCCCTGGCGCTCGCCATGCCGTTGTCGGGCTGCCAGTCGAAAGGCGGCGTTTCCGAAGTGCTCGATCCGGCCGGCGTCGCCGCGCCTGCGGGACAGAATGGCGCGGCCGGCGCCGGCCCGGCCCGGGCGAGCCAGTCGCTCGGCACCGGCTCGGCCAAAGTCACGATGCTGCTGCCCTTGTCCGCTCCAGGGCCGTCAGGGGAAACCGGCCGAAAGATGCTCGACGGCGCCAAGCTGGCGATGGCGGATATCGGCAATGGGCTTCTGACGCTGACGATAGAGGACACGAAAGGCGACAGCGCGCAGGCCGGGAAATTGGCCGTGCAAGCCATCACGACGGGATCCAAGGTCGTCATCGGCCCGACCGAACTGCCGGCGGCCCAGCATATTGCCACGCTGTCCGGCTCGACGCGCCCCCCGGTTCTGGCGCTTGCCGACAATTTCGCCGGCAGCGCCGGGGTTTATGCCGTGCGCCTCAGCGAAGCCGACAGCGCCGCGGCGGGTGCTGCGGGGCTCGCCGCGAAAGGCC
Organism: Mesorhizobium intechi; assembly: GCF_002879535.1. Classification (GTDB taxonomy): domain Bacteria; phylum Pseudomonadota; class Alphaproteobacteria; order Rhizobiales; family Rhizobiaceae; genus Mesorhizobium; species Mesorhizobium intechi. The sequence goes on from NZ_PNOT02000019.1 coordinate 3,689, forward strand.
GCAAGAAATTCGTGTTGCTTGTCGCGGAAGGCTCGAACGCCAGCGCCGTGGAGAAGCGGGTGGCGAACGGCCTCAGCATCTATGGCGCGACGCTCGCGGTCACCCTGCCCTATACGGACAGCGGCGGGGGCACCAAGGCTGTCGACCAGATGGGCTCACTTGTCGACGCTCCCGACGCGGTCATTGTTGCCAGCGGCGACGGCAGCCCCGCGCCCGTCCTTGCCGCCCTCAAATCAAAGGGCATTCCGGGGAAAGCGGTTTCAGTCGTCGGAACCGACCGTTGGTTGGAGCGCCCGATGGATCCGCTGTTCGAGGGGGCATACATCGCCACGCTCGATCCAGGCGAGACCGGACCGATCGCCGACCGCTTCAGGGCGACATACAACTATCCGGCCGACGTCAATGTGGCCTATGCCTATGATATGGTTGCCCTGACGGCGGGGATTGCCAGCGCGGTCGGACCCGACGGCTTCAGCAAACAGACCCTTGAAAACCCGAACGGGTTTCGCGGATCGACAGGTCTGTTCCGTTTTCGCGCTGACGGTTCCAGCCAAAGATCGATGCCATTCTATCGGATAGAAAAGGGTGCGCTCAAACTGGTTGCCAAATCGACGTCGGGTTTCTGACCGGCCGCCGGCGGGACCTTGCACGAACGCCGCGCCGGCCTGATGGGCCGGCATGCCCGCCTGGTGATCGCGATCGGGGGCCTCGAGCTCGTGCTTGGAATTGTCCTGATCATGCAGGCCGGAGACGTGCTTTCCCTCGACCGGCCTGCCCGTGCGCCATCCCTTGAAATTGCCGGCACGCATGCAACCCCGACGGCCGCGGCCATTCCCGACGGACAGTTGCGGGAACCGGCACGGCGGATTGCCGAGAGCCTTATCGCCCCGCCGCCGGTCGACGTGTCGCAAATCGAGCGGGTCGAAGCCCGGCCGCCGCTCGGGGACCTCGGCCTCGCCGTCCGCCCCAAAACGCCGATGCCGCAGGATTGGCGCGAAACCCTGCTCTACCGTCCGATTGCTACGTCGTCGGCGATTTTCGAATCGATGGGGTGGAAGGTGGTGATCAGCGGAACTCAGGACATCGGCGTGGACCAGGCCTGTTCGTTTCGCGACGAGGTCTGGCCCTGCGGCCAACGGGCGCGCGCGGCCTTCAATGCCTGGCTGCGGGGGCGCGCGCTGACCTGTTTCCTGCCGCCGGAAACCGAGCGTTTCGCCATCGCCGCACCGTGCCGGCTGGGCAAGCAGGATGTCGGCGCCTGGCTGGTATCCAACGGTTGGGCGATGGCGCTGTCCGGCGGCATGTATGGCAAGGCGGAAACAATTGCCAGGAACGCCCAGATGGGTATCTTCGGGCCGCCGCAATAGGCAGCATTTTGACCGTCAAGACGCGGAATTTCTCATAAACCGGCGTCGCCGGGGTCTATCGAAGACGCATTCGGCCTTTTTCCATCAAATTGTACAGTTCGGCGAAACCGAAATTACGGCAGGCAGGCCTTATACCAGCCGACCTGACAGGAGATTGGCCAATGACGAGACCAATGGCGACCACCACTGCCCAGCCCTGGAAGCAGGTCGCGTGGCTGACATTGCTGGGGACCGCCGGAATCCTCGGCCTTTCCGTTGGCCTCAACTACCTGCTGCTGTTCAGCGACGCGCTGACGCCATTCGCCCGCAGCATGATCACCGCGGGACTGCTGCCGGTCATCATCGGCCCGCCGCTTTTCGCGCTGATCGGCTGGAACCGGGTCGAAATCCACCGCTATCGGCGGGAACTCAACAGGTCCGGGACATATGACAGGCTGACGGGTTGCCTGAACGGGCCGGTCTTCACGTCGATGGTCGAGCGAAGGGCGGCCAGGCGATCGGGGCCAGGACCGCGCTCGGGCGCCTTCCTGGTCATCCACCCCGAACACCTTCGATCCATTAACATGCGCTTCGGCCTTGAATGGGGCGACGAGGCCTTGCGGCTCATCGTCTCGACCATCCAGTCGTCGGTGCGCGAGGAGGACCTTATCGGACGCATCGGGGCCTCGATGTTCGGGGTTTTCCTCCCTGGCGCGACCGAAGCTGAGGCCAAGCAGATCGGCGAGCGCATCCGCACGCGCATCGCGCAAGTCTATTTCGCGCCAAAAGGCACCGAGGATGTCCTCACCATCAAGGTCGGCGGCGTGATGCTGGAGAACGAAATGGAGTTCTCGGACATGTTCCGGTCGGCCGAACAGCACCTGTCCGACGCGCAGGATGACGCCGGGTTCGAATTGACGCATCTTCACAGCTGACAACAGCCAGGGAGCCAAAGCAGGTCAATTCAGGGAACCAGGGGAAACTGGTGCTGCGAGAGAGGATTGAACTCTCGACCTCTCCCTTACCAAGGGAGCAGGATGTGTTTTTAGCAGACACACCAGACGCAGCAAACCCATGGATTTGCGGGTTTTTGGCCTTTCCCTAACTGTGTGTTGGCCGACAAAATTTGTGCTGCGATGCAGCGCAAAGGGGTCTGCGCTGCAATTTGCAGCACAGACGAAACGCCGCTGTTCTGACGACTAGTTCTTCTCCCACGGACAATTTCCGGTTGCGCTTTTGAGTGGCTGAAAACACTCGATGCGCCGAGGCGACGCCGCTCGGCAATGCCATTTCGTATTATACGCCGTACTGTACGATATGGCTTGCATTCATGCATCGTATGGCGTATATACGGCCTACGGTGACAAGCGCCGGAGAACAGGAGAAGGACTTATGATGCCGTCTATCGAAATCTCTCAAGAACTTTTCAAACGCATTCAGCGTCACGCCATCCCACTGGTGGACACGGCGGAGACTGCGATCGCTCGGGCGTTCGACGCTTTGGAGAAGGGCCCCACGACCCCGAGCAAGCCGAAGATCGACGACGCGCGGGTTTTTGACGGAGAGGCGCCGCCAGACCTCACTTTCGCGACCCTGCTGGCCGCCAATCTCGACGGGAAGGAAATTAAGAACCCCTATTGGAACACCTTGATGGATGAAGCCATCCGGCTTGGGTTCAAAGCTTATGGATCATTGAAAGAACTGCGGCAGCATTGCCCCGGGAATTATGCGGATGGGCAAAAGGATGACGGGGGGTATCACTACATGCCCGATCTCGGGATTTCGGTGCAGGGACGTGACGCCAACGCTGTCTGGCGCGCAACAAGTCAACTCTGCAAGCAGCTCGGCATTTCGGTTGCCGTCGAGTTCCGCTGGGCGCACAAGGAACACATCAAATACCCCGGAGAAACGGGCCAAATGGCAATTTGACCGCTCGTTGCCCCGAATTGCGTTGCGGCCAGGTCCGGCGGACCCGGACCTGGCGCAACATTGCACCATTTTACGACGACCTTACGAGGCCAGGTCCAGAGTTCCGCGGACCCGGATTGTCTGCCTGGACCGGCAGACGAAATAGACAAAATGAGTTTTGCGCTGCGTCGCAGCACAAAATGACAACTCTCCACGAGAGAGCCTAAAATTTAAACCGCTGATTTTATTGAAAAATCTGGTGCTGCGAGAGAGGATTGAACTCTCGACCTCTCCCTTACCAAGGGAGTGCTCTACCACTGAGCTACCGCAGCCGCTGATGGCGGGGCTTCTGCCATATCGAACCGGCAAGCGCAAGGCCAAGAACAACGCTTCTGTGAAAGCCTTTGCCGGATGGCTTTCAATGACATGGCGGCGCCACAATGTTGGCTATCCCTGAACGGCAGGTCTGGCCGGGTCGCCGGCCGGGACGGGACGATGAGCGACAAGACGATACCACCGAAAAAGGGCGGCACGAACCGCAAGGACCGGCTCGCCGAGCAGTTGCGCGCCAATCTGCAGAAGCGCAAGGCGCAGTCGCGCTCGCGCCGCACGGGTGAAGCCGACCAGAGGCCGGACGGGCTCGGTTCGGCCAAGGAAATACAGAAAGATTAACTCAAATCAGCCACTCTTGGCCCGGATGTCCGGAAATCCTATTTCTTGAACCACACCGGCCAATGGTCTAGACGGGCCGATACTCAAACGATTGAACCGGCTTTTTTGGCCGAGAGGGACGTTCTCCAATGGATCGCATCAGAATTGTCGGCGGCAACAAGCTTGCCGGAAGCATTCCGATCTCGGGCGCGAAAAACGCCGCCTTGCCGCTGATGATCGCCTCGCTGCTGACCGACGACACGCTGACGCTGGAAAACGTGCCGCATCTGGCCGATGTCGAGCAGTTGATCCGGATCCTCGGCAATCACGGCGTCGATTACTCGGTCAATGGCCGCCGCGAGAAGCAGAATGAAGGCTATTCGCGCACCATCAACTTCTCCGCCCGCAACATCGTCGACACGACGGCGCCTTACGAGCTGGTGTCGAAGATGCGGGCGTCGTTCTGGGTGATCGGGCCGCTGCTGGCCCGCATGGGCGAGGCCAAGGTATCGCTGCCCGGCGGCTGCGCCATCGGCACGCGCCCGGTCGACCTGTTCCTCGAAGGCCTGCAGGCGCTTGGCGCCGATCTCGACGTCGACACCGGCTATGTCATCGCCAAGACCAAGAATGGCCGCCTGGTCGGCAACCGCTACGTCTTCCCCAAGGTCTCGGTGGGCGCCACCCATGTGCTGATGATGGCGGCTTCGCTGGCCAAGGGCGAGACAGTGCTGGAAAACGCCGCCTGCGAGCCTGAAATCGTCAACCTCGCCGAATGCCTCAACGCCATGGGCGCAAGGATTTCCGGCGCCGGCACACCTGTTATCACCATTGACGGCGTCGAATCGCTGTCGGGTGCGCGCGTGCGCGTCATCCCCGACCGCATCGAGACCGGCACCTATGCCATGGCTGTCGCCATGACCGGCGGCGACGTCGTGCTCGAAGGCGCGCGGCCAGAGCTGTTGCAGACCGCGCTGGACGTGATTTCGCAGACTGGTGCCGAGATCACCCAGACCAATTCCGGCATCCGCGTGAAGCGCAACGGCGCCGGCATTTCGCCCGTCGACGTGACGACAGCGCCTTTCCCGGCCTTCCCGACCGACCTGCAGGCACAGTTCATGGGCCTGATGACGATGGCCAAGGGCAAGTCGCGCATCACCGAGACGATCTTCGAAAATCGCTTCATGCACGTCCAAGAACTGGCCCGGCTGGGCGCCCACATCACGCTTTCGGGCCAGACGGCGATCGTCGACGGTGTGGCGAAGCTGAAAGGCGCGCCGGTCATGGCAACCGACCTTCGCGCTTCCGTCTCGCTGGTCATCGCCGGCCTCGCCGCCGAAGGCGAGACCACGGTCAACCGCGTCTACCATCTCGACCGCGGCTTCGAGCGGCTGGAGGAAAAACTGTCCAACTGCGGCGCGGTGATCGAGCGCATTTCGGCCTGACAGTCGAGCGGCGGCAGCGTCGGGCGGAGACTGCCCGTAAGGCCTTCATCCGCTGCCAGCACCGCAAACCCGAGGCAATTGGCTCGGGTCGAAGTCGTGTCGCGGTTGCACCGGCCGGAAAGACCGCCTAACAGAGGGCTGAAACCAACCTTAGGTGCAAATTCCGCATGGCCCTCAAGCTTATCGCGCTCGACGACCAGGATCTGAGCATCGTCTCGGCCCATGTCCAGGACGCCGTGATGAAGGTGTCGGATCTTGAATTCCTGCCTGCGGCCAAGCGTTTCGTGCTGACCATGAACCGTTTCGTCTGGGAGGCGAAGTCGGGTCTGTTCCGCCAGCACAATGAACGGCGGCAGGCCGTTCTGCATTTCGACCGGGTGCTGGGCGCCAAGACCAACGGCATTGCCCGCGACAAGCCGGCCGAGGTGCTTTCCCTGCTGGCGATCAGCTTCATCGAGATCAGCAGGCCGGCCGGCATCGTCGAACTCATCTTTTCGGGCGGCGGCACCATCATGCTCGATGTCGAATGCATCGAGGCCCGCCTTGCCGATATAGGCGGCGCGTGGGAAGCCACGTCGCGCCCAATTCACAAGGCTTGAGCGCGCCATGGCCATCACGCTTCGCCAGTGCGACGCCGATTTCGAGCAGCGCTTCGCCGCTTTCCTGACGACCAAGCGGGAAGTGTCCGAGGATGTCGACGCAGCGGTTCGCCAGATCATCGCGCGCGTGCGCGCCGAGGGTGACGCGGCACTGATCGACTACACGCAACGGTTCGATCGGGCCAATTTGAAGAGCCTCGGCATTGCCGTGTCGAAGCAAGACATTGCGGCCGCATACGAGACGGCCGATCCAAAGGCGATCGAAGCCCTCGAATTCGCACGCGATCGCATCCGCTCCCACCACGAGCGGCAGCGGCCGAAGGACGATCGCTACACCGATGCCGCCGGGGTCGAGCTCGGCTGGCGCTGGACAGCGGTCGAGGCCGTCGGGCTCTATGTGCCGGGCGGGACGGCGAGCTATCCAAGCTCGGTGCTGATGAACGCCGTACCGGCCCGGGTGGCGGGCGTCGAGCGCGTTGTCATGGTTGTGCCGGCCCCGGATGGCATCATCAATCCGCTGGTGCTGGTGGCGGCCGACATATCAGGCGTGACCGAAATCTACCGCGTCGGCGGCGCGCACGCGATCGCTGCCCTTGCCTATGGCACAGAGACCATAAGACCGGTCGCCAAGATCGTCGGACCGGGCAATGCCTATGTCGCGGCGGCCAAACGCCAGGTGTTCGGCACGGTCGGCATCGACATGATTGCTGGCCCCTCGGAAGTGCTCGTGGTGGCCGACGGCAACAACAATCCCGACTGGATCGCTGCCGATCTGCTGGCCCAGGCCGAGCACGACGTGTCGGCGCAATCGATCCTGATCACCGATGATCCGGCCTTCGGCAAGGCGGTCGAACAGGCAGTCGAACGCCAATTGCAGACCCTGCCGCGCGGTGAAACCGCAGCAGCGAGCTGGCGCGATTTTGGCGCGGTGATCGAGGTCGCGACCATCGAGGCCGCGCTGCCGCTGGTCGACCGCATCGCCGCGGAACATGTCGAACTGGCCATCGACGATGCCGAAGGTTTCCTGTCGCGGATGCGCAATGCAGGCGCCGTCTTTCTGGGGCGCCACACGCCGGAAGCCATCGGCGACTATGTCGGCGGCTCCAACCACGTGCTGCCGACCGCGCGCTCGGCGCGCTTCTCGTCGGGCCTGTCCGTGCTCGATTTCGTCAAGCGCACCTCGATCTTGAAACTCGGGTCGGAGCAGTTGCGCGCGCTGGCGCCGGCCGCCATCGCGCTCGCCAAGGCGGAAGGGCTCGACGCGCATGGCCGGTCCGTCGCCATCCGGCTGAACATGTAGGCTGAGATGACGGGATCCGATCAAACCCGCGCAAAACTGATCGATGTCGAACTCGATGAATCGATCGGCCGTTCGACACCCGACGTCGAGCATGAGCGGGCGGTGGCGATCTTCGACCTGATCGAAGAGAACAGTTTTCAGCCCGTCAACGACAGCGGCGCCGGCCCCTACCGGCTGAAACTGTCGCTGGCCGAGCAGCGCCTGGTCTTTGCCGTATCACGCGAGGACGGCACCGCAGTGGTCACCCACATCCTGTCGCTGACGCCGCTCAGGCGCATCGTCAAGGATTACTACATGATCTGCGAGAGCTACTACGACGCCATCCGCTCCTCGACGCCGAGCCATATCGAGGCGATCGATATGGGCCGGCGCGGCTTGCACAATGAAGGTTCGCAGACACTGATGGACCGGCTCTCCGGCAAGATCGACATCGACTTCGATACGGCGCGCCGGCTGTTCACGCTGGTCTGCGTGCTGCACTGGCGGGGCTAGCCCTGGTACCCGGCGCCCTGCCCCGCTCGATCCTGTTCGTGTGCGGCATGAATGCCGTGCGCTCGCCAATGGCCGAGCAACTGGCGCGCCGGATGCTGCCCGCCACCATCTTCGTCGCCTCGGCCGGCGTACGCGCGGGCGAGCGCGACCCGTTCGTCGATGCCGTGCTGGCGGAGGAAGGCCTGTCGCTGGGCGAGCGTCATCCCAGGACGCTGGACGATCTCGAGGACGACTATTTCGACCTGATCGTGACGCTGGCGCCGGAGGCGCACCATGCCGCGCTGGAACTCACCCGCTCGCTCGCCGTCGAGGTCGAATACTGGCCGACACAGGACCCGACCAATGCCGGCGGCACGCGCGAACAGATCATGGCGGCCTACCGCGACGTGCGCGAACGGCTGAAGTTGCGCATAAGCCGACGTTTCTTGCTTCCAGACACAAGAAACACGGCGGATTAAGCGTGTTCACAAGCGGACGATTATCATATAGGTTCCGCCGAAATTCCGGCTAGAGTCGGATGATTTCAGGTCTGTTCGACCTGAAATCATCCGACTCTAAACCAAGAAGTAGAGCATGATGTCGTCCGAAAACCGCTTCACACTTTTCGGCATCATGCTCTAGGCGCTGGAACTGCAATCCAAGCAAAGGTATCGAATGCCGAAGGAAGAAGTCCTCGAGTTTCCGGGTGTCGTGACGGAATTGTTGCCGAACGCGATGTTCCGGGTGAAGCTCGAAAACGAACACGAGATCATCGCCCATACGGCCGGCCGCATGCGCAAGAACCGCATCCGCGTGCTGACCGGCGACAAGGTTCTGGTCGAGATGACGCCATACGACCTGACCAAGGGCCGCATCACCTACCGCTTCAAGTAAGATCAAGGCTCGACTGATCCGCGATGAGCATTTTGCAGAAGCTGGTGCTTGCCTCGGGTTCGCCGCGCCGCATCGAACTGTTGCAGCAGGCCGGCATCGAGCCGGACCGTATCCTGCCAGCCGATATCGACGAAACGCCCCTGCGGGCCGAGCATCCGCGCTCGCTCGCCAAGCGGCTGTCGAAGGAAAAGGCCGAGAAGGCGTTCGCCTCGCTGAACACCGAAACGGATCATGCGCCAAGCTTCGTGCTGGCCGCCGACACCGTGGTCGCGGTCGGGCGGCGCATCCTGCCCAAGGCCGAGACGCTGGACGATGCCGCCAACTGCCTCGGTTTGTTGTCCGGCCGCTCGCACCGGGTCTATTCCGGCATCTGCCTGATCACACCAGGCGGCAAGCTGCGCCAGCGACTGGTCGAAACGCGGGTGCGTTTCAAGCGGCTGCCGCGCGAGGAGATCGAAGCCTATGTCGCCTCGGGCGAATGGCGAGGCAAGGCCGGCGGCTATGCCGTCCAAGGTCTCGCCGGCTCGTTCGTCGTCAAGCTCGTCGGCTCCTACACCAACATCGTCGGCCTGCCGCTCTATGAGACGGTGGCGTTGCTATCGGGCGAAGGCTTCAAGATCCATCAGAACTGGCTGACCGCACGGCCATGAATTCCGACTCCAAAATCACGCCGCTGCGGCCGAAGCGCCCCTGCCCCGAATGCGGCAAGCCGTCGGCGCGCGACACCTTTCCGTTCTGCTCGGCCCGCTGCAAGGACATCGACCTCAACCGCTGGCTGAAGGGCGCCTATGTCATCAAGGCCCGCGACGACGAGGAAGACCCCGACGCCGACGGTCCCAAGTAAGACCGGGATCGCCCGTCAGGCGGCCTCGGTCTTGCGGCTCACGCGCGCCCAGGCCGGCAGCCAGTCGCGGTGGGCGGCCAGGAGATCATCGACCAGCGACCAGATCTGGTCGAGATCGAGTTCGGCAGCCGTGTGCGGGTCCATCATCGCGGCGTGGTAGATGTGCTCGCGGTTCTCGCTCATCAGCGCCCGCACCGTCAGTTCCTGGACGTTGATGTTGGTGCGGATCAGCGCCGTCAACTGCGGCGGCAGATCGCCTATATAGGTCGGCTGGATGCCGGAGGCATCGACCAGGCATGGCACTTCGGCGGCGCAGTCGCGGGGCAGCGAGGTGATGCAGCCATTGTTGCGGACATTGCCGTAGATCACCGACGGCTCGCCGGTCCAGACCGAGTTCATGATCGAGGAGGCATACTCCCTGGACTCCTCGACCTCGATGCGTTGGGCCGAGCGGTAAGCCTGCGCCTGGTCTTTCCAGCGCTCGATCTGCTCGATGCAGCGCTTGGGGTATTCGTCGAGTGGAATACCGTATTTCTCGATCAGATCGGGGCGACCCTCCTTGATAAAATAGGGGGTGTATTCGGCGAAATGCTCCGAGCTTTCGGTGACGAAATAGCCGAGCCTGGTCAGCATCTCGTAGCGCACCTTGTTGGGGCAGCGCGGATTCCAGCCGGGTTTTGGCGCGCGGCCTTCGCGATAGGCGCGCACGAGATCCGGATAGAGGTCGCGGTAGGAGCCGTCGGGCTGGCGGTGCTCGAATTTCAGGTAGAAGGCCATGTGGTTGATGCCGGCCGAGCGGTAGCGGATGTCCTCGTAGGGAAGGCCGAGATCATGCGCCAGTTCCATCGCCGTGCCCTGCACCGAATGGCAGAGGCCGACCTGCTTGATAGTGGGGTACTTCTCCGAAATCGCCCAGGTATTGATCGCCATCGGGTTGACGTATTGCAGCATGATCGCCTCGGGGCAGACCGCGAGCATGTCCTCGCAGATCTTCCACAGGTGCGGCACGGTCCTCAGGCCGCGCATGATACCGCCGACGCCGAGCGTGTCGGCGATCGTCTGGCGCAGGCCGTATTTCTTCGGCACTTCGAAGTCGGTGACTGTGCAGGGCTCGTAGCCGCCGATCTGGAAGGCGACGACGACGAAATCGGCCCCGGCAAGTGCCTTGCGCTGGTCGGAATAGGTCTCGGCCTTCGCCTTCACGCCGAGCGTCGCGATCAGCTTGTTGACGACGATGGCGCTCTCTTCCAGCCGTTGCGGATTAATGTCCATCAGCGCGATCGTCGCGCCCGAGAGGGCTGGCCGCTGCAGCACGTCGCCGACAATGTTCTTCATGAACACGGTCGAGCCGGCGCCGATGAAAGTGATCCTGGGATGTCTTGCCATACTAACCTCCGGCATATGTTCAAGCCACGTCGAAAGCGGCTCGGACGAGCCGTTCGGTGTAGGCGGTCTTGGGACTGGTGAGGACCTCGTCAACGGGTCCCTGCTCGACGATCTTGCCGTGCTGCATGACGATGACGCGGTGGCACAGCGCGCGCACCACCTTGAGATCGTGCGAGATAAAGAGGTAGCTGAGGCCGCGATCGTCCTGCAGCTTGCGCAACAGGTCGATGATCTGCGCCTGGACGGAGAGGTCCAGCGCCGATGTCGGCTCGTCGAGCAGGATGAATTCAGGCTCAAGCGCGATGGCGCGGGCGATCGCGACGCGCTGGCGCTGGCCGCCGGAGAATTCGTGCGGGAACCGCGACAGAATATCGCCTGGCATGCCGGCGCTGACCAGGGCGTCGCGCACCCGGTCGACCCGCTCGGCCCGCGTCGCGCCGATCCCGTTGACGACCAGCCCTTCCTCGATGATCTGGCCGATCGTCATGCGCGGATTGAGCGAGGAGAACGGATCCTGAAAGACGATCTGCATGCGCGAGCGCAGCGGCCGCATCTCGTTGCGCGACAGGCCCTGGATCGGCTGGCCGTCGAAACGGATCTCGCCGCGCCTGGCGTCGATCAGTCTCAGCAGCGCCTGGCCGAAGGTGGTCTTGCCCGAACCGGATTCGCCGACCAGCCCCAGCGTCTCGTGGCGGCAAAGCCTGAGGCCGAGATCGTCGACGGCGACCAGCTCGCGCCAGTCCGGCTTCAGGAAACCGCCGTGGCGCAGCATGAAGCAGACGCGCACGTCATTCGCCTCGAGGATGGCGCCGCTGCCCTCAGGAAGCGGTTGCGGGCGTCCGCGCGGCTCCGAGGCGAGCAGCCGCCGCGTGTAGGGGTGCTGTGGGTCCGCAAACAGCCGTTCGGTGACGTTGTGCTCGCACATCGCGCCATGCTGCATGACGTAGACATAGTCGGAAAATTTGCGCACCACGGTGAGATCGTGGGTGATCAGGATCACCGCCATCCGCAGCTCTTTCTGCAGATTGCGGATCAGGTTCAGGATCTGCGCCTGGACGGTGACGTCGAGGGCGGTGGTCGGCTCATCGGCGATCAATACGTCAGGATCGTTGGCCAGCGCCATGGCAATCATCACGCGCTGCCGCTGACCGCCCGAAAGCTGGTGCGGATATTGTTTGAGCCGCGCCTCCGGCTCGGGGATCTGCACATGCCGCAGCAGTTCGAGCGCCCGTGCCCAGGCCTGCCGGCGGCCCACCTTGCGGTGCACCCGGATCGCCTCGACGATCTGGCTGCCGACCGTATAGATAGGGTTGAGCGAGCTCATCGGCTCCTGGAAGATCATCGAGATGCGGTTGCCGCGCAGCTTGCGCCGCTCGCTCTCGGGGAATTTCAGGATATCCTGACCGTCATAACAAATGCTCGACCGGGGCGACACGGTGGCCCGCCGCGACAGCAGCCCCATGACGGCGCGCGCCGTCACCGACTTGCCGGAACCGGACTCGCCAACGATGGCAATCGTCTCGCCGCGATAGAGCTGGAACGAGATGTCCTTGACCGCTTCGACAACGCCGTGCTCAACCTTGAAGGCGACCTCGATGTTGCGGGCGTCGATGATGGGCTGGTCCTGGCGCCCGTCATGGTCATGACGAACGGTGGGGGCGAAGGACTCGGCGAGTACGACGGTCATCCCAGCCACCTCAATACGGATCGACGGCATCGCGCAGGCCGTCGCCCAGCGCGTTGAAGGCAAAAACGGTGGCGAGCACGAAGCCGACCGGCGACAGGATCCAGGGATAGGTGCCGATGACGGAGTAGGTCGCGGTGTCCTGCAGCATCAGGCCCCACGAGATCAGCGGTGGCTTGACCGCGAAGCCGAGGAACCCGAGAAAGGATTCGAGCAGCACCACCGTCGGGATCGCCAAGGTGACGGCGACGATCACGTGGCTCATTACATTGGGCAAGATGTGCTGCAGGATGATGCGCCGGTCTGTGGCGCCGACCGCCATGGCTGCGCGCACATATTCGATGCGCGCCAGCGCCAGCGTCTTGCCGCGCACCTCGCGCGACATCTGCGCCCAGCCCAGCGCCGACATGACGATGATGACGAAGGCGAGGAACACGTTGGTCGGCGCGGTGACGGGGATCAGCGTCGTCAGCGCCAGATAGAGCGGCAGTTGCGGGAAGGCCAGCACCAATTCGACGAAGCGCTGCATCCAGACATCGAAACGGCCACCGAAATAGCCGGAAACCATGCCGACGGTGGTGCCGATGACGGTGATGATGAAGACGACGGTCAACGCGATCATCAGGGAAACCCGTGAGCCGTGGATGGCGCGCGACAGCACATCGCGGCCGAACTTGTCGGTGCCGAGGAAATGTACGGGCTGGCCGTCCGTCGAAGCGAAGAAATGCCGGTCCGCCGGGATCAGCCCGAAGAGCTTGTAGGGCGCGCCCTCGACGAAGAAGCCAAGCAGCCTCGGGTGGTCGTAGTCGGGGCCGACGACGGGCTGGAAGGTGACCGGATCGAGGTCGGCGGAATCGGCCAGCGCATAGACCCGCGGCCGGGCGACGAAATTGCCGTCCTTGTCGTGAAAGGAAGGCAGTTGCGGCGGGGCGAAGCCGACATCGGTCGCCTTCGGATCCATCGGCGCCAGGAATTCGGCGAACACAGCCATCACCAGCAGCAGCACGACGAGCCAGAGCCCGGCCATGCCGGTCCAGGAACGCTTCAGCCGGCGCCAGACGAGCGCGATATAGCTCTCATTGCCGCGCGCCGGCTTGGCGACGACGGGTCCTTCGGCCGGCAGCGGTGGGGGTGATGGATCGCGGGCTAGCATCTAGCTCTCTCCGTATTGGCGGATGCGCGGGTCGAGCAGGACGAGCAGCATGTCGGCGATGATGTTGCCGACGATCAGCGTCGCCGACAGCACCATCATGAAGGTGGCGGTGACATAGACATCGCCGACCGCCATCGAACCGACGATCGCCGGGCCGACGGTCGGCAGCGCGAAGATGATCGCCGTCTCGATCTCGCCGGTGAGCATGTAGGGCAGCACCACGCCCTGATACATGACGAGCGGATGCAGTGCATTGGGCACGGCATGGCGCATGACGACAGCGCTGCCGGTCAGTCCCTTGGCTCTCGCCGTCTCGACATATTGCGCGTTGAGCGTATCCAGCAGATTGCCGCGCATGACGCGCATATTGTAGGCGAGGCCGCCGAAAGTGGCGATCGCCACCACCGGCCAGACATGCTTGACCAGGTCGACGAACTTCGCCCACGACCACGGCGCGCCGCCAAATTGCGGCGAGAAGAAGCTGCCGATCTCCGACACGTTGAACTGGAAGACCAGGAGGTAGACGATGATCAGCGCCATCAGGAAGCGCGGCACGGTCATGCCGAGGAAGGCGATGGCCGAGAGCGTCGAGTCGATCCAGGTATACTGCCTTGTCGCGGCCCATATGCCGAAGGTGATGCCCAGCACCGAGGCGAGCAGATGGCAGACCAGCGCCAGGAGCAGCGTGCGCGGCAGGCGCTCGCCGACGACATCGGCCACCGGCTTGTTGTAGTAGAGGCTGTAGCCGAAATCGCCGCGAGTGATGATGCCGCCGATCCAGTTGAGATACTGGACGGGCAGCGGTTTATCGAGGCCGTGTTCGACGCGGTAGGCCTGCGCCTGCGCATCGGCCTCGGCGAAAGACGCGCCACCCTGGTTGATCAACTGCGAACGGATGTAGTCGGCATAGTCGCCAGGTGGCGCCTGGATGATGGCGAAGGTAACGAGGCTCAGGATTGCGAGGACCGGCATCGCCGACGCTATGCGCATAGCCAAGAATCGCAGCATGGACGGCCGGCTTTCTCATTTCGTCGGACGCTCCCATCGAGGGGTCGTTCGGAGGGTTGCTCTGTCCCGGCCGCGCCAGCGGCGCGACCGGGTCTCTCTTGGTCAGGGGAGGTAAACTTACATCGGGCCCTTGTCTCCGGGTTTGCCGGGGAGCTCCTGAGGGAACAATTCGTATTTCGCCTGCTTGTCGGCCGCGACAAAGACGCGTTCACGAACGATCGAATCCTCGGCCCAGTTGAACATGAAGATCGGCGTGCCCTGCGGAATGTTCGAGAAGCGCTTGTTGATGATCAGCGCGCCTGGATATTCCGTCAGGCCGACATTGTAGATGTGTTCGGTCGAGATCTTCTGGAACTCTTTCATCAGGCTGGCGCGCTTGTCGTTGTCCTCTGACGCGACGAACTTGTTGACGATGTCGACGAGGTCTTTTTCGAAGGGCATCAGGTCGACCTCGCCGCTTTCCGGCGCACGGTGGTTCCAGCTGGTTTTCGGGCCGACAGGCGCAAGCTGTTCGGTGTTCTGCACGACCGAGGTCAGTTCCTGGTCGTTGCGCCGGATCAGCCAGTCGAAACGGCCGGAATATTGCGAGGCGTCGCGCTGGGTGCCGTTGAGGCCGTTCAACACGACCCTCAGGCCCAGCTTCTCCATTTGCGCGACAATACCTTCGGCAAGGCTTTTGTCGGTGCCGTAGTCGTTGTTGACCAGCATCACGATCTCGACGTTCTTGCCGCCGGCGGTGCCGGCCGGGAAGTTCACGAAACCGTCGCCGTCGGTATCCTTGAGGCCTGCCTTGGCAAGTTCGGCCTTGGCGCCCGCGAGGTCGAACGGATAATAGACGGTGGACTTGCGGTCATAGAAGCTGGTGCCCGAGGAGAAGCCGCCGGGATAGATGGCGGTGAACGGTCCCTTGACCAGGGAATCGCCCAGCGCCTTGCGGTCGAGCGCCATGGTGACAGCCTTGCGGAAGTCCTCGTTGCGGTTCAGCTCACGGACTGCCTGGCTTCGCTCGTCCGGGTTGCCCCAGCCATTGGCGGAATAGTTCAGGCGCAGATTGTAGCCGATGAGGCGTGGACCAAAGGCGAGCCGTGCCGGCGCCTTGGCTTCGGCGGCGCGCTTCAGCGAGGCGACAAAGTTTTCCGGCTGCTCGAGGTTGGAGAAGTCGCCCGAGCCGGCGACCGCCTGGACGTCGCGATCGGCCCAGGTCGACAGCTTGTACTGCAGTTCGTTGAGATAGGGCAGCTGGTTACCCTTCTCGTCGACCTTCCAGTAGTAGGGATTGCGGCGCATGACGATGATGTCGTCCGGCCGGTATTCGACCGGCACCCAGGCGCCCATCACCGGCATGTTCATATATTCCGGCGGGAAGGCGTTCTTGAACTGGTCGTAGGTGTTCTTCGAATATTTGGGATGCTGCGGCTTCAATATGTGCGCGGGGCCTGGGCAGAAGGTGCCGTAGGCCATGGCGTAGAGGTATTGTTTCGGGAAGGCTTCCTTGAACGTCCACTCGACAGTGTAGTCGTCGATCTTCTTCAGCGTCGTGCCGACGCCGAAGGTTTCAGGTGTCGCGCCATTGAGCGGCGAGACGTTCGGGTCGACCACCTCGTCATCCCAATAGAACATGACGTCGTCGGCGTTGAAGGCCACGCCGTCAGACCATTTGGCGCCCTCGATCAGATGCATGGTCAGCTTGTGGCCGTCCTTCGACCAATCCCAGCTTTTGGCGAGGTTCGGCAGCGGCTCGGTGTCCTTGGCTTCGACCTGGAACAGCGGCGCCGTGCGCGTCAGGCACTCGGAGAGGCCGATATCGATGCCGCCCCAGCCTTGCGTCTGGCCGGCGCCGTAATTCCAGCCTTCCGGCCGGCCACCGATGACATGGCGCATCGTATCGCCGTAGACACCGATGCCGTCAGGCATGTTGGCTGTCTTGAAGACCAGCGGCTCCTTCGGCAGCCTGTCCTTCACCGGCGGCAGCTTGCCGGTCTTGACGTATTTTTCGGTCACCCAATCCGGCTCGTGATATTCCGGGAGGGCCTTGAACTCCAGAATGGAGTCGCGCGCGACGTATTTGATCTTGCCCTCGGCCGGAAAGGTCGCCGGCACCGGCGGGACCGTCGGCTCTGATGCGAAAGCGTTGAGTGCCGGAACCGAGACGCTCAGCGCCAGTCCGGCGGCAATGCCAATGCTGCGTAGGTTTGTCATAATCTCCTCCCTCATGTTCAAACGTTTTCTGCTGCTCGTCTTCTGCCCGAAACCAGCTGCGGTGGACCTGCCTCCCGTGGGTCCGCCGCCGCGCCGTGCTTGTCAGCCGGCCTGCTTGAGCGCGGCTTTTTCGGCGCGCAATTCCTCGATCGAGCGCACGTTTCGCCGCGCGGCACCGGTCCATTCGCGGGTCTTGACCGCGGATTTCGACAGCCGCTCCTTGGCGGCCGGAACCGCGTGCGCATATTGCGGCAGCCATTGAGCCTGGGCGACGACCATCTCGTCCACCATCTGCCAGACCTCCTCCGGCGTCGACACGGCACCGACCAGCGGGTCATGCAGCACGGCGAGCTTCAGGAGATCGATGTCGCCCGATACCGCGGCATGGACCGACATGCGCTGGACGTTGATCGACGATATGCAAGTGGCCGCACAGGCTTCCGGCAGCGTGATCCCGGCAGCCATGTTGATGCCGAAGCGGTCGACGAAGCCGGGCGATTCGATGATGGCATCCTGCGGCAAATTGGCGATCACGCCGTCATTCCTGACGTTGAAGTGGCCACGATAGACGCGGTTGGTCTCCAGTGCCTCCAATATGTGGCTGGCATGTTCGTTGGAGCGCTTGGCCGGATCGATCGGCTTCGAGGCCGCTTCGAGGAATTGCGGATACTCCGTCTCGAACCAGTTGCGGGTTTCGGTGGAGTAGCGGAGATAGCCGCCGGTCTCGCCATGGATCCAGTCCGACATGTCGATCCAGCGCGTGATCTCGTCGGGCCGCTTGCGATACCAGGGCAAATATTCGGAGAGATGGCCGTTGCTCTCGGTCGAATAGACGCCGAAGCGCTTCAGAACATCGATGCGCAGCTTTTCCTGCTGCGAATAGATCGGATGCGCCTCGAAGGCGGCAACCAGCTCATCCTTGCCGATCTTGCGGCCATTCAGCCGCAGATCGATGAACCAGGTCTGGTGATTGATGCCAGAACAGACATAGTCGAGCTCGTGCCTGGACTTCGCCCCCAGCACCTCGGCGATCTGCTCGGCTCCATGCTGGACGCCGTGGCAGAGGCCGACCGTGTCGACCTTGCCGTATTCGATCGCCGCCCAGGTATTCATGGCCATCGGGTTGGCATAGTTGAGGAATTTGGCGCCCGTCGCGGCGACCTCGCGTATGTCCTTGCAGAAGTCGAGGATCACCGGAATGTTGCGCTGGCCATAGAGGATGCCACCGGCGCAGATCGTATCGCCGACGCACTGGTCGATGCCATATTTCAACGGAATGCGGATGTCGTCGGCATAGGCCTCCAGACCTCCGACCCGCACACAGCTGATGATATAGCGTGCGCCTTCGAGCGCCTTGCGGCGATCGGTTGTCGCCGTCACCCTGGTTGGCAATCCGTTCGCCTCGACGACCTTGTCGAGGATCGCCTTGATCATCCCGAGATTGTGTTCGCTGAGATCGGTCAGCGCGAATTCGATATCCCTGAATTCGGGCACGCACAGGATGTCCGTGAACAGTTTCTTCGTGAATCCGACACTGCCGGCACCGATGATAGCGATTTTGAAACTCATCTGCCGCACCTCATTCTATTCCAGTGGCAGGCCGGGAGTGACAGGGGGCGGGTCGCGGCCACATGCCACGGCATGTGTGCGGGACAGGCCTGATTCCGGCCTGTCAACCTCCCTGTCCGCTCCTCGCCTGCGGATCTCTCTCGCTTTTCGAGGGGGATTATGCCCTTATTCACGAGCGCGACCAGAGAAGGATTATGCTTTCAAGGGTAATTTTGTGCTACGAGATTTGATCGCCAACGGACAGTCGATGCGAACGATTTCGCTGCCGCGCGGCCGGCAGCGCCTGCACGCCATGCCGACCAGTACCGGCTATGAGGTGCGCGAGGACGAGATCTATGACTGGGACGGACGCAAACGCGGCCAGACGCCGTTCACCGTGCTCCAGCACACGATCGGCGGCACCGGCCGACTGCGCTACGAGAACCGCAACTACCGCCTGCAAGAGAACGACACGCTGCTGGTGCTGGTGCCGCACAACCACCGCTATTGGCTGGCGAGCGACGAGCGCTGGGAATATTTCTGGATCTCGATGAACGGCGAGGAGGCGCTGCGCATCCACAAGTCTATCCTCAGCATCTCCGGTCCGGTGCTGCGGCTCAAGCCGGCCACGATCGATCACCTTGCCGATTGCAGCCTGCGCCTCATCAAGGGGGCCGCCTCAGCGGGTGCCGCGTCCGCCATCGCCTATGAGGCAGCGATGGCGCTCTATGACGACGTCTTCGGCTCGCATGCCTTTGCCGAAAAACAGAGCGCCATGCAGCCGGTCATCGACCATATCAACGCCAATCTCGACAAGCCGCTGCCGGTGGCGGACCTCGTCCAGATCAGTGGCCTCAGCCGAGCCCATTTCTCGCGCTGCTTCGCCGAGAGCGAAGGCTTGCCGCCCGCCGAGTTCGTGCTGCAGCAGCGCCTGCAGCGGGCGGCGAAGCTGTTGACCAAGGCGGATTTCCTGCCGGTGAAGGAGGTCGCCATCCTGTGCGGCTTCGAGGATGCGAACTATTTTTCGAAGGTCTTCCGCCGCCTCTACGGCACCACGCCCAGCCAATTCCGCACCACCGGCATGTATGCCAATCTGCGGACTCCGGCCAGGCGCGGGGTCAGGGTGTCGGACGACGAGAGCTGATGCCGCTTTGAGGCCTGTCCATCAGGCCGCGTGCAGGCTGCCGCCGTCCAGCCACTCGAGATCGGCGGGCGAAAGCGCGATGTCGAGCGCCAGCAGACTGTCTTCCAGTTCGCCCAGCGTGCGCGGCCCAATCAGCGGAACCGACGGGAAAGGCTGGTTGAGCACATAGGCCAGGGCAACGTGGATCGGGCTCTTGCGCAGCCGCGCGGCGAGCTCGATGGCGCGGTCGCGGCGGCCGAAATTGCGCTCAGAATACCAGACCCGCACCAGTTCCTCGCTGTCGCGCCTGTCGCGCCCGGCGCGCTCAGTGAAGAAGCCGCGGCCCTGGCTCGACCAGGCGAAATTCGGCATCTGCCTGGATGTTAGCCAGGCCTTCCAGTCGTCGGTGGACGAGGCGACACAACCCGCCCAGATCGGCTCCAGCATCTCGGCCAGCGAAAAATTGTTGGAAAGCGCACCGGGCTTCTGCTTGCCGGTGCGCTCGGCATAGGCAATCGCCTCGTCCATGCGCTGCATCGTCCAGTTCGAGCCGCCAAACGGGCCACGGATGCGACCGGCCTTCACCTCCCGATCCATGGCATCGACGAACTCGCCGACCGGCACGTCGGGATTGTCACGGTGCATGAAATAGATGTCGACATGGTCGGTCTGCAGGCGGTCGAGCGACTGCGCAAGCTGCTTGCCGATCACGTCGGGATAGCAAAGCGGCGAATGCGCGCCCTTGGCGATGATCACCGACTGCTCGCGCACGCCGCGGCTCTGCAGCCATTGGCCAAGCAGCGTCTCGGTGTAGCCGCCACCGTAGACGTAGCCGGTGTCGAAGATATTGCCGCCGGCCTCGAAGAAGGCATCGAGCAGGATCGAGCCGGAGGAGAACGTGCGAAAATCCTCGAAGCCGAGCGCCACCACCGATGCCGGCTTCACCAGGCCCGGAATGGCGCGTTTGCCGATCGCCGTGCCGCCCGACCGCAAAGGCCTGCCCGAGATCGTGCCGGTGCGCAGCGGGGCCTTTTCGATCTCGTATTCCAGCCCGACGGCGGCGCGCCATCTGTCGAGCACCCGCAAGGTGCCGAGACTGTCGGCCCAATCCATGCCCGGCCAGGCGAACTCCTGCCGGCCGGCAAGGATGGCCTCGCCGGCGCCGTCGACCTCAAAGGAATAGACATGGCGCTTTTCATCGACGCTGATCGTCTCACGCGAACCGTCGGCGCCGATCACGTCGATCCGGCCGAGGCCGACATCGCGATTTCCGCCGGCGAACCAGAAGTCCGGCACTTCGATGCGGCCCTTGGTGCCGAGGATGCGCAGTACATTGTCCTGGTTCAGCGAGATGCTGCAGGAAAGCTCGGCGACTATGCCTCCGGGAAAATGCAGCAGCGCCGAGGCCCATTCGTCGACGCCGGACTGGCCAAGATGAGCGGTACCAACCACCTTGTCGGGCTCGGCGAAAGGTTGTCCCGATGCCGCCCCGGCAATCAGCCGCGCCATCGAGACGGTATAGCCGCCGACGTCGAGTATACCGCCGCCGGCGGCATCATTGGCATAGAGCCTGTGCTGCGGCATGAAGCCCGGCATGGCGAAGCCGAAACTGGACTTGATCATCCTGACCTCGCCGATGACGCCCGACTTGATCAATTCCACCAGCTTCAGCGTCTGCGGGTGCAGCCGGTACATGAAGGCTTCGCCGAGAAAGGTGCCAGCCTTGCGCGCGGCATGGAACATGGCATCGGCCTCGAAGGCGGTCAGTGCCAGCGGCTTTTCGCACAGAACGTGCTTGCCCGCTTCCGCAGCCCGGATCGCCCATTGCGCATGGCCGGGATGCGGGATCGCAATGTAGACGGCATCGATGTCGGGGGCGGCAAGCAGCGCTTCGTAGCCATGGACGATGCGGGCGCCGGGAAAATTCTCGGCAAGGCCCGGCTTGTCGGGATTGCGCGCGCCGATGGCGACCAGTCTTCCGGTGCGCGAAGCGGCCACGCCGCCGGCGAAGGCCTGGGCGATGCTGCCCGGGCCGAGAATGCCCCAGCGAATGGGCGTGGTTGCGGTCATTGTCATTCTCCTTGAAGGCTGGGAGGGGGCGGCCGGTCAGCGCAGCCGCAGCCCTTTTTCGTCGAACAGGTAGGATTTGCGGATGGAAACGGTGACCTCGGGGGTGGTGGGAACCTTCGCCGCGTCGCGTTGGATCACCACGTCTTCGCCGTGGGCCGTTCGAGCGTAGAGAAAGCTCGTGCCGCCGAGATGCTCGACCACGTCGATGGTGACGACAAGGTCGGTGTCACCTTCTCCGGCACTGCCGAAATGCTCGGGCCGCACACCGACGATGACCTTGCTGCCCGTTTCCGGCGCGGCGCCGGCCAGCGGCTGGGTGATACGGGTTTTCTCCTGGCCCGCAAGCTCGACCACGACCCCACCCGCATCATGCCCGATGATTTGCGCCTTGATGAAGTTCATTTTCGGCGAGCCGACAAAGCCGGCCACGAACAGATTGTCGGGATCGTCATAGAGATCGAGCGGCCGGCCGATCTGCTCGATATGCCCGGCGCGCAGCACGACGATCCGGTCGGCGAGCGTCATTGCCTCGGTCTGGTCGTGCGTGACGTAGATCATCGTGGCGCCGAGTTCCTTGTGCAGGCGCGATATCTCGACGCGCATCTGGACGCGCAGTTCGGCGTCGAGATTGGAGAGCGGCTCGTCGAACAGGAACACTTGCGGCTCACGCACGATGGCGCGGCCGATAGCGACGCGCTGGCGCTGGCCGCCGGAGAGTTTCTTCGGGCGCCGGTCCATCAATTCGCTGATGCGCAGGATCTCGGCCGCGCGCTTCACCCGCCGGTCGGTGTCGGCCTTGGGATTGCCGGTCATGCGCAGCCCGAAGGAGAGGTTTTGCTCGACGCTCATGTGCGGATAGAGCGCATAGGACTGGAACACCATGGCGATGCCTCGATCGGCCGGCTCGACATCGTTGACCAGTTTGCCGCCGATGGCAATCTCGCCGCCGCTGATGTCCTCGAGCCCGGCGATCATCCTGAGCAGGGTCGACTTGCCGCAGCCGGACGGCCCGACGAAGACGACGAACTCGCCGTCCTTGATGTCGATGTTGGCGCCATGGACGACCTCGAAGGCGCCGAAGCGCTTGACCACGTTGCTCAGCGTAACGGTTGCCATGCTGCCTCTTACTTAACTGCGCCGGCGGCGATGCCGGCGATGAAATGGCGCTGCAGGAGCACGAAGACGATCAGCATCGGCACGGTGAGCATCACGGCGCCTGCCATGATGCCGCCCCACGATACCTTGGTGAGGCCGATCAGGGTGCCGAGCGCCACCGGCGCCGTCATCGAACCGGGCTGGCTGTTGATCAAAAGTGGCCAGAGGTAATTGTTCCAGGAGGCAAGGAACAGGATGATGGCGAGTGCGGCCAGCATCGGCCGCGCCAGCGGCAGCGCGACGAAGAGGAAGATGCGCCACTCCTTCACGCCTTCGACACGGGCTGCGTCGAACAGATCATCCGGCATCATCGAGAAACTTTGCCGCATGAACAGCACGCCGAGCGAATTGAACAGCGGCGGCACGATCAGCGCCACCCAGGTGTTGGCGAGTTGGAAGTCGCGCGCCACCATGATGAATTGCGGGATCAGCACCACTGCATAGGGCAGCGTGATGGTGCCGAAGATGATGCCGACGATCACGCCTTTGCCGAAGAACTGGTAGCGCGCCAGCGCCCAACCGGCCATCGACGTCAACAGCACCGACAGGAAGGTATAGGTCACCGCCACCGAGACGGAGATGCCGATGGCGCCGACGAAATTGGTGTCGCGCTGCAGATTGTTGAAATTGTCGACGAAATTGCCGTGCGGCAAAAGCTCGATCCCGGGGCTGAAGATGCCGTTGTCGGGCATGGTCGAGAAGACCACCATCATCCACAGCGGGAACAGCCAGACCAGCGCCAGCGGGGTGAGGAAAAGATGCAGCGCGATGCTGCGCCTCAGGCGGGCGGAGGAGAGCGAACTCATTGCTTTTCCCTCGTCAGCCACAGTTGAACCAGCGTGATCACGATTGCCAGCGCCGCCATGGTGTAGGCGACGGCCGAGGCATAGCCGAAATTGAGCGACCGGAACCCCTGGCGGTAAAGCAGCAGGCCGAGCGTCTCGGTGCCGCCGCCCGGCCCGCCGCGCTCGGTGATCAGGAAGGGCTCGGTGAACAATTGCATGGTGCCGATGATCGAGAGCACCAGGCAGAACACGATGACCGGCTTCAAGAGCGGCAAGGTGATGTAGAAGAATTGCTTGAGCTTGCTGACGCGGTCGAGCGTCGCCGCCTCGTAGACATCCTCGGGGATGGATTGCATGCCTGCCAGAAGGATGATGGCATTGTAGCCGGCCCAGCGCCAGGTGACCGCGATCATGATCAGCGCCATGGCCGGCGTGACATTGGAGAACCAGTCGATCTTGGGCAGCCCGACGCTGTTCAGGAGCTTGTTGACGATGCCGAAATCGAGGCTGAACATCAGCCGGAACACCGCTGAATAGGCGACTTCGCCGACGACGACCGGAGCAAAGAACGCAAAGCGGTAGAGCCCCTTCGCCTTCAAGAGCGGCGAATTCAAAAGCACGGCCATCACCATGGCCAGCGCGATCATCACCGGCACCTGGATGACGAGGATGAGCAGCGTGTTCTGCAGCGCGTTGAAAAAGGCCGGATCGCCGATCAGCCGGCCCCAGTTGAAGCCCGGCGCGAAACGCCAGGGCACGGTGCGTGTCGCCTGGAAGGAGATCAGGAACGAAGAGATGATCGGCCACACCCAGAAGACGGAGAAGATCAGCAGATAAGGCGCCAGGAAACGATAGGCCGTGGCGTTGCGGTTGCGCATCCTGCTCCTCCTCCTCCTTCATATCCGGTGTTCTGACAGTTCGCAGGCGGAGGGTCCGGGCGGCAAGTGCCGTCCCGGACCCCGTCCCTGGGAGGTTATGACTTGACCGGCAATCCGGTCGCCGCTGCGATCTGTTTTGCGGCGTCGTCGAGTGCCGCCTTGGCGTCGGCATAGCCGCCGGCCAGATATTTTGTCTGCACCGCGCGGACGATGATTTCGGCATCGCTCTGGAACTGCGTGCCGCGGCTGGGGACGACCTTGGGCAAGGTGCCGAGAATATCCTTCCATACCGCCTGGCCACCCCAATAGGGCAGGCCTTGGCTGACATAGGGGTCATCCAGCGCCGAGACCAGCGAGGGGACCAGGCCGAACTCCTTCAACATGGTGATCTGGCCTTCATTGGTTCCGAGCGTGTATTTCAGGTATTCGTAGGCTGCCTCCTTGTTCTTCGAGGCCGAGGTGATGGCCAGGGACGAGCCGCCGAGATTGGCGGCGCGGGGACCGTCGGCCGTTAGGCTCGGCATCAGATAAACGCCCCATTTGCCGTTCTCGCCGGCCGATTCGGTGCGGATGGTGCCTTCATACCAGCCGCCATAGACCTGGGTGGCGACGGTGCCCGCCGTGTTGTTGGTGATCTTGGTGCCCCAGTCGGCGGACGAGACGATGCCGGCATCCTTCATCGCCTTGACCTTGGTCAGGGCGTCGACGCATTTGGGTTCGCTGACCGTGATAGACTGGCCATCCTCGGCGAAATAGGCGCAGCCCTGCTCGTTGGAGATCATGCGGAAGAATTCGGTGTCGCCGTTGAAATCGGCATTGGTCATCGAGACGCCCGGATTGGCGGCCTGGATCTTCTTGCCGGCGGCGATGAAATCGTCCCAGGTCTTGATCGACGCCGGATCGACGCCGGCCTTCTCGTAGAAGTCGCGGCGATAGAAGGCGGCGACCGGGCCGGAATCCCACGGCATGGCATAGGCCTTGTCGCCGACCTCGAGTTCGGTGCGCTTGAAATCGGGGAATTTCTTCTGGTCTTCCGCCGTATAGCCCAGCGTATGCAGGTCGACGAAGCAGTCGGGAAACTGGCTCCAGTAGTTTTCGGCCTCGCCGTTCTCGATGGTGACGATGTCGGGCAGGCCGACGCCGCCGGCCGCACAGCCGGCGATCGACTTGTCGTAGGTCGGCTGGTTGCCTAGATCCTGAACCGTGACCTTGATGTCGGGATGCAGCTTGTTGAAACCGGCAATCGTCGCCTTCAGCGAGGAAGCAGCGACATTCCAGCTCCAGATGGTGATTTCGCCGGACTGCGCAAAGGCCGGGGCTGAGCCCAGGGCAAGCGCGAGCGCGGCGCAGGTCAGTGTGATGCGCATTGAAATCCTCCCATTTCATTTGCTCTCTCTGCGAGCGCGGCTACACTATTCGGCGCGGAAGGCTTGTCGCCGACAAAGGGAATACGGAATTGGCGGAAAGTAAGATGCCGGAGCGGCCGTTTTACCAGCCTGGGGCCAGCAGCGTGGAAGGCCTGCCGCTGCTCCTGCAGATGTTTCATACCGCTCCGCTGGTGATGCTCAAGCCGCACTGGCATGCCCAGGTGGAGGTGAATTTCATCGTCCGCGGCAGCGTGCACTACCGCATGAACGAGCACGAGATCTCGCTTTCGGCCGGCGAGATGTGCTTCTTCTGGGGCGGCCTACCGCACCAGATGGACGACCTCAGCGACGACGCCATCTATGCCGGCGCGCATCTGCCGCTGGTGCATTTCTTCCGGCTGCATCTCCCGGCTGACGTGCGCCACCGGCTGATGACGGGTGCGACGCTGGTGACCAGCGCCACCGACCAATCCGACAACGACAATTTCGCCCGCTGGAACCGCTATGCCCGCTCGGGCGATCCGGCCAAGGCCGAGCACGCCGTCAACGAATTGTTGCTGCGGCTGGAGCGGGTGCGGTTCGAACCCTACCGGCTGGTGCCCGAGACGGCGGCCGGGCAGGAAGCCGGCAGTGCCTTCGACCAGCAATCGTCGCGCAATGTCGGGCGCATGTGCGATTTCATCGCCGAGAATTTTCTCTACGACATCGATTGCGTGAACATAGCGGCGGCCGCCGACATCCATCCCAAATACGCCATGAGCCTGTTCAAGAAATCGACAGGCATGACGCTCAACGAATATGTCAACCTGTTGCGGCTGAGCTATGCGCAGGCGCTCTTGATGCACCAGGATGCCAATGTGCTTCGCGTCGCCATGGACTCCGGCTTCGGCTCGCTCAGCGCCTTCAACAAGTCCTTCCGCAAGCTGGCCGGCATGACCCCCTCCGATTTTCGCAAGGGCGTGGCCAGCGCGAGGTAGTGCGGCAGCCGGTTGCTAGTGCCTTGCATCGCGGCATCTCTGCCGGCCACGGACGGATCGCGCCGTTGCGGCGTGCCATGGCAGCGCCAGGACGGAGGCCAAAGGGCAGAAGGAGGTCTGCCCGCGCACCTTTGCGTGGTAAAAGCTCTTGGGGAAGCCGGCCTTTCCACAGCCTCTCTTTTCCTGCCGGAAATCGCCACCTGGGCGCTGGACAGGCTAAATTCCCGTGCTATAACCCACGCGCTTTCAAGGGGCGCCCCACGGCGCCTTCATGAAATCCGGTTCACGCGTTTTCGTTTGCCGGAACAGGCCCAGATAGCTCAGTTGGTAGAGCAGCGGACTGAAAATCCGCGTGTCGGTGGTTCGAATCCGCCTCTGGGCACCATCCCCTCTTCTCCCGACAGTCTCTTTCGCCGAAGCCTCTACGCTTCCATCTCGTCAACTAGCTGAAATCCTTACTGATTTCGGCGCGCAAAGCGCGGATGGTCGGGTTTTGTGGAATTTCGGCGCAGTTGGTCCAACGAGGCGGGGGGCTGGTATTTTCGCTGGTATTGGAGATCCTGATGGTATCGATGCAGCCAAATGGAGGTCCCGAAAATGGCCCTTTCCGACGTAAAATGCCGAAATGCCCGACCCATTTCTAAGCTCGTAAAATTGTCTGACGGTGGCGGGCTCCAGCTTTGGGTGCAGCCTACCGGATCTCGCCTATGGCGCCTCGCCTATCGTTTTGGCGGCAAGCAGAAGCTTCTGGCGTTGGGCAGCTATCCCCTCATCTCCCTCGCTGAGGCACGAGAGGCGCGCGATACCGCCAAACGTCTCCTCCTACGTGGCATCGACCCCGCACAGGAGCGTAAGTCGCAAAAGACTTCGGCGGAGGACACCTTTCGCTCAATCGCGGAGGACTATGTCGACAAGCTGAAGAAGGAGGGACGTGCCGACCGGACCATCACCAAGGTCAAATGGTTGCTCGACTTTGCCTATCCAACGTTTGGGGACAAAAGCGTTCGGGAGATCGATCCGGCCACAATTCTTGCCGCTCTCCGCAGCGTGGAGGTTCGCGGTCGATACGAGTCGGCAAGGCGAATGCGCTCCACCATCGGCAGCGTGTTTCGATATGCAATCGCAACCGCACGCGCCGATGTAGATCCGACGATCGCCCTGAGGGGCGCACTCGTCGGTCCGACGGTCACGCCGCGTGCCGCGGTTACCGATCCTAAGGCCTTGGGAGGCTTGCTGAGGGCGATTAATGCATTTGACGGACAGCCGACAACCCGAGCCGCTCTGAGGCTGATGGCCCTGCTGTTCCCCCGCCCCGGCGAGCTGCGCGCGGCCGGATGGGACGAGTTCGATTTCGAGAGCTCCGTGTGGAGCATCCCTGAAGGACGCATGAAGATGCGACGGCCGCACCGCGTACCTCTTTCCAGGCAGGCCGTCAGCGTCCTGACCTCACTTAGAGAAATCTCTGGTGGTGGATCGCTGTCGTTTCCTAGTGTTAGATCGGGTTCGCGTCCGATTTCCGACAACACGCTTAACGCCGCCCTTCGCCGTATGGGCTATGGCAAAGAAGAAGCTACCGCGCACGGCTTTCGAGCAACGGCATCAACTTTGCTAAACGAATGCGGCAAGTGGCACCCGGACGCCGTAGAGCGGCAGCTGGCCCACATTGAGAACAACGACGTTCGGCGCGCCTACGCCCGGGCAGAGCACTGGGAAGAGCGCGTCAGGATGATGCAATGGTGGGCCGACTATCTGGATGAACTCGAGAGCAAAAACTCGCGGGTGATCTCAATCGGGGGACGCGAGGCAAGCCTGCTGTCCATACATCCTCGCGAGGGTCTAGTTTGGAAGCCAACAGCGACGGTTCGCCAAACGACGAGACGAACCTCCAACCTCCGAAAATCACACTGAACCCCGTCGAAAACACCGAAACTGGGCAACCAATGTTGCAGGCCCGGAGGGTCATCGTTTTCCACAGGAAATCAATACGTTATGTTGGCCACGCATTTCCTTCGTATTCTCTCGTATGGTCTGGCGAACCTAAGGACCAGGAGGAGGACTAAATTAGTATTCCCTCCGCGGTGTCTCGTCGTCCCACAAGAAGGGTCGATTAACCCGTGACGAACGTGGCTGGTTTGGGCCGACACCGGACCGGTCGCTTCAGACATCCAAAATGCGAACGCGGACACTCGGACGGTGCAACCCCGTAGTGTCTAAACGAAGTAGCGGAACGAGGTTTCGGCAAGATCATCGTCGCCGTACTCGTCCAGAATGCCGCCTACACGGCGGGCGAAAGACAAGGACACCGGCCATTTTCCCCTGATGTCGGCTGTGTTCCAGTTCATCCGGGTGAGGTTGAGAACGTCCTGCGCGGCGGCGACAGCGTTCTCGGCGCCAAGACAGCGAACTTCGAATGGCTGGGGCACATGCGGTCCTGGGTAGGTGCCGAGCTCCGGCATGAACCCGGAAGTGAATAGGAACGATCGGTCGTTATTGACTGTGCAGACCGTTCCGACTTTCGGAGGATAGGCGCCGTACCGGAGCAGCCGGAAGAGGCTGGGAACAAGGGTGACCATCGATACGATGGGCGTGTTCTTGAGCGCAGCAGCGAAGCCCGTCTGTTCGGCGGGATCGAAATAGGACGTCTTGTGAAGCACGACTCGGAGCGGCGCTCCCCCAGTGCGCAGCTCATATTCGGCAAGGACGTTCTGCGTCAGCTCGAACGCCTGCTGTTCGGAGAGGTGAACGTTCCGACCCTGTTCGGGCTCGACGGGAACGCCTTCCCCGCGGATCGCGAACCCTTCACCATCACTCGAGAAGGCCTGAGCAAGGCTGGACCGGACAATCGCGCGCCGCGTCGTGCGAAAGTGGTGAAAACTGATGCCGACGAAGCAGGTTTCTGGCCCCGTGGGCGGTAATCGCCAAGGGACGCCGCCGGCCTTGTAATAGAGGCCGACGGCAAAATTCCAGGCGCGGGTGGCTGGGTCTTGGTTTCTCGCCGTGTCGCTGAGCAGGACTTCTGTGACCAGCTGGATCGGCAATCGGCTCCGTAGAGCCCGCGCCTTCAGGGCCAGCCTGAGGTCCCGTCTCAAGAAATCCTCGGGTGTCTGCTCGACCTCATCGAGGGTGTCGAACAGGTCCAGCTGATTGCTCGGGCGGGCGCGCCGGATCTCCTTGGCGCGCTTGCGTTCACTTTCGGTCGCTTTGCGCTCGACTGAGCTAACCTTGTTGAAGATGTCGTCGGGGATACACATCAGGACGATGTCGGGACGGTTTAGGTCACGGGACGCGAGTCGCAAATGCGCGTCAGCGTACAAGTCGACCACGCGCTGGAACGCCTGGTAGGCGTCGCCCTGCAACGCACGAGCAAGCTCGTCGTGGCTATCCGAGCTGAGTGCGATCGAGGACGCGTCCGGGGCGACCAATCGTTTATGAAACGCCTCCTTAAAGCCGGGAAAGGCCTTCTTGAGCAGGCTTGGCTCGCCCAGAATCGGGATTTCCCCACTGCATCGCTCCAGCCACCGCCGCGCCGCCGCTACCTGCTGGGCCGGGCCAATGACCCCGACATGAATATTGTCCTTCCGAGCCGACCCGAACCGAAGGTCAAAAGGACCCGCAGACAGGAGCCCGACTTTGGGATCGGTATGTGTGCTCGCGCCGCCGAACTGAAGTCGCGGCGGGGACAACTCGACGATGGCTAGCTCAATCGACATCGTCGGGCTCGCTTGGGCCTAGATCATCCGCGTCGCGGCGGGACCCATCTCTGTCCTCGTCGTCAGGCTCAAGCGCAAGCGCTTCCAGTTCGGCGTCCAACTTCTGGAGATCCTCGTCGATCTCAGAGTCGCGCTGGGCCAACTCGTCGAACGCCGACACGTTGAACGAAATCGTCGGCGTGCGATGGGATAGGAGCACGGAAGGAGCGAACCGCGTGAGGTCGTTATCCCGGCGTTGCTCAAGTGCGAACAGGCCCTCAGTTTCGCCGGACAGGACCGCGAGCCAGAAAGAGACGTCCTGCAGAACGCTCGGATTGAAATCACGCGCCGCGCGCCGTGTAGAGAGGGCGTTCGTTCGCTCCCGACTGATTGGGTTACGCACGCCGTCCCGGGTGAATGCGTACCCGGGGGTCAGAACAACCGCCCAGTCGCTACCGAAGCGCAGAACGGAGAAGCTGACCGCCTTGTGCTCGAAGTAGACGATGTCGGCGGATTCGCGCTTGGTGCGCGCCTTAACCACGGTTCGGGTAGCCTTGCGAAGGCGGCCTTGATAGCTAACCTTAAGCTCAGGCTCGTCGCCGCGCGCGAAGTAGGCGCGCCGTCGATCATACTCGATCTGGAGATCCTTGGCCTTCAGGTGCTCGAACAGCAGCTCATGAAGCAGCTTCAGCGCGATCGATTCACCTCCCGGCAATCGGATGAGTTCGTCGAAGTCCAAGGCCTCGATCTCCCCTGGGTCGAACGGCGTGACCATCGACTCGGCGAGCCCCTCCAGGTCATAGAGAGAATAGAAGCGGCCGTCGCTCACATGGCCCGGTGGGACTGCGAGACCCTCCGCGTCGCGATAGAAGGTTCGGTTAGAACCAGCGCTGGTGGCGGCGTGCCAGACCTTCGCCGGCATGATCTCGATTGGGACGAGGTTGGACGAGTAGCGGACGGTCTCCTCAGCGATTGGCAATGCGGTGTTGGTGATCTCGTCGACGGCTTCCGGCCGCGCCTCGATCATGACCGTGAACTGAGCGTTGTCGGCAGAAGGCCCGAATGACACCGACCCATTGTTGTTCACGGTGGCGAGGACCATGTCGGAGAGGCCTGATCCCCGCCGGTCCATCTGGCCGCCGCCGTAGAAAAGGTCCGATATGGCGGGATTCCGGTAACCCTTGATCGGGCTGGTTCGTTCCGCGATCGCGTCTTGGAACGACTGCCCGCCGACTAGAACGGCGATTTCCTCGATAAGGCCGCCAGGGCTCGTGACAGCAATCGATTTTGGCTCAACGATGACTTGGACGGCCTCGTCTCGATCGTAGTCGCGGTGCACGATCGCATTGACGAGCATCTCCTTGATGGCGATTGCATTGTACGCATTGACCGTACGCGAAACCTCGGCCTTCAGCCGGAACTGGAAGTTCACAAGGGCAAGAAGGTCGATAAGATCGTCTAGTTGGCTCCAAAGATTGCCGGTGATCGTACGCCGGACCGTGAACTCGCCTTCACGAGAAGTCGGCTCAAGTTCGATGTCCTCGCCGAAGCGGCCCCGCAGCCAGTGGCCGGGTCCTGTCGCACGGAACTCGACCCGGGCTTGAGGGAATTCGACAGAAGGATTACGCGAGAACAGTAGCCAMCCCGCGAGCGTCGGACAGACGCTCCCGCCGACCGGCCGCACCAGATCGAGCCGGTCGGTCATCTCCTCGACCCAGGCGGCATCAACGTCTCCCGGTCTCCAGAGGTCGGTTCGGTCCGCATATTGCCGCAGGCGGGCTTGCAGAAGCGGCTGTTCGAAGCCGGAGACATCAAGCTCATTGAGCGGGCGCATGTCTGCGGGCATGCCGCCGACGCTGTAGCCGGAAGGCCGGCGCGTTGGCCGTGCTCCTGCAGCGATCATGCTGGCCAGTAGATCCTTCTCGAAGAGGTCGTCGAACCCTCGAATTGGTACGAGCTGGAAGTTGGAGCCAATTGCGCCCGCCAACTGCTCGACCCAAGGCGAATGAGGGCCGACCAGATCGTCCTCTAAGACGCACCAGTAGACGCCGTGGAGGAAGCCGCCGGACATGGCTTGTGCCAAGAAAAGGTCTTTCATCACGGACGCTTCGGCACCCCGATAACCGACCGCGATAACCGGATGGTCGCGAAACAGAGGTCGCAGGCGTTCGGCCAGCGATGGGTCGAGGGATTGAACCTCGTCGGCCAAGTTCCTATCGGTGTAGTGCTTCACTGACCCATGCAGGAAGACCAATTGCGGATCGTGCGGCGCGGAGCTGAACATCACGTAGTCAGCCGGCGTGCTGATGCTGACCAGTCGGTGGGGTCGGTTCTGCTGAATCGCCGCCCGTTCAAGGCATTGATCGAAGTTGGTTGTCAGGACGGTGGATATCCATCCCTGGTGCAGGATTTGCGTCAAGGCAACGTAGCCGCGCGAGGGCGGTACCTCAGGCGGGTTGATGAGCTTTTCAAAGAACTCGCGTCGATCGCTCTTCACCCCTAGCAGGTTGTCGATTGCTTCGGGGTAGAGATCGGCGGCGGAGAGCTCTGTTTTGTACCAAGGCTGGGCGGCCAACCAGGGCCAATAATCAGACCGGCGAATGGTGAAGTCGTCCGGGTGACGGCCGTTCTCCTTGCACCATGCCCACCGTGCGGCCTTCTCAACCGTTTTGGCCGCTGCAGGGATCCCGGAGGTAATCGAGGCGCCGGCGCCCAAGAGAAGAACCGGCTCGGAGTTGTCCATCAGGAGCGATCTCAATCGTCCAGGCGAAGACGTCCGCATGGCGAACGTCGAACTATCAATGCTGAGTACTCCCGCCTGGGTCATTCATCAGCCCTAGTCATCGCCATCTCTCTGCCAACCGCCGACAAGTGCGGTACAACCTCAAGATTCGCTCGAGTCTTATCAATTAGCAGAACGGAACGTGAATTCGAAGTGAGGCCGTCCGTTTATCAACCAGCATCGGGATAATCCCGGCTGCAGTAACATGGCCTCTCTCGGTGACGCGTACAGCGACCCAGCGCGGGTTATCGGACATAAACTATCTATCGGGTACCAGCCGGGGGTCTTTCATCGGGCTGGTAGTTCCTCTGTGTGTGGAGAATCGCCCTTGTCTCTGGCGGCCGATCGGAAGAGCAGATAAGGGCCAGATTGGTAGGAGTGGAAACAATGGCATTCAAAAGCGCGACACCGACAGAGATTGTTCCAACAAGCCCGGAGGAAATTCTTCTCACGCTTCCGCGCCGTACGATCCCGGGCGTCCTGCTGCATCAGGGCGAGATTATGCGGAGCTACGCCGCTCAGGCAGTCTCTGACTCGGATGTAGCATTGCAGCTTCCAACGGGGAGCGGAAAAACTCTGGTCGGGCTCATGATTGCCGAGTGGCGCCGCCGCAAGTTCGAAGAGCGGGTAGTCTATCTCTGCCCCACCAAGCAGCTGGTGAACCAGGCAGTGGAACAGGCCCGGACACAGTACGGGCTGACGGTGAACGGCTTTACGGGAAGCAATCGGGATTACGACCCACAGGCCCGCGCCGAGTATCAGAACGCCGACCGGGTGGCTGTGACGACCTACAACTCGCTTTTCAACACCAATCCGTTTTTCTCGAACCCGGACGTCGTCATCATAGATGATGCCCATGCCGCCGAGAACTATATCGGTGAGATGTGGACTGTCCGCATCCAGCGGACCAAGCAGCAGCACCGAGCGCTGTTCGAAGCACTGAGTGGAGTGCTGCAGCCGCACCTGGACGCCCACGATTTTTCGCGACTTACGGGCCGTTGGGACAGCAATCCGGAGGACCGACGCTGGGTCGATAAGCTGCCCACGCCCGTCTTCGCTGAGATTAAGGACGAGCTCACGGCGGTGATCGACGCCCATGCCGAAGAACTGGACATTCGGTGGGCGTGGTCGATGATCCGAAGCCATCTCGTTGCGTGCCACCTCTACATTTCGGCGACCGAAATTCTCATCCGCCCCTTGTTGGCACCGACATGGCAGCATCCGCCGTATCAGAATGCGCGGCAGCGCATCTTTATGTCGGCCACACTCGGGGCGGGCGGCGACCTGGAGCGCCTCACAGGCCGCCGCAGGATCAAGCGCCTCCAAGTGCCCGACGGCTGGGATCGCCAAGGGATTGGGCGCAGGTTCTTTATCTTTCCTGACAGCTCGCTCGAGGTCCATGACGTAGTGACGCTGCGCCACCAGCTGATGCAACGCGCCGGGCGGAGCCTGGTCCTCGTGCCCAGCGATCAACAGGCTGAGTCGGTCCGAGAGGATGTCAAGGCCAATCTTGGCTTCGCGACCTTCGGCGCAGAGGCCATCGAGGAGTCGAAGCAGCCGTTCGTTACCACGCCCCAGGCGGTGGCTGTGATAGCTAACCGCTATGACGGCATCGACTTTCCGGGCAATGATTGCCGTCTGCTGTTCATCGAAGGCTTGCCTCGCGCTGCCAACCTCCAAGAGCGGTTCATCATGCTTCGAATGGGGGCGTCGCAACTGTTCAACGATCGGGTGCAGACGCGCGTGCTGCAAGCGATCGGCCGCTGCACGCGGTCGCTGCAGGACTATTCCGCGGTGATAGTCTCCGGCGAGGAGCTGCCTGACTATCTCGCCGACAGGCGGCGACGCGTTCACCTTCACCCGGAATTGCAG
>NZ_PNOT02000205.1 GCF_002879535.1 Mesorhizobium intechi
GTCCTGCGCGATCATCTCGCCCAGCCGGATGCCGGCGTCAAAACCTTCGCCGACGATGTCGACCAGCCGTTGGTCGGCGAAAATCTCCACCGTAACGTCCGGATAGCGCTCGGCCATCACCGCGACGACAGGCGTCACCGCCAATGGAATCGCGATGGTGGAGGCGTTGATCCTGAGCAGGCCGGACGGCCTGCCCTTGATGCTGCGGATTCGATCTATCCGTTCACCAATATCCTGAAGGGCAGGAGCCGCGGTCTCCACCAGCGCCTTTCCGGCTTCGGTCAACGAAACACTGCGCGTCGTGCGCGCGAACAATGGCTGGCCGATACGCTCCTCGACCAGCCGTACGGCGTGACTGACCGCCGACGGGCTCATGCCGAGTTCGGCCGCCGCGAGCGCGAAGCCGCCACGCCGGGCAACGGCAACGATCACCGGCAGATGGATGAGGAGATCGCGATCCATTCATGAATAGTATCGCATGGTCTTTGCGAACAATGCAATCTTATCGATGCCAAGCCATTAGTCCAAATTGTCGCCAACCCACCGGCGTCCACACATTGGCGATTGGCTGGTGGCATCAAGGAGAAGAGACATGAATGCGTTGAAGCACGTAACGTTCGCGGCAGGCATGGCGTTGGCGCCGATCGATGCCGGCGGGGCGGAACCTTCCGGCTGGCTCGCGGACGAACGGGCGGTCATCCGGATCGCCGATGGCATCGACCGCGCCGTCGACGCGCAGGACTGGAAACTGGCGCGCAGCTATTTCGCGGATCGGGTTACCGCCGATTTCAGCAGCCTTCCCGGACAGCCGGCGGCCAACATCGCCTCCGACGACCTGATCGGCGCCTGGGCCGGCAACCTCAAGGGCGGCAAAACAAGCCTGCATCTGCGCACAAATCATCAGGTCGTTCTCGAAGCGAACACGGCGACGGTCCGATCGAACGGCTATGCCTGGAACCGGATGGAGGGCAATGGCGACCCGCTTTGGGAAGTCTGGGGCACCTATGAGCATCACCTGACGCGCTCCGCGGCCGGGTGGAAGGTCGACGGCTTCGCGTTCCACATGACGCATGAGCGCGGCAACCCTTGGGTCAAGGCAACGCCGGGCAATGACACGGCGGGCCAGTGAGGCCGCGGCATCCACCAGCAAGCATTGGAAGACGATCATGACCATGACCTATTACACGCTCGGCAACAGCGGCCTCAGGGTCAGCAGGCTGGCGCTCGGCACCATGACTTTCGGCAAGGAATGGGGCTGGGGAGCCGACAGGGATACAGCCCGGGCGATGTTCGACGCCTATGTCGAGGCGGGCGGCAATTTCTTCGACACGGCGGACCTCTACACCGGCGGCACGGCCGAAGCCTGGCTTGGCGAATTCATAGCCGAGCGGGGCTTGCGCGACACCGCGGTGATCGCCAGCAAGTTCACCATGAACATGCAGCCAGGCAATCCGAATGCCGGCGGCAACGGCCGCAAGAACATCATGCGGGCGGTGGATGCCTCGCTGAAGCGGCTGGGGACCGACTATATCGATGTCTATCTCATGCATGTCTGGGACAGGCTGACGCCGGCCGAAGAGGTCATGCGCACGCTCGACGACCTGGTGCGGATCGGCAAGGTGCGCCATGTCGGCCTGTCCGATGTGCCGGCCTGGTATGCGGGTCGCGCACAGGCGATCGCTGAACTGCGAGGATATGAGCCGGTTTCGGCCTTGCAACTCGAATATTCCCTGGCCGAACGCGCGATCGAGAACGAGTTCGTACCTTTCGGCACGCGCCATGGAGCCGGCATCATGGTCTGGAGCCCGCTCGCCAGCGGGCTGCTCAGCGGCAAGTATCGGCCGGCCCAGGCCGGAAATGTGGGCCGGCTCGACGGGTTCCGCAATTCGACGCATCCGGGCTTCCAGAAATTCACGGAGCGCAACTGGGCCATCGTGACCGAACTCGAGAAGGTTGCATCCGAACTCGGCCGCAGCATGCCACAGGTCGCCCTCAACTGGGTGGCGACGCAGCCGGGGATCGCCACCGTCATCCTTGGTGCGACCACGCTGGCCCAGATACAGGACAATCTTGGCGCGCTGGACTTCGAGATTCCGGCAGGGCTTCGCGGCCGGCTGGATTCGGTCAGCAGAACGCCGGCGCCGTTCCCCTATTCCTATTTCGGGCCGCAGATACAAGCGCGCGTCACAGGCGGCGCTGCAACCGGCGACAAGCCCACCGGCTACGCATCGCCGGTGCTCGTCGAGGGCGAGCCAGCCAGCGTGTCCGCCGGCTGATCGAACCGGCAGGCCGCCACCAATTTTGCCGGTCGGGCGCCGCGTGACATCGCGGCGCCCTTCGTGTATCGGAACTCGGCATCGTGCCAACGTTCGCGGCGCGGCGCCTGCGCGAGGGCGGCCAGCCGAGGCG
>NZ_PNOT02000373.1 GCF_002879535.1 Mesorhizobium intechi
TCATCATCGGGACAGGCAGGATATGCGCCTTGGTGCCGCCGACATAGCGATAGAGCGGCAGGCCGGCAGCGTCGGCAGCGGCCTTGGCCACGGCCAGCGAAACGCCGAGAATGGCATTGGCGCCGAGCCGGCTCTTGTTGGGCGTGCCGTCGAGCTCGATCATGGTCTGGTCGATGTGAATCTGGTTCTCGGCTTCCATGCCGCTGATCGCCTCGAACAGCTCGCCATTGACCGCCTCCACGGCCTTGAGCACGCCCTTGCCGAGATAGCGGGCGCCGCCGTCGCGAAGCTCGACGGCTTCGTGGGCGCCGGTCGAGGCGCCGGACGGCACCGCGGCCCGGCCCATCGAACCGTCTTCGAGCACGACATCGACCTCGACGGTCGGGTTTCCACGGCTGTCCAGGATTTCACGTCCGACAATGTCGATGATGGCGGTCATTGCGATGTCCCCGATTGATCTGACGAAAGGTCGCGCCCGTCTTAGCCAAAGCGACGCAAAAGGCAATCCGGCCATGGACGAATAGTGCCACCGGCCCGATTCACGAAGCGCAAATTTCTGTCATCATAAGTCATGCGCCGGGACATCCATTTCGGGTTATGACGGGTGTCGCGCGGGGCGAAACAGGAGGAGTTTCGCCATGTCCGAGTTGAGCGGTATCGTCAGTCTGTTCCTGATCGCGGCGGCGTTCCTGACGTCATGCGACACGCAGCAAGCGCCACCAAAGGCTTTCGAGCCCCTGCCGGCGTTGCACATCAGCAAATAGCTGTCCCTTACATGGAAGGGGCCTCGTCAAAACGAGGCCCCTTTTTCATCGCGGTTGCGTCAATGCCAGTAGGGCGTGACCTTGTAGTACTCGTAGGATGCGTCGCGCGCGCGTTCACCATCCGCGCCGGCCAGTTCGTCGATCGAATAGGCGGGGGCGGCTTTCAGCTGCTCCTTGGAGAACGGTACGACATAGCCCCCCCTGTCCTCGTCATAATCGAGACTAGCCCATGGAACGGCATGGTACTTCTCGCCGATGCCGAGAAAGCCGCCGAAGCCGATGACCGCGAACATGATGCCGTTAGACGTTTTGTCGAGCATGATGTCCTCGATTGTACCGATGCTCCTGCCTTCAGTATTATAGACGGACGTGCCGATGACGCGCGAAGCGGCAATGGCTTCGGTGTGGCCTGTCTGTGTCGTCATGATCTGCTCCTCGTTGTCGTTGAACTCTGCTTTGACAATGAGGGGAGCGGGTGAAGGTTCCCGACTTTTTTCGGCGTTGGCCAATCACTCCGCGAGGATGAAAGTCACCTTCATATTGACGCGATAGGCAGCGATCTTACCGTCCTCGACGACAATCTTCTGATCCTGGATCCACGCGCCTTCCACGTTCTTCAGAGTTTTCGCAGCGCGGGCGATTCCCTTCTCGATGGCGTCCTGAAAGCTCTTCTTCGACGATGCGGTGATTTCGGTGACGCGGGCGACGGACATGGCTTCCTCCTGCCAAACGCTCATTTGCCGGGCAAGCGTACAACCGGCTCCTCCCGACCACAAGCACGGTCAGGAATGGTTGGCTTAACGCCCCTTGGCGATCCGGTCGAAAGCCATCAGCCTTTCCAGGAGAGCCGGCATATCCTTCAGCGGCAGCATGTTAGGCCCATCGGAAGAGGTCGAATTGTCAGGATCCTGATG
>NZ_PNOT02000343.1 GCF_002879535.1 Mesorhizobium intechi
CGATACCGGGCGACATTCTCATTGTGTTCGTCGAGCGTCGCCGCAAAGACGTGACCGCCCGTGCCGTCGGCGACGAAATAGAGATCGTCGGTCTTCGATGGATTCGCCACGGCCTCAAGCGCCGCGCGACCCGGATTGGCGATGGGCGTCGGCGGCAGGCCGTTGATCAAATAGGTATTGTAAGGCGTCTGCTTCTGGATGTCCGACTGGTAGATCGGGCGGTCAGCGGGCTTTCCCCTGCCGCCGAACAGACCATAGATGATGGTCGGGTCGGATTGCAGGCGCATGCCTTTGGCCAGGCGGTTGAGGAAGACGGCGGCGACGCGCGAACGCTCGTCACCCTTGCCGGTTTCCTTCTCGACGATCGAGGCCAGGGTAACGAAGTCCTCGACATTGGCCAGTGGCAGGTCCGGCGCGCGCCGCTGCCACACCTCGTCGACTAGTTTCTTCTGGTCGGCCACCAGCTTGTCGATCATCTGCTGGCGCGTCGCGCCGCGCGTGAAGCGCAGTGTGTCGGTGGCAAGGCTGCCCTCTGGAGGTGTTGTCGCCGGCAT
Source organism: Mesorhizobium intechi (assembly GCF_002879535.1). Taxonomy (GTDB): domain Bacteria; phylum Pseudomonadota; class Alphaproteobacteria; order Rhizobiales; family Rhizobiaceae; genus Mesorhizobium; species Mesorhizobium intechi. Next base: position 555 of record NZ_PNOT02000343.1, read on the forward strand.
GTCGCCGCTCAAGGCGGGTTCATCTGCGATGCGCTGCAGAGCCTGTTCAACCGTCAACCCTTCCGGAATGGTCAGCGAGTACATCACCGACTTGCCGCTTTTCAAAAGCTCCATGATATCGCGCATGGATGCCCGGGGCTTGATCTCGTATTCGCCGGCCTTGAGCGCGGAATCGTTGCCGAAAGCACGCACGCCAAGGCGAAAGACGCGGGCGTCGCTGATCAGCCCACGGCGCTCGAGCTGGTCGGCGATGTCCTGGACGCCGGTGTTCGGCTTGACCAGGAAGGTGTCGCCATTGGCCGAGGGGCCGGGTTCAGTGAACGCCTGCTTGCCGAAGTAAAGCGCCGCGCCCGCGGCCAGAACCATCAGCATCACCAGGGAGATGACGAAGTTCATGAACACGACGACCTGGCTGCGCGAAGCGCGCGAGCGCTTCGGCGGCGGCGTTCCGGCTTCCGGCCGCAAGGCCTCGCTGGCTGTCTTCGGCACGATCGGTCCGGTATTGTTCGCCGGCCGTTGGCCGACTTCTCCATTGCCCGCCGGATTTGTGTTCATCTCGCCCTACCGTTCGATCTCTCAGCGAATCCCCCGCGGCAGAGTAGGGGCGAATATGGCAAAATTGACGGCATGCCGAGGCATCGCCCGGCAGCCGGACGATCAGCCATTGTAGCGCTGGAACACAAGCGAAGCGTTTGTGCCGCCGAAGCCGAAGGAATTGGAGAGCGCCACGTCGATCTGGCGGGAGCGCGGCTTGTTCGGCACCAAGTCGATCGCGGTTTCGCGCTCCGGGTTGTCGAGATTGATAGTCGCCGGCGCGATGTTGTCCCTGATCGCAAGGATCGAAAAGATCGCTTCAGCGGCACCCGCCGCGCCCAGGAGATGGCCGATCGACGACTTGGTCGACGACATCGAAATCTTCGACGCGGCATTGCCGACAAGCCGCTCGACAGCGCCAAGTTCGATCGTGTCGGCCATGGTCGAGGTGCCATGCGCGTTGATGTAGTCGACATCGGCGGGCGCAAGCCTGGCCCGGTTCAACGCCGCGGTCATGCAACGGAAAGCGCCATCGCCGTCTTCAGCCGGTGCGGTGATGTGATAGGCGTCGCCGGTAAGGCCGTAGCCGGTCACCTCGGCATAGATCTTGGCGCCGCGCGCCTTGGCGTGCTCGAGTTCTTCCAGCACCACAACGCCGGCGCCCTCGCCCATGACGAAGCCGTCGCGGTCACGGTCATAGGGACGCGACGCCGTTTGCGGCGTTTCATTTCGCTCGGTCGACAGCGCCCGGCAGGCGGCGAAACCGGCAATCGACAGCCTTGTCACCGGCGCCTCGGCACCGCCGGCGACCATGACGTCGGCATCGCCCCACATGATCAGGCGGGCCGCATCGCCAATGGCGTGCGCGCCGGTCGAGCAGGCCGTGACCACGGCATGGTTCGGGCCCTTCAGCCCGTGCCGGATCGAAACCTGACCGGAGACGAGATTGATGATCTGGCCGGGAATGAAGAAGGGGCTGATGCGGCGCGGACCGCGCTCCTTGAGGATTATCGCGTTCTCGGCAATGCCTTCGATGCCGCCAATGCCGGAACCGATGAGCACGCCCGTGGCGCATTGTTCTTCGTGGGTCTTGGGCTCCCAGCCGGAATCCTTCAGCGCTTCGTCGGCGGCAGCAATCCCGTACAGGATGAAGTCGCCGATCTTGCGCAATTCCTTCGGCTCGAGCACGGCCTCGGGATTGAAGGTGGCATTGCTGCCGTCACCACGCGGAACGACGTGGGCGATCTTGCAGGCAAGATCCTCCACCTCGAATTCGGTGATGCGCTTGGCCGCGCTGCGGCCGGTCAGAAGTTCCTTCCAGCTGTGCTCGAAGCCCATGCCGAACGGCGACAACAACCCAAGGCCCGTGACGACGACACGCCTCATCGCAGGTCCTCCCCGGTGATGACTGCGGAAAGCGTCAGGCCGAAGCCTTGTCGATGTACTTCACCGCGTCGCCGACGGTCAGGATGGTCTCGGCCGCGTCGTCGGGAATTTCCACGCCGAACTCTTCTTCAAACGCCATGACGAGTTCAACCGTGTCGAGGCTGTCAGCGCCCAGATCATCGATGAAGCTCGCCTGCTCCGTCACTTTGTCGGCATCGACGCCAAGGTGCTCGATGACGATCTTCTTGACGCGCTCTGCGGTGTCACTCATTTGGGCATCCTCGTCTTTTGTTTGTCTGTCTTCGTTAGCGGGCAGAATGCCGCTAATCAAGCTGAAAGATGGTCCTGCCGGAAACGCAACGGCTACGAACCGGTTTTTGCCCGAACCGCCGGGTTGCGGGCCGCATTACACGAAAAATGGCTGAGGTCCAAGGCGAAATGGTCTCTTTTCACAGGCCCGCCATATCCGTCAAATCATGGCCATGCCGCCATTGACATGAATGGTCTGGCCGGTGACGTAGGCGGCTTCGTTGGAGGCGAGGTAGGCGACGGCGGACGCCACTTCAGCACCCGTGCCCATGCGGCGCGTCGGAATCGCCGCCATGATCGCCTCCTTCTGCTTGTCGTTGAGCTTGTCGGTCATCGCCGATTCGATGAAGCCCGGGGCGACGCAGTTGACGGTGATGTTGCGGGTGGCGATTTCCTGCGCCAGCGATTTGGAGAAGCCGATCATGCCGGCCTTTGAGGCGCAATAATTGGCCTGGCCGGGATTGCCGGTCACGCCGACCACGGAGGTGATGTTGATGATGCGGCCATGGCGGCGGCGCATCATCGGATGGGTGAGTTCGCGGGTCAGCCTGAAAACGGCGGTCAGGTTGACCTCGAGCACGGAGTCCCAATCGGCGTCCGACATGCGCACGAACAGGCCGTCCTTGGTGATGCCGGCGTTGTTGACCAGTATGTCGACGCCTTCGAGTTCGGCCTCCGCCTTCTGGCCGAGCGCCTTGACTTCGTCGCGGTTCGCCAGATTGGCCGGGAACAGCTTGACCCGATCGCCGAGTTCGCCCGCCAAGGCTTCCAGTTTCTCGATGCGGGTGCCGTGCAGGCCGACAATGGCGCCTTGCGCATGCAATACGCGGGCAATCGCCTCGCCGATGCCTCCCGATGCGCCGGTGACGAGCGCCTTGCGGCCGGTCAGTTCGAACATTTTCGTCTCCTGATCTGAGAAAACACCCTTCACACGGGTGGGGTCAAATCGCCAGTGGATTATGCGAATGCGGCCAGGGCGGCCTCGACGTCGGCCGGCGTGCCAACGGCCGATGTCGCGATGTCGCGGTTGATGCGCCGTGCCAGGCCCGACAGCACCTTGCCGGCGCCGATCTCGTAAAGCGTGGTGACGCCGTTGGCGCCCAACCATTCGACCGTTTCGCGCCAGCGCACGCGGCCGGTGATCTGCTCGACCAGGCGCCGGGCGATCTCGTCGGGATCGCTGGTCGGGGTCACCGTGACATTGGACACTACTTGCACCGTCGGCGCATGCTTCGTTACACCGGCGAGCGCGTCGCGCATGACATTGGCCGCCGGCGCCATCAGCGCCGAATGGAAGGGTGCCGAGACCTGCAGCATCAGCGCCCGCTTGGCGCCCTTTTCAGTGCATAGTTTCGCCGCCAGCTCGACCGCGGCCTTGGCGCCGGAAATGACCAGCTGGCCGCCGCCATTGTCGTTGGCGATCTGGCAGACCTTGCCGGAGCCTTGCGCGGCCTCGGTGCAAGCCGCTTCGACATCC
>NZ_PNOT02000294.1 GCF_002879535.1 Mesorhizobium intechi
ATGGCGCCGCGGACAATCTCGGCGCCATAGGCACCGATATTGAGGCCGACGGATATGTAGCCGGCGGTGAAGTTCGGAAGCGTTATACCAAACAGCGGCAACACGAAGAAAATCCAATATAGTTGCACTAGCAGCGACGTTCCGCGGAACACTTCAATGTAAATCACCGACGCCCCGCGGACCAGCGGGTTTCTCGAAATCTTTCCAAGTCCTGCCACATGGGCGACCAAGATCGCTATGAGAGCAGCGAGCAGGAACTGCGCGCATGTGACCAACGTCCCCTGTAAGAGTGCATGGCCATAGCTTTGGAGAAACTCCAAGATTGACATTCACCATCCTCTTTACGCATCGGAAGTAAGGCCTAGTCCGGAATGCCACCGTCAGTGAGGGCGCTAGCTCTGCGGTCCTGCCTCTTGAGCGTAGGGTCGTATCTCAGAGCTCACGTGACCCGACAAATGTCCTTCCATAACCCTCTGTCTGGCCGTCAAGGTAGCACGCTTCCAAGACCGGTTCGGGCTCCTATGGCTGGCGCTCCGCAGGAAAACTGCGTCCTTTTTGGTATTGGCGCACAATCCGACCGACGAAACACCTGTTCCGTTGAGGGGCAGCGGCAGGGGGAGACCTATGCGTCAACCCGGCGGGAAGCCTTACCCAGCAACTCGGCATCCACACATCAATGACCTGGCTGGCGAGCGGCCGGCAGCGACCCCTCCCCGGAATACGAGAACTCGCGTGATCTCACATTCACAGGAGGCATCAGGGTGGCGAGGTGCAATGCGCGACATAGCAGAGCTGCGGGTCCCCGCGCGGAACGTGCTGGCCCTTCCGGCAAGAGCTGACGCCGCATCGCTGGAGCTTTAACGCAAGCGTTCGCCAACGACGCCAAGGCCGTCCTAGGGCAGCGCGGTACCCGTTCGAGGTCGTCGGAATCTTCAGAATGATGTCCGAGAAATTCTGCTCGAAAAGAGGGATGAGTGGCGGTGCAACGGGCCAGACATATGACCTGAACCGCAATAGGATGGGGAATTTTCAACCCAACCTGGCAGCCGTGGCCCACTGATCAGCCCATCGGGCCAGGCGCTAGGTTCGCGCAACGAAAAAGTAGATCTTGGCAAATACCCGCGTCTCGGCCGCCACACCCAAGGTGCAGTGATTGCGAACAACTGCCGGCGACAACCAGGTCATGTTGAGCTGTTGCGGACGCTGTTGCCCGAACCAGACAAGGGTTGTGAGATCCGGATGCCAATATTTCTGGTCTGCACGTATCCATCAAGGGCTTCCTGACCCTTTTCCCTGCCGTAGCCAGACTGCTTCACTCCACCGAACGGCGTTTCTACGCCGCCGACGTACCATCCATTCACGTACACCTGGCCAGCCCAAAGGCGATCCGCGCTCCAAAGAGCCCGGTCGATATTC
>NZ_PNOT02000253.1 GCF_002879535.1 Mesorhizobium intechi
GCCTGCACCACCTCGACGCCGGCGCGGCTGGCGAGCATGGCCATCATCGTCGGATTGTGGCGGCCACCGCCGCTGACCACCAATTTTCTGGGCCGGCTTGGCAACAGGTCGAGCGCCTTGCCGACAGCGCCGGCCGTGAAGGCGGTGAGCAGGGCCGCGCCATCCTCGGCGTCGAGGCCATCGGCCATGGCGGCGCCGAAATCGAAACGGTCCAGCGATTTGGGATAGGGCTTGCTGAGGTAAGGATGCTGCAGCAGCTTGGCGAGCCGGGCCTCGTCGACCGTTCCCGCGCGGCCAAGCGCGCCATCGCGGTCCATGTCGCCGAGCCCCTTCGATTTGATGAAATCGTTGAGCGGCGCATTGGCCGGCCCGGTGTCGAAGGCGACGACATTGTCGGCGCCGTCCCACCAGGTGACATTGGCGACGCCGCCGAGATTGAGCACGGCCACTTCGCCGCTGGCGCCGGCGCTGCGCATCAGCGCCGTGTGATAGGCGGCGGCCAGAGGGGCGCCTTGCCCGCCCGCGCGCATGTCGGCCGAGCGGAAATCATAGGCGACCTTGGTGCCCAACAGGGAATGCATCAGCTCGCCGTCACCCAATTGCCGCGTCTGGCCGAGCCGTCCCACCTGCGGCGCGCGATGCAGCACCGTCTGGCCGTGAAAGCCGACGACGCCGATGTCGGCCATGGTCATGCCATAGCTCTCGACCAAGTCCCTGACCGCTGCGGACTGGGCACGCGTCAGCGCTTCCTCGGCCTCGCGGAAGATCGCCGGTTCCGGCCCGACAAAATTCCAGGCTCTTGCCGCAGTCAGCGTCTCCTCCAGCAGCGAACGGATCGATTGGGGATAGGGCATCAGCCGGTAGGTGCCGAAATCGTCGATGCGCTCGCCATCGGTCTTGATCAGCGCGACGTCGATATTGCCGTCAAGCACGGTGCCGGTCATCAGGCCGACGGCCCAGATTGGTTCCATCATCTAGCTCCTAAAGTCCATTGACGAAGTCGCCGACCGCTTGCCGAAGCAGGACGATTCCACTGTCGAAATGACGTGTCGGATGGATCCGGTTGGTCAGCAAGGTCCAGGCCTTGCCTTTGTCGAAATCGATCCACAACCCCGTGCCGGTAAAGCCGGTGTGGCCGATCGTTCCCGGGCTGCACAAGGCCCCGCCGGACCAACCCTCATGGGAGCGCTCCCAGCCATGGGTGCGGGTAGCGGACAAGGGCGTGCGCATCAGCGCGACCGAATTCTTGGAAGCACCGGACAGCAGCCCTTGCGCGAAATCAAGCACCGAAGCCGCCGTACCGAAGAGCCCGGCATGACCGGCGCCTTGCAGCGCCGAGCAATTGTCGTCGTGAACCTCACCAGAGAGCACGCGACGACGCCAGGTGCAGTCCTCGGTCGCCGCGGCGGCATCCGGATCGGTGGACCAGGCAAATCCGGTGCAGGGATCCATGTCGCGGATGCTCTTTCCCGACAGCCGCTCCAGCGCAAAGCCGAGGAGGATGAAATTGATGTCGGAATAGACGGGCTCACGGGCTCGCCATTCGCGCTGCAGGATGAAGGCACGCAGCAATTCGGGATCGCGCCCGTAAGTGTAGATCGGTTCGACAGCCGGAAACGGCGTCTGATGGCCGAGGCACTGGCGAAACGTCACCTTCCGCTCCCACGCCGATTGATCGTACTGGCGAAGATCGGGCAGCACCGAGATCAGCGGCGCGTCGAGATCGATGACGCCGGTTTCCGCCAGCGCCAGGATGCGCGGCGTGGTGAATATGACTTTGGTCAGCGATGCCAGGTCGAACCAGGTTTCGACCGTCATTGGACGCTGCTTGGGCACGAGTTGCGCCGAGCCGATAGCCCTGACGATGCGATGGCCATTGCTGTCGACAATGCCGAGCACGCCGCCGGGAATCCGCTTGGCACCCATTGCGGCTTCCAACGGTGCGAAGGCGCGGTCGAAGAGCTGTTGAAGATCGGTCGAAAGAACTGACGTCACGCCTCAACCCTCGCTCGATGGTCCGGGCCGAACTGCTCCCATCGCGCCGGCGCCGGCTCGAAACCCTGCGGGCGCACGAGCGAGGGCACCTGGCGTGTGTCGATCTCGAAATGCTCGCGCCGCCGGTCGATGGTCGGAACCGCTGCGATCAGTTTCTTCGTATAGGAGTGCCTCGGCTTCGACAGCACCGAGGCCGCGTCGCCGATCTCGACGATCTGGCCGGCATAGATGACAGCAATGCGGTGCGCGATCCGCTCGACAACCGCCATGTCGTGCGAGATGAAGAGATAGGCCAGACCGAACTCGCGCTGCAATTCGACCAGCAACTCCAGCACCTTGGCCTGCACCGAGACGTCCAGTGCCGATACCGCCTCATCGAGAACGACCACGGACGGATTGAGCATCAGCGCGCGGGCAATGCACAGCCTCTGCCGCTGGCCGCCCGAGAATTCATGCGGATAGCGCTCCAGGCTATTTCGGGGCAAGCCGACCCGTTCCAGCAGGCTCGCCATTCTGGCGCGTGTCTCGGTGTCCACACGACCACCGTTCGCGATCACCGGTTCGGCCAGGATGCTTTCGATGGCCAGCCTCGGATTGAGCGAGGCATAGGGGTTCTGGAAGACCATCTGCACGGGCTTGGCGCTGTGCTCGGCAGAAGTCTTTCGAGTGCCGAGCGAGAAGTTGCCGCGCGTCGAGCGCACCAGCCCCAGCACCGCCTTCGCGGTGGTCGATTTGCCGGAACCGCTTTCGCCGACGATGGCCAGCGTCTCGCCCGGCATCAGGTCGAAGTCGACGCCATCGACGGCATGCACGGCGCCGGTGGCGCGGCTGAAGAAATTGCTCTTGAGGGGAAACCGCACCACCAGGCCGTCGACCTTCAAGGCCGGCTCCGTGTTTTCACTCTTGTCTCGCTGGCCGTCCGCGCGGGTCACGCTTCCATTGGCGAAATGCGGCACGTCCTGCAGCAGATGCTGGGTATAGGGATGCCGCGCCCTGTCGAGGATCTGATTCAACTCGCCTTGCTCCACGGCCTGCCCGTTCTGCATCACCATCACTTTGTCGGCGATGCCGGCAACCAGGCCGATGTCGTGGGTGATGAAGATGACAGACATGCCTGTTTCGCGCTTCAACTCGGCCAGCAACGCCCTGCACGGTGACGTCGAGCGCGGTGGTCGGCTCGTCGGCGATCAGCAGGCGTGGGTTGCAGGCGAGCGCAATGGCGATCATCACCCTTTGCAGCATGCCGCCCGACAGCTGGTTTGGCGTGTATTTGAGCCGCCTCGCGGCATCGGGAATGCGCACGCGGTCGAGCGCATCCTTGGCCGCCGCCGTGGCTTGCCGGCCGGTCAGGCCGCGGTGCAGGCGAAACGATTCCTCGATCTGCGTGCCGATGGTCAGCACCGGATTGAGCGAGGTCATCGGCTCCTGGAAGATCATGCCGATCTCGGCGCCGCGAATGCCGGTCAGCTGCGGTTCGGGGGCAGTTATCAGGTCGAGGAGACTGCCGTCGGCCCGCTTCAGCGTCATCGCGCCGCCGGTGATGCGGCCGCCACCGAAATCGATCAGCCGGTTGATTGACAGCGCGGTGACGGATTTGCCGGAGCCGCTTTCGCCGACGATTGCAAGTGTTTCACCATCGGCAAGGTCGAAGCTGACGCCGCGCACCACCTCATTGGCATGCGGATCGCGGCCGAAGCCGACGTGCAGATCGCGGACCGACAGCAGCGGCGTCATGCCGGCACCCTCCGCATCCTGGGGTCGAGGATGTCGCGCAAGGCATCACCCAGCAGGTTGAAGCCGAGGATGCTGATCATTATGGTCAGTCCCGGAAAGATCATCAGCCAGGGCGCGGTCTCCATCAGATTGCGGCTGTCGCTCAGCATCAGGCCAAGCGAGGCGGCTGGCGGCTGTGTGCCCAGCCCAAGGAAGCTCAACCCGGCTTCCGTGAGCAGCGCCCAGGCCAGCGCCAGCGTCACCTGCACCGTCAGCGGCGCCACCAGATTGAGCAGCAGGTGCCGCGTGACGATGTAGCTGGAACTGCTTCCAAAAGTGCGTGCGGCGTCGACGAATTCGCGTGCCTTGAGCGACAGGGCAGGGCCGCGCACCACGCGCGTGAAGATCGGCGTGTAGACGATGCCGATGGCGACGACGCTGGTCCATGTGCCTGGCCCGGCGACGGTCACGATGAGCAGCGCCAGAAGGATTGCCGGGAATGCCAGCAGCACATCCATGATGCGCATCACCACGCCGTCCCAGCGGCGTCCGAGCCAGGCTGCGGCCAGCCCGAGCACAGTGCCGGCAAGGGTCGCGAAGGCCACCGAGAAGAAGGCGACCGTGAAGGATTGCCCGATGCCGGCCATCAGCCGGCTGGCGACGTCGCGGCCGAACAAATCGGTGCCCATCCAGTAGGCGCCATTGGGGGCGTGCAGCCGGTCGATACGGAACTGCGTGATCGGGTTGTGTGGGGTCAGCCCGAGCAGGCCGAGAACCGCGATCACTAGATAGACGCCGACGATGACGCCGCCGATGCGGCCGCTGCCATGGCCGAAGATGGCGCGCAGGATGCGCATCAGGACTCTCCCAGCCTGATGCGCGGATCGAGCGCGACATAGGCGAGGTCGACCAGGAGATTGACGATCATGAAGTTGAAGGCGATGAACAGCACCGCGCCCTGCACCAGCGCGTAATCGCGCTGCAGGATGGCGTCGAGCACCATGCGTCCGAGGCCGGGCAAGGCATAGATCTGCTCGACGATGACGGCGCCGCCCAGGAGATAGCCGAATTCGATGCCGCTCAGCGTCACCACCGGGATCAGCGCATTCGGCAAGGCATGGCGCCAGATGACGCTGCGCGCCGAAGCGCCCTTGCTGCGCGCGGTGCGCACATAGTCGTCGCTCAAAACGTCGAGCATGGCCGAGCGTGATATGCGCGTGACCGACGCGGCGAAGGCAAAGCCCAACGTGATGGCTGGCAGGATCAACTGGCTGAGATTGCGCAAGGGATCCTGCCAGAGCGGCGCGAATTCACCCATCGCCGGCAGCACACCGAAGCCGGCCGACAGCGTGTAGATGATCAACAGGCCAAGCACGAAGCTCGGCGTTGACTGGCCGATCATGGCGACGATGCGCACCCCGAGATCCGACCGTTTTTCGTTGTGCGTGGCGGCATAGATTCCGGCCGGCATGCCGACGGCAAGCGCGATGACCATCGACAGCAGAGCCAATTCCAGCGTCAGCGGGAAGCGTTCGAGGATGACGTCGAGCACCGGCCTACCATAGGTGACCGAGACGCCGAAATTGCCCTGCAGGATCCCGCCGATCCAACGCCAGTACTGGACGAACCAGGGCTGGTCGATGCCGAAATATGCGGCGAGCGAATCCCGTTGTGCCGGCGTCAGCAGGCCGGCTTCGGTGCCCAGCATCGCCGTGATCGAATCGCCGGGCACCATCCGGATCGCCACGAAGACCAGGATGGACACGCCAAGCAGGACGAGAGGAAACGTCGCCAGTCGTCGCATCAGATAGTTCACGCGAAGAAGTCCTCTCGCCCAATGCCTGCGGCTACTGCTGGATGGTAACCTTGCTCAGGCTGAACAGCGTGCCCGTCGGCGTCGGCACGAAGCCGGCGATGTTCTTCTGCTGGGCGGTATAGCTGTAGGAGGTGTAGAGCCAGATCCACGGCGACATCTCCGCGAGGTGCTTCTCGAAGTCGGCGAAGATCGCCTTTCGTTTGGCCGGATCGGTCTCGGCGCGGCCCTGCTGCATCTGGCTGTCCAGCGTGTCGTCGATATAGTTCGCCACCTTCTGCAGATTGCCTGCCTTGGTCCAGTAGCGGTTGTACATGGTGTAGGGGTCGGCGCGGCCGCCATTGAGCGCGATCGCCATGTCGAAATCGCCCTTCAGCCAGGCGTCGACATAGACGTTGAGCTCCATCATCTTGATGTCGAGCTTGACGCCGATTTCAGCCAGCTGCGACTGGATGACCTGGGCTTCCGCCGCCGCCGTCGGCGGCTCGCCGGTGGCGCCGATCACGGTCGCCGAAAAGCCGTCGGCAAAGCCGGCCTCCGCCATCAGCTTCTTGGCCTTTTCGACATCGCGCTTGTAGCAGAACAGCTGGGTCGGATCGGTGGCGAGCGCCGGGATGGTCAGCGGTCCGGTCACCTTGCCTTCGCCGAGCGAAGCCGTGTCCAGCACCTCCTGCCGGTCGATGGCGCAGGAGATGGCTTGGCGCACCTTGAGCTCGGTCATCGGCTTGCGCGACGGGTTGAGCTGCAGCACGTGATAGGCAAGCACCGGTACGCGATTCAGCTGCAGGCTCGCCTCTTTCGGCACCAGCGTGGCGACCAGTGGATCGTTGAGCAGGGCGAAATCGATCTGCTTGGTGCGCATGGCGGCGAGGATCGCCGCTTCGTCCGGCAGCACGCTGATCTCGATGCCGTCGACGCCGGTGGCGCCGCCGGCCCAGTCCTTGTTGGCCTTCAAGACTTCCTTGGCGTTGGGGTCCCACTTGTCGAGCTTGAACGGGCCCGAGCCGACCGCCTTGGTGCCGATCGAGCCAGCCTTGATTTCACTGGCTGGGACGATGGCCGCGTTGACGTCGCTCATCGCCGTCAGGATCGGCACGTCGGGCTGCGACAGATGGAATACGACGGTGGCGGCGTCCGGCGTGTCGATGCCGGCGATCGACAGGAAATTGGCGCGGGCCGCCGCGCCCGTCTTCTCGTCGAGAATGCGCTCGAACGAGGCCTTGACGTCGGCTGAGGTGACGGCCGTGCCGTCCTGGAATTTCGCCTTGGAATCGAGCTTGAAGGTCAGCTCCTTGCCGTCCTTGGAGAACTCCCAGGATGTGGCGATGGCGGGGATGATCTGCAGGCTGGCATCGACGCGCACCAGCGGCTCATAGATCAGTTCCAGCAGCCGCAGCGACGAAAAGGCCGTCTGCTTGTGCGGGTCAAGTCCCGTGGCGTCCTGCGACCAGGCCATATGCAGCGTTGCCGCCTGCGCTGAAACCACAGCCACGCCGAGCATCGCGGCAACCGTGATGCCCGACAGGAGTGTCCTTGTGAGATGCCTTGCCATTTTTGTCTCCCATTATGATTTTGAACTTGATGCCTTGCAGTTTCTACGGACCGCTTCCAAGGCACACATGCTTTGGAGTATCGGCCCAGTCTATGCGGCTTGACGCCGTCTTGTCTAAAGCGGCTCCTTGCCGTCTTGTCTCGTGCGGCTTCATGCCGTCCTGTCGCTGATCGCCTTTCGCAGGAAACCTCCGGCCTTTCCGAGCGCCGCGCGCGCTTCCTCGACATCGAAGCCTGTGATCGCCACCAGGATCGCCAGCTTCACATCATTGCCGGCCTGGGCGAGAACCCGTTTGGCACGCTGCGCCGTGCAGCCGCTGGTCTGCATGATGATCCTGATGGCTCTCGCGACCAGCTTCTTGTTGGACGGGTTGAGGTCGACCATCAGATTCTCATAGCTCTTGCCGATGCGGATCATCGAGGCCGTTGTCAGCATGTTGAGCACCAGCTTCTGCGCCGTTCCCGACTTCAGCCGGGTCGATCCGGTAAGAACCTCAGGGCCGACGACCGGCGAGATGGCGATGTCGGCGATGCCGGCAATGGTCGATGCCGGATTGCAGGACAGGGCAACCGTGGTCGCGCCGACCTGCTTCGCATAGTTCAGCCCGCCGATGACGTAGGGGGTGCGCCCGCTGACGGCGATGCCCACCACGACGTCGTCCGGTGTCAGCCTGATCTCCTGCAATGCCCGCGCACCCATTTTCGGGTCATCCTCGGCACCTTCCGTCGATCGCACCAGGGCGTCCGGGCCGCCGGCGATCAGGCCGATCACCATGTCTTCGGGCACGCCGAAAGTGGGTGGGCATTCGGAAGCATCGAGGACGCCGAGGCGGCCGCTGGTGCCCGCGCCGACATAGATCAGGCGCGCGCCTTTCTGGAATGCAAGCACGATCCGGTCGACCGCGGCGGCGATTGCCGGCAGCACCTTTTCGACAGCCGCCGGGACAATCCTGTCCTCGTCATTGATCTTGCGCAGCACATCGATGGTCGGCAGCAGGTCGATATCCATCGTCCGCGGATTGCGGCCTTCGGAAACCAGCAGGTCCAGCTCAGACATCAAACCTTGCTCGGTCATTCCAGTGCTTTCAAAGATTCTGCTGCCGGCGTCCGGCATGGCTCAACCGGCACCAGGGCACACGGACGTGATCCGTCATCGAAGTTCTTCGTTGTTAACTTTCTAGAATTGGATATTCTCATCGTCAACAGGAGATCGGAATATTTTATTCCTATCTCTTCGCTAGGCCCACAAGAGGCGGGGCGATCTCTTGGCAAGGATGATCGCGCCGGACACGGCGTCGCCGTCGGCGGGCTTCAGGCGGCGCCGAACATCGGGCGAAAGCCAGGGTTCGAGAGGGCTGGCGAGGCCGCCCAGCAAGGTCACGCGCGGCGCGCCTTTTTCGAACAGCACCCGCACCAACGTGTCGATCTGCCCTGCCGCACTTTGCACGATACGCCGCCCGGCGGGATCGCCCTGGTCGGCATGGCGCATGACCATCGGCGCCAGAGCAGCGTAATCCGTGGCGCTGGCGCGATCCATCCAGGCGACCGCCGCCATCGGGTCACCCTCGAAACGTTGCATCACCTCCGCCAACAGCGCCGTCCGCTCGTGCCGGCCGTCATGACCGCGCAACGCCAGTTGCACGGCTTTCAGCCCAAGATGGGCGCCGCTGCCTTCGTCGGAGATCGGAAAACCGTAGCCGCCGACGCGCAGGTCGCGTCCCTCGACAAAGCCGAGGCCGATCGAACCGGTGCCGGCGATGACGATGGCGCCGTCCTGACCGGAATGCGCGCCCAGGCAGGCGCCGACGCCGTCGCTGACGAAATCGATGCTGGCAAACGGGTGCGCGATTGCCCGCAACGTCTCCAGCGCGCCCTTGCGGCCGATACCGGCAAGCCCGATGCCAGCGTGAATCCCAGCGATCTCGGTTGGTCCAAAGCCAGCCTCCTCGATCGCCGTGGCAAAGGCCTTGGCAATGGAGGCCCAGGCCGTGTCGATGCCGAGTCGCGTCGTCGCTGGACCGGACAGGCCTTGTCCCAGCACGTTGCCTTCCGCATCTTCGACACGGGCCCGGCAGCCGGTTCCGCCGCCATCGACGCCGAGGAAATAGCACGGGCTGCTCATGCGCTCAGCCGCTCGATGTCGGCGCCGCAGAGACGCAGCTTGCGGTCCAACTGCTCATAGCCGCGATCGAGATGATAGACGCGGTTGATGATCGTCTGGCCTTCGCTGACCAATGCCGCCAGCACCAGTGACACAGAAGCGCGCAGGTCGGTGGCCATCACCTGCGCGCCATGCAGCTTCTCGCCGCCGCGCACCAGCGCCATGGTGCCTTGCAGCTTGATGTTGGCGCCAAGCCGCATCAGTTCGGGCACATGCATGAAGCGGTTCTCGAAGATGGTTTCGCGCAGCAGCGACGCGCCCTCGGCGCAGCACATGAGCGCCATGAACTGCGCCTGCAGATCGGTCGGAAACCCCGGATAGGGTTCCGTTGTGAGATCGGCGGCCCTGAGCGGGCGGTCGCGCGAGACGATGAGCCCGCGATCGCCAGGCCAGACGCTGACGCCGGTGGCCTCCAGCAATTGCACCACCGAGGCCATGTGCTCGAGCCGGGCGTGGGTGAGCTCAAGCTGGCCGCCGGTGATCGCCGCGGCGATGGCATAGGTGCCGGCCTCGATGCGGTCCGGAATGATGTCGTGCCGGGCCGCGTGCCAACCGGTGTCGCCGGCGATCAGGATGCGGTGCGTGCCGGCGCCCTCGATGCGCGCCCCCATGGCGTTGAGACAAGCGGCGAGATCGGCCACTTCCGGTTCGCGCGCTGCGTTGAGGATTTCGGTTTCGCCCTTGGCCGTGGTCGCCGCCATCATGGCGGTTTCCGTTGCTCCGACGGACGGCGAACTGAGCACGACGCGCGTGCCGGTCAGCCCGTTCGGCGCCGAGGCGACGATCAGGCCATTCTCGATGGCGATCTTCGCACCGAGCGCCGCGAGCGCCGCGACATGCATGTCGACCGGTCGCGCGCCGATCGCGCAGCCGCCCGGCAGCGATACCCGGGCATGACCGAAACGCGCGAGCAGTGGCGCCAGAACCAGCACCGTCGCGCGCATTTTCCGCACTGTGTCATAGGACGTCTCCTTGGAAACGGCCGCACTCGTATCGATTGTCGCGGCATGCGGCGATGGCGTCACCTCGGCGCCGTGAAGCCGCACCACGCCCAGCATGTTTTCGACATCGGTCACATCAGGCAGGTTGGTCAGTTCGAGCGGGTAGGGGCTGAGCAGGGCGGCCGCGATCTGCGGTAAGGCAGCGTTCTTGGCGCCGGAAATGGTGACCGCGCCTTCCAGTCTTTGGCCGCCGACGATCCGCAATCTGTCCATGGCTGAACCCTTTGGTGACGAAAGCCCGGCCGGCGGTCCGGTCTCTCCAGGAGAGCCATTCGATTGCCGAACCTGGCCGATTCAAGAATTAATTCTGCGTTCTTGGCTGTCAATCGAAATTGGAATATTTTATTCCTCCGAGCATCGAAGCGCTCAGAGGGGTCCATGTCCGTTCTCAAGAAGATCAATGCGAAGCTCGACGGCATGGCGCCCGGCGACCGCGAGATCGGCCAGTACATCGTCGACAATCCCGAGCAGATGCTGCGCCTGTCGACGGCAGCGCTGGCTGCCGAGATCGGCCGCAGTCAGTCGAGTGTCGTCAAGTTTAGCCAGAAGCTCGGCTATGCCAGCTACCAGGAGCTCAAGCTCGCGGTCAGCGAGGCGAAGGCACAGGACTGGCAGGTGCCGGCCGGCGTCATCCACGGCTCCATTGAGGTTGGCGACACCTATCCGGTCATCCTCAAGAAACTGATCGGCAGTAAGCTTCTGTCGATGCAGCAGACCGCCGCCGCCAACAGCGAGCGCATCATCTCCCGGACGCTGGAGCTGCTTGATGGCGCCCGCCGCATCCATCTGGTCGGCGTCGGCGCCTCCTCGCTGGTGGCGCGCGATTTCTCCTACAAGCTGATGAAGCTAGGCCGCAACGTGCTGCATGACAGCGATAGCCACATCCAGATGGCCAATGCCGCGACGCTCGGGCCTGGCGACGTGTTGTTCGCGCTCTCCTATTCCGGCGCCAGCATCGAAACCTTGCGCATCGCCGAACTCGCCGCCAGGCGCGGCACGACGGTGATCGCCGTCACCGGCCTGCACGACAATCCGCTGAGCCGGGTCGCCGACATCCGCCTCTACACCATCGCCGACGAGGAGCGCGCGCGCTCTTCCTCAATCACCGCGCGCGACGCGCAACTGACGCTGACCGATCTGTTGTTCATCCTTTTGCTGCAG
This sequence comes from Mesorhizobium intechi, assembly GCF_002879535.1. Lineage (GTDB taxonomy): Bacteria > Pseudomonadota > Alphaproteobacteria > Rhizobiales > Rhizobiaceae > Mesorhizobium > Mesorhizobium intechi. The sequence goes on from NZ_PNOT02000253.1 coordinate 11,396, forward strand.
AAGCAGCCGGACGCCAACGACTACGTCCACAACAGCGAGGCGGCGGTCTCGGTGCTGAAGGCCGAGCGGTCCTCGTAGGGCCTCAGACACTTTCGAGATAGGTCTCGATCTCGAAATCGCTGACGTTGAGAGCAAACGTATTCAACTCCTGGCGTTTGCAGGCGACGAAGGAGTCGCGCAGGATCGCCGGGAAAATCTCCGCCACATGTGTCCCGCTTTCGAAGGTGGCGATCGCCGAGGCCCAGTCCGGCGGCAGCTTGGCTGGTGCCGCGCCTTGTCCTTCGCTCCCGGTCGGCTCGCCCGGCGACATCTCCCTTTCGATGCCGATCAGGGCCGCGCCCAATATGGCGGCAAGCACCAGATAAGGATTGGCGTCCGCTCCCGACACGCGATGCTCGATGCGGCGGGCCCCGGTCGGGCCGCCGGGAATGCGGATCGCGACCATGCGGTTCTCGTAGCCCCAGGCGACCGCCGTCGGCGCATAGGAACGTGGGCGGAGCCTGCGGTAGGAATTGAAGTGCGGTGCGAACACCAGCGTGCTCTCGGCCATCGCCGCCAGCAGCCCGCCGACCGCGTGACGCATGGTTTCCGAGCCCTGATCGGTGCCGTCGTCGAACACATTGCGCCCTTCGCCGTCGACCAGGCTGAAATGCACGTGAAAGCCGTTGCCGGCGCGGTCGCCATAGGGTTTGGCCATGAAGCAGGCGGCAAAGCCGTGCTTGCGGGCAATGCCCTTCACCGTGCGCTTGAACAGCACCGCGTCGTCGGCCGCCCGCAGCGCGTCGGCGACATGGTTCAGATTGATCTCGAACTGGCCGACGCCATTTTCGGCAATCGCCGTGTCGACCGGAATGCCTTGCGCCCGGCATGCTTCGTAGACGTCGTGGATGAAGGCTTCGAAGTCGTCGATCTCGTCGATCGACAGTGCCGCGTCGGAATCGAGGCGCCGCCCGGTGACAGGCGAGACAGGACCGACCGGCCGCTGCGATTGCGGATCGACCAGATAGAATTCAAGTTCCGTCGCCGCGACCGGGGTCAGGCCAAGCGCCTTGTAGCGGTCTAGGATACGGGCCAGTGCACGCCGGGGATCGCCGAGATACGGCGCGCCGCTTTCATCGGCGAGCCAGAGCGGGACAAGCGCGGTCGGATGCGCCGTCCAGTCCACCGGCAAGATGCCGCGTCCCGTCCATTGGCAGAGGCCATCGGCATCGCCGGTCGAGAAAACCAGACTGTTGCCTTCGATGTCCTCGCCCCAGATGTCGAGCCCGATCAGCGAATAGGGCATGCGCAGCTTGCCTTCCAGCGCCTTGCGGGCCTGCTCCACGGGTATGCGTTTTCCCCGCATGACGCCGTTGAGGTCGCACACCGCCGCCCTCAGGCTCTGTATGTCGCTTCTGCTTTCAAGCCAGCTCAGAACGTCCGCAATTGCATCGCTCAATTTAAACCCCTGGTTTTCGAAGGTGCCCAACCCCTACCGGCTGCGCGATCCCTGGCAAAAAAATGCTTGTGAGTTTCTGGAAAGCCTATCCAGCCACTGCCGGATATTTTTCCTTATCTTTTCAAGTCACTAGCTGGGATGTCGGGAGGCATTCCAAAAACCAATTTCGCGATCTGCGATCGCAACATAGAGGCAAGAAGGCGGAAAGCCAAGGGGCATTCGGGTAGTGGGTCAGTTTGAAATTGGCGAGAGCAGAAGCTGCGCAAGCTGACCATCGATAGGAAAGTGGATCTGCGGCGTGGACAGCGTGTGGATTACCTCTTTCGTCCGCTCGTCCGCGAACTCAATGTCATCTCGCATTTCAACAAGTTCTGCCCATTCCTCCACGTCCTTCGCGCCAAGGTTCCCGGCCAGAAAGCGCAAGAGAACGCTTCGAATGTGATTGTAGGTCAGTCTGACCAGCGGTTTTGGATAATCCCAGGGAAGCGGCGCTAGGAGCGTTTCAAGCTCGGCAACCGGCCGATCCAACTCAACCAGTGAGTGGATGATAGAACGCCGTTCTTCCTCTCGCATGCTTACGCCTTATGCTTCCCGCCTCTTGTACGACCCGCGAACCATCGGTTTTTCGGCTTCCTTCGCTTCGATCAACGCCACGATGTCACCAATCTCCCAAAGCTTCCCAGTCACGCCAGCGGCCATCGCCGGGGTCATGCGCAAGGTCGCATGGATGCGAACAAAATTGTAGTACATGAAGTGCAGCGCGACCGCGTTGGCGTGACCCTCCACCTTTTTGGAAAAGCCATTGGTCAGGCGAGTAAAGTGGCGCATGTGCATCCGCATGGTTAGGTTCTGGCGTTCCGCAAATGACGTGCTGACATGCTTAGGATCGGGGTTCCCCTCGACATTGGTCTTGCGTGAGCCGACATAGCCAGCGGGGCTGTAGCGACCCTTGGCGCTGTCAGGCGGAGCCCCGTAGAGCTTGATCAGCATAGCGTAGTCGATGTCGCCGCCGAATGCGCCTTCGACAGCCTCTAGATAAGCCCTGTGGCCATCACTGGTAAGCTGCACTCGATTGGCGAGGCGGCGCGAAAGATCGTCCATGAAGCCCATCGCGTATTCGCTGTCACGCCCGCCGACCAGCCACGACACGACAAGCTTGGTGTCGGCATCAATTGCCGTCCATGTCCATGTGTCGCCAGCGCCTTCCGGAGCGGCCTTGGCGGTCGCGACGTTCTTCTGCTTGGCCCACTACCGGCATTCGGTATCCCGTCTTCGCGGCCAGGCGGGCACGATCGGCCTTTGCGTCCTAGCTCCTGGAATCCGGAAATTTGGCCTGGCGCAAGATGTGCGCCGCGCCTTCGTCGATGTCGCGAACGATAGCCGCGCGAGCACGCGCCGCGTCCTGCGCCTCGATCGCGGCGACGACTTCCTCGTGATAGTCGATGTCGAGGATGGAGGAGAGATCGTCCTCAAACCCCATGGCGAGGTTCCGGAGGAAGGGGCCGACCTGCATCCACACGGTCTCGATCAGGAAGATCATCTGCTCGTTACCGCAATGGCGATAGATCGAGAACTTGAAAGCGTAATTCTTCCTGAGATAGTCGTCGATATCGCCTTCGCGCGCAGCCAGGGTCAATTCGGTGCTGTGGCGTCGAATCGTCCGCAGGTTGTTGCCGTTGATGCGCTTTGTCGCGAGCTCGGTCGCCGAGCCTTCGAGCGTCGTGCGCACGGCCGTCAGTTGCGAAAACCGTTCGGCCGAAATAACCGGCACTTCGACGCTGCCGTTCGGCATCGGGCTTAGCGCCCGCAATGCCTGCAGCCGCATGAAGGCGCTGCGCACGGGCATGTCGCTGGTGCCGAGTTCCTTGGCGAGCTTGCGCGACGTCAGCTTCTGGCCGGGCGTGAACTGGCCCGACATCAGCGCCCGCACAAGCTCCAGATAGACCTTTTCATGCAGGGGTACGCTGTCGATGGCGCTCAACCCGAATTGTGTTCTGTCGGCCATTGGCGGGGGCGCTACTTCATTCGTTCTGAAATCTGGCCTGACGGCGGCAGCCGCAGGTGATCCTGATTGGGCCTAGCACGGCGGACGCCGAAGTCGGCGATATATCGGCGCATGATAGACGCCTCAATCGTTGCGCGGCAAGCCGTCGCAATGCGGCCAAGGGCAGGTCGCGCGGAACGAAGCCGGCGCATGTGGGAGAGACTGTCCGGCAGCCCGGTTTCGCGCAGCTGGGACAAAGCAGCCGGGCTGTGTCGGTGATTGGCATGGATGATCAGCATCTGCGCCATGGATCGGCGTTCGCTTCGCGCCAACGTTCGCTGGGAAGCCGCAAGTGCTGGCCTTTCGCCCTCGTTTGCAGGCAAGTGGCATCCGCGTAGCGGTTTGCAATATCGCGATCACAAATCTTGACCTTGCGCGCACTTGCACGTCCGGCCGCTCTCTGGCTTTTTGGGGTACCCATCCGGACGGACTGATTCGCGTCATGCCGCTCGATTGCAATGTCTTGCAGACAGTCTGCTCATGGGTCGTGAAGCGCGCGCAATTGGCGAAGGAGAAGCAGGCATGGCCGAGTTCAAGAAGCCGGAAATCTCCGAGATGAGGCCCAAGATCACCGTTATCGGTGTCGGCGGCGGCGGCGGCAACGCCATCAACAACATGATCGCGGAGCAGCTTCAGGGAACCGAATTCATCGCCGCCAATACCGATGCCCAGGCGCTGACCATGTCGAAGGCGACGCGGCTGATCCAGCTTGGCGCGCATGTCACCGAAGGTCTGGGCGCCGGCTCGCTGCCCGAGATCGGCCGCGCCGCGGCCGAGGAATCGCTCGACGAGATCATGGACCATCTGGCCGGCACGCATATGTGTTTCGTCACCGCCGGCATGGGCGGCGGTACCGGCACCGGCGCTGCCCCGATCATCGCGCAAGCCGCGCGCAAGGCCGGCATCCTGACGGTGGGCGTCGTCACCAAGCCCTTCACCTTCGAGGGCCGGCGTCGCATGCAGATGGCCGAGGAAGGTATCGAGCGGCTGCGCGAAGCCGCCGACACCGTGATCGTCATCCCGAACCAGAACCTGTTCCGCATCGCCGATGCCAAGACCACCTTCGCCGATGCGTTCGTCATCGCTGACCGGGTGCTTTATTCGGGCGTCAGCTGCATCACCGATCTCATCGTCAAGGAAGGCCTGATCAATCTCGACTTCGCCGACGTCAAATCGGTCATGCGCGGCATGGGCCGCGCCATGATGGGAACCGGCGAGGCGTCGGGCGAAAGCCGGGCGATGAAGGCGGCCGAAGCCGCGATCGCCAACCCGCTGCTTGACGAAGTGTCGATGAAGGGCGCCAAGGGCGTGCTGGTCTCGATATCGGGCGGCCGCGACATGACCCTGTTCGAGGTCGACGAGGCCGCCACCCGCATCCGCGAGGAGGTCTACGAGGATGCCGACATCATCGTTGGCGCCATTTTCGACAAGAGCATGGAAGGCCGTTTCAGGGTCTCGGTGGTGGCGACCGGTCTCGACCGTGCGCTCGGCGTGGGCGACGCCGATGCCGGCATCGCGCATGACCATTCCATGCCGTCCGCCGCGCGGATCTTGCAGTAAGCCTTTCTCCTCGAATTGACGCGTCCTCGCGGAGGCGGCCTGCGGCATGAAGCAGGCGCGCCCCACTTGCTTGCGCCCTGTTCGAGCCAGGTGGCCATCTCTGACCGAAATTTAAAACGTTTGCATTCTTGCAAAAGACGACTACAAACGTTTCAAATTGACCTTGGGGAGGATCGATGACGAGTCGCGTCATCACGCTGAAGGAGCTCGCGGCAAGCCTCGACCTGTCGATCACGACGGTCTCGCGGGCGCTTGCCGGCCATGAGCAGATCGCGCTGAAGACGAGGGAGCGTGTCGCGCAGGCGGCACGCCAGGCCGGTTATGTGCCCAACACCGCGGCGCGCACGCTTGTCTCGGGCCGCAGCGGCTTCGTCGGTCTCGTCCTGCCGATCCGCGGCCCCAATCTTGTCGATTCCTTCCTGGGCGAATTCGTCACCGGGCTCGGCGAAGGGTTGGTGTCGCATGGCGCCGACCTCATCCTGGCCACGGCCGCACTCGGCCATTCCGAACTGTCGGTGCTGCGCCACGTCGTTGAATCCGGGCGCGCCGATGGCGTCGTCGTCACCCGCATCGCCGAGACCGACGTGCGCCTTGCCTATCTGCGCGAGCGTGGCTTCCCGTTCGTCGCTCACGGCCGGCTGCTCGACAGCGACTTTGGCTACAACTGGCTCGACACGGATGGCGCGCACGCCTTCGGCGAAGCCTTCGACATGCTCTATGATCTCGGCCACCGCCATTTCGGCCTGGTGACGATCTCGGAAGCGATGACCTTTCGCCTCCTCAGGCAGGATGGTCTCGCCGCGGCCATCGCCCGGCGGGGCGACCCCTCGGTGCGGCTCGACGTGGTCACGGCGCCGCGCTTCGACCAGGCGGCGCGCATCGAGGTCGTCAACGGGATGCTGCGAGGCCCCGACAGGCCGACGGCCATTGTCGCTTTGTTCGACGAACTGGCGCTGACCGTGATGGAGGAGGCTGCCCGTGCGGGGCTCGGCATGCCGCGGGACCTGTCCGTCATCGGTTTCGACAACATCGCCGCCTCCGCCTATGCGCCGCCGGGCCTGACCACTTTCGATGCCTCGATCCGCCATTGCGCGCGCGAGATCGCCGACATGCTGCTCACTGTCATCGCCGAGAAGCCCGGCAAGCCGCTGACGCGGCTGATCCGGCCGACACTGGTTGCGCGGGCAAGCCATGGGCCGGTGCCGCGGACAAGAAGCTGACGCCGCAATGCCGGCGCATATCCAGGGAGGAAGACCATGATGAGAGCATTGAAGACACTGGCTGGTGCCGCGCTGGCTCTGTCGGTCGCCGTCGGTGGAGTGCAGGCCCAGCAGGTGCTGTTCTGGTCGACGCAGGCGCGCCCGGTCGAAGAGACGCAGAAGATGCGCGACGAGGTGCTCAAGGGCTTCGAGGGCGCGGTCGACTATCAGGTCGCCGAGGACGGTCCCTGGCTCACCCGCTTGCAGGCGGAATTGCAGGCCGGCTCCGGCACGATCGGCCTGCTTGGCGGCCTGCATGGCGATTTCTCCACCGTCGGCGCCAACCTTGTCGACCTGTCGGCTGTCGATGTCGGCGGGGTCAAGGTCAACGAGGCCTACAAGAAGCTCGGCATGCTCGGCACCGGCGAACAGAAATACATGCCCTGGATGCAGGCCACCTATCTGATGGCGGCCAACAAGCAGGCGCTGCAATATCTGCCAGCGGGCACCGATCTCAACACAATCACCTATGACCAGCTGATCGCGTGGTCGAAGAACATCGCCGAGAAGACCGGCTCGCCGAAATTCGGTTTTCCGGCGGGCCCCAAGGGGCTGAAGCATCGTTTTTTCGAGGGCTTTCTCTACCCGTCCTACACCGGCTCGATGGTCACGAAATTCCGTTCGGCCGAGGCCGAGACGGCCTGGAACAAGTTCAAGGAATTGTGGCAGTACACCAACCCGAACTCGACCAACTACGCCTTCATGCAGGAACCGCTGCTTTCGGGTGAAGTCTGGGTCGCGTTCGACCATGTCGCGCGCCTCGCCGATGCCTTCAACAAGAAGCCGGATGAATTTGTTGCCTTCCCGGCGCCGGCCGGGCCTGCCGGCCGCGGCTTCATGCCGGTCGTGGCCGGCGTCGCCATTCCGAAGACCTCGCCGGACCAGGAGAAGGCCAAGGCGCTGGTCGCCTATATGCTGAAGCCGGAAACCCAGATCGCCACGCTGAAGGCGACCAATTTCTTCCCCGTGGTCGACGTCAAGCTGCCCGACGACATGCCGGCTTCGGTGAAGGCGTTCGGCCCGGCCATCGCCACGATGACCGGTGCTCCCGATGCACTGCCAGCGCTGTTGCCGATGGGGCTCGGGGACCTCGGTGGCAAGTTCAACCAGGTCTACACCGACAGCTTCGAGCGCATCGTGCTCGGCGGTGAGGACGTGCACGGCGTGCTCGAACAGCAGGCGGCGGCCCTCAAGGCGATCATCGACCAGGCGAAGGCGCCATGCTGGGCGCCCGACAAGCCATCCACGGGCGCTTGCCCGGTGGAGTAGCCAGATCATGATCCCGAACCGAAGGCCCGCGTCAGCGAAAAGTGGAAGCCGGTTTTCGAAGAAGATCATGGTCAAACGATAAGACATCCTCCCGAGGGGGCGCCCGGAGTTTGTTGCACTCCGGGCTCCCAGACCGCACCACTTGGCCGCGGCTTCAAAGGACACCACAAATGCACGGAAAGGCTCTGCCCTATCTGCTGTTGATGCCGGCGACCCTGTTTCTATGCATCTTCTTCCTCTACCCGTTCGCGCTTGTCGCTTTCGAGGCGGTGACCCGCGACGGCGCCTTCACCCTCGACAATTTCCGCACCATGGCCGGCAGCTGGAAATTCCCGGTCACGGTCCGCAACACGGTGCTGCTTGCCGCGATCGTCGTGCCGATCCAACTCACCATGGCGTTGCTGATGGCAAGCGTCGTGTCGCGGCTGGAGACAGGGCGTGGTGCGGCACTCTACGTCTTCGCCATTCCGCTCGGCATTTCCGACCTCGCCGCCGGGCTGATCTGGCTCGCCATCTTCGACCAGTCCGGTTTCCTCAACACGCTGCTCTCCAGCCTGGGCGTCATCGACAGGCCGGTCATGTTCCTCGGCTACCAGAGCAAGCTGACCATCTTCATCGCCGTGGCGCTGGCGGAGATCTGGCGGGCCACCGCGATCATGATGGTCATCCTCGTTGCCGGCATGGGACTGATCCCCAAGGAATATTACGAGGCGGCCGAGGTGTTCGGGGCAAGCCCATGGCAACGCTTCGTGCGCGTCACGCTGCCGCTGCTGCGCCCCTCACTGCAGACGGCGATCATCCTGCGCGTCATCCTCGCCTTCGAGGTCTTCGCCGTGGTCGCCGCGCTCGGCGGCACCAATCTGCCGGTGCTGATGGGGGAGACCTATAACTGGCAATTCACGCTGCAGGATCGCAATGTCGCCGCCGCCTCGGCGCTGCTCATCCTCGCCATCTCGATCGCCTTCACGCTGTTTTTCCTCAGGGTGCTGCGTGTGCCCAAGGAGGCACGGATATGAAGGAGGCCCGGATATGAGCGCGGTTGCCGAAACGCCGGTTGCGGCGGTCGCAGACGCACGCAAGGCCGGCGACTGGCTGCTGATCGCCACCGCAATCCTGCTTGGCGTCTGGGTGCTGTTGCCGATCTATCTGCTGATCGTCAACGCGCTGTCGTCGCCCGATCAGGTGACGGCTTTCCCGAAGCGCTTCTTCCCGTCCTTCGACCTCGGCAGCCTCTCGTTCTTCATCAATTTCGCCGGCGTTGCCAGGGCGCTGTGGAATTCGGTGCTCGTCGCCACGCTGACGATGATCCTGGCCATCTGTTTCGGCGCGCCGGCCGGTTACGCTCTGTCGCGCTTCGATTTTCCGGGGAAGGGCAGCTTCCGCTTCCTGGTGCTGATGACCCGGGCCTTCCCGCTGCCGCTTCTGGCGCTGCCGCTGGCGGTGATGTTCATCCGCACCGGCCTCGACGACACCGCCATCGGGCTGGCGCTGGTGCACACCACGCTGGCGCTGCCGTTCGCCGTGCTGATCACCTTCTCGCTGTTTTCGGGCATTCCTGTCGAGCTCGAGGAGGCAGCATGGACGCTCGGCTGCACGCGCTGGCAGGCCTTTCGCAAGGTGATCCTGCCGCTGGCGCTGCCGGGCATAGCCGCATCGGCGGTGTTTGCCTTCACCATCTCCTGGAACGAGGTGTTCGCCGCTGCCGTGCTCACGATCGAAAACCGCACGCTGACCGCCTTCCTGCTCCAGAGCCTTGGCGAGTCGCCGCTCTATCTCAAATTCGCCGGCGGGGCGGCGCTGGTCGTGCCGGCGCTGATCTTCATCTTCGCCGTCCGCAAATACCTTTTCGCCATGTGGGGGATCGCCTACCGATGACGCGTTACACGGAGACGGCCCATGGCTGAAATCGCAATCAAGGGCATAGCCAAGCGCTTCGGCGGCTTCACCGCGCTGCATCAGGTCGACCTCACGATATCAGACCAGGAATTCATGGTGCTGCTCGGCGCGTCGGGGTGCGGCAAGACCACGTTGCTCAGGATTGTAGCCGGGCTGGAACGCCCAAGCCAGGGCGAGGTGTGGATCGGCGGCCGCCGCGTCGACCATCTGCCGCCGCGTGAGCGCGGCATCGCCATGGTGTTCCAGAACTATGCCGTCTTTCCGCATCTGACCGTGTTCGAGAACATCGCCTTCGGCCTGCGCATGAAGAAATTGCCGCAGCAGGAGGTCGAGCGCCGCGTCAACCGCACCGCCGAACTCATGCATATCGAGCAACTGCTGAAGCGCTATTCCGGCCAATTGTCCGGTGGCCAGCGCCAGCGTGTCGCGGTCGCCCGCGCGCTCGCCATGGAGCCTGACGTCATCCTGATGGACGAGCCGCTGTCGAACCTCGACGCGCTGCTGCGGCTTGAAATGCGCGCCGAACTCAAGGGCGTGCTCGCCGCGTCGAAGACCACCACCATCTATGTCACCCACGACCAGGTAGAGGCGATGAGCCTTGCTGACCGCATCGCTGTCATGCATCAGGGCCGTATCGTCCAGGCGGCCTCGCCGGTCGAGGTCTACCGCAATCCGGCGGCGCGTTTCGTCGGCTCCTTCATCGGCAATCCGCCGATGAATTTTATCCCGGCGACCAAGGCTGCGAACGACAGCTGGACCGTTGCCGGGCTGACGCTGCCAGGTCCCAGGTCAGACAAGCAGAAGCTGGAATTCGCCATCCGTCCCGAGGATGTCGACGCGGGCGGCGAAGGTTTGCACGCCACGGTGCGCGTCGTCGAGCCGCTCGGGCCGCATACGCTGGTCACCTGCGATGTCGCGGGCGGCCTGTTCCGCGCCATCCTGGACTCCAACGCCAGCGTTCAGGTCGGTGACGATCTGCGCCTGGCGCCCAAACCCGACCGCATCCGCTGGTTCGATCCTGAAACCGCCAATGCTCTTTGACGCCGAAAGCCCCGAAAACGCCCATGACCGTTTCCCCCACCAGTGACATCATCGCCCGCGCCGTCGAGGTGCTCAGGGAGAACGACCAGGGCGCCTACACCATTCCGACAAAGGGTCTCTACCCCTTCCAGTGGAACTGGGATTCCTGCCTGACCGCGCTCGGCCTTGGCCACTACGACGAGGCGCGGGCCTGGACCGAGATGGAGACCTTGTTCGCGCATCAGTGGCCGGACGGCATGGTGCCGCACATCGTCTTCCATGTCTGGAACGACAGCTATTTTCCCGGCCCCGACGTATGGCGGACTGGCCGTCCGACAGCGACTTCCGGCATCACCCAGCCGGCGGTCGCCGGCTTTGCCGCGCGACGATTGTTCGACCGGGCGAACGACAAGAAACTGGCCGCTGAACGCGCTCGCGCGCTGCTGCCGAAAATCGATGCCTGGCACCGCTGGTTCTATGAGAACCGCGACCCCAAGGGGGAAGGGCTGGTCGCCATCATCCATCCCTGGGAGTCCGGTCGCGACAATTCCATCGACTGGGACGAGGCATTCGAACGCGTGTCGGCCGAGGGCGTCGAGCCCTATACGCGCCGCGACATCCTGCATGCCGACCCGGCGCACCGGCCGACCCGGGAGCAGTATGACCGCTACATCTGGCTGGTGCAGCATTTTCGCGGGCTTGGCTGGGACAATGCCAGGCTGCATGACGCCTCGCCCTTCCAGGTCGTCGATCCCGGCTTCAATGCCATCCTGATCCGCGCCGCGGCCGATCTTGCCGATCTCGCCGAAGCGTTGGGCGAAACCGAGATCGCCATCGCCAACCGCGGCCGCGCGCGAAAGGCCCTGGCCGCCATGGAGCGGCTGTGGAGCGAGACGCATGGCCGGTATCTGTGCCTCGACCGCGTCACCGGCGAGTTGATCGACAGCGCGTCGGTCGGCGGCCTCCTTCCGGCTTTCGCGGCCATCCCCAGGCCTCGTGCCGCCGCAATCGCCGCAACTGTCGAACGGCTTGCCGGCAAGGCACGCTATGTCGTGCCGTCGCATGATCCCGGCGATCCGCGCTTCGACGCCAAACGCTATTGGCGCGGTCCGGTCTGGCTGGTGGTCAACTACATGATATCGGATGGGCTGACCGCCGCCGGCCACGGCCACGTGGCGCAACGTATCACGCAGTCGAGTCTGGATTTGATCCGCGGAAGCGGCTTTGCTGAATATTACGACCCGCTCACCGGCGAGCCGCTCGGCGGCGGCCGTTTCACCTGGACAGCTGCCATGGTGATAGAGTTCTTGCGCCAGGCATAAGCGCCTTTTTCCGCGTCCGAGGCCGTCGCAGCTCCTCATCGGGCTGCGAATACCGCCGGCTTTCCGCGCCGCTGCCAACCACACCCGTCATGGACGGCCTGGAGCCGTTTTGAACCTCCGTGCACGATCGAAGGCCGGCGCTTGACTTCGATCGCTCGTTGTGAAAAATTTTGCAGCAACTGATAAAAATATCATAGGGTGGAAATGGTAGGGTTCGGCAACGGCCTCCTGCGCGACGACGAAACCAGCATGGCGACGCGTGCCGCGTGGCTTCACTATGCCGGCGGCCTGACGCAGTCCGAGGTCGCCAAGCGGCTGGGGTTGACCAGCCTCAAGGCCCACCGCCTCATTACCAAGGCCAACCAGGAAGGGCTGGTGAAGGTCTACATCGACGGCGAAGTCTCCGAATGCGTCGAGCTCGAGGACGAACTGTCCCGCCGCTACGGCCTCGACTATTGCGAGGTGGTTCCGGATTTCGATTCCGAGGATCTGCCGCTTAAGGCGCTCGGCATCGCCGGCGCGCAGTTTCTCAAGCGCGAGATCGAGCGCGGCGAAGAGGCGCTGATCGGCGTCGGCCATGGCCGCACGCTTGCGGCCTGCGTGGAGTATCTGCCGCGCACCTCGACCGACAAGATCCGCTTCGTCTCGCTGCTTGGCGGCCTGACGCGCAAATTCTCGGCCAATCCGCATGATGTGATTCACCGCCTGGCCGAACGCACCGGCGCCGAAGCCTATGTCATGCCGGTGCCGATGTTTGCCAACACGGCAGAGGATCGCACCGTCCTGCTCGGGCAGAAGGGCATCAGCGAGGTCTTCGATCTCGCGCGATCCGCCGACCTGTTGTTCGCCGGCATCGGCACCGCTGAACGCGAGGCGTCGCTGGTCGCCACGGGCATGATCGAAAAAGGCGAGATGGAGGAGATCCGTCGCAATGGCGGTGTCGGCGAGTTGCTCGGCCATTTCTTCGACGGGGCCGGAAAAGCGGTGGCGACCACCGTTTCCGACCGGGCGCTGGCGCTGACGCGCGAGGACATCAGCAGCCGCCGGATCGTCGCCGTCGGCGGCGGCAAGGTGAAGGTTCGCGCCATCAAGTCGGTGCTCGAAGGCCGCTATCTCAAGGGCCTGATAACAGACGAGCGGACGGCGCGATCGCTCGTGGAAGAGACGCCGGTCGGGTAGCCGGCATCGGTTTCAGTGAAACTACCCTGTGGAGGAGAAGACGAAATGCATGAGAAAGAGAAAGACCTCATTGATGCCTTCCTGCGCGGACAAGTCGACCGTCGCGGGCTGATCAAGGGCCTCGGTGCCATGGGCCTTGCCGCCGGCACCGCCGGCACGCTGCTCAATCTAGGGCAGACCCGCGCGCTTGCCGCCGACTTCGACTGGCAGGCGCATAAGGGCAAGACCATCAAGCTCCTGCTCAACAAGCATCCCTATGCCGATGCGATGATCGCCGATCTCGAAAACTTCAAGAAGCTGACCGGCATGAACGTCGTCTATGACGTGTTCCCGGAAGACGTCTATTTCGACAAGGTCACGGCAGCCCTTTCGGCGAGCTCGCCCGAATACGATGCCTTCATGACCGGCGCCTACATGACCTGGACCTATGGCCCCGCCGGCTGGATCACCGACCTCAACGAATGGATCAAGGATCCGGCCAAGACCAACCCGAACTATGCCTGGGACGACTTCCTGCCCGGCGTCAAGAATTCCTGTGCCTGGAATGGCAAGCCGGGCGGCGCGCTGGGTTCGGATGATGCCAAGCAGTGGTGCATTCCGTGGGGCTTCGAACAGAACAACATCACCTACAACAAGGCGATGTTCGACAAGGCCGGCGTCACCATTCCCGGCAACATGGACGAGATGGTTGCCGCGGCGGCCAAGCTCACCAAGGATGTCGGTGGCGGCGTCTATGGCATTGGCGTGCGTGGCTCGCGTTCCTGGGCGACAATCCATCCCGGCTTCCTGTCGGCCTATGCCAATTTCGACCAAAAGGATCTGAACGTGTCGGCAGACGGCAAATTGTCGGCCGCCATGAACACCACCCAGTCCAAGGCTTTCCACAAGCAGTGGGTTCAGATGATCCAGGAGAGCGGCCCCAAGGACTGGTCGACCTACACCTGGTATCAGGTCGGCACCGATCTCGGCGCTGGCGCCTCGGCGATGATCTTCGACGCCGATATTCTCGGTTACTTCATGAATGGCGGCGACAACAAGATGGCCGGCAAGCTCGCCTTCGCAAGCTTCAAGGCCAACCCGGCAGCTAAGGCGGCGACGCCCAACATCTGGATCTGGTCGCTGGCGATGTCCAATTTCTCGAAGGACAAGGACGCCACCTGGTATTTCATGCAATGGGCCTCCGGGCCGGAGCATGGTCTTTTCGGCGCGACCAAGATGGACTTCGTCAATCCGGTCCGCCAGTCGGTCTGGAAGGACGCGATGTTCCGCGAAAAGCTGAACAAGAGCTATCCCGGTTACGTCGAGATGTTCGACGCCTCGGCGCCGGGCGCCTCGATCAAGTTCACCGCTCAGCCGCTGTTCTTCGATCTCACCACCGAATGGGCGGCGACGCTGCAGAAGATGGTGGCCAAGGAAGTGCCGGTCGACGAGGGCCTCGACAAGCTCGCCGAAAGCATCAACGGCCAGCTCAAGGAAGCCGGGCTCGGCTAAGTCGCAACGAGGGCCGGCCCGTCTGGCCGGCCCTCGTCAGGCCTTTCACGTTTGCGATGCGGTGCCGGAAGGTGGCCGCCATTCGCCCCACCGGTCGCCTTGCTCCCTTGGGCGGCCGGCAGGGCGAAGCGACAGCAACAACGGAGCAACTCGATGACTGCGGTGGTATCGCAAAGACCCAAGCCATCCAGCTTCAGGATCAGCAAGCGGGTGCTGCCCTATGTGCTCAGCCTGCCTGCCTTGCTCGTCTGCATAGGCATCCTGATCCCGTTCCTCACCTCGGTGGTCTATTCCTTCCAGCGCTATCGGCTGAGCCAGCCATGGGCGCGACAGTTCAACTGGGGCGACAACTACATTTCTTTCTTCACCGACCCGAAATTCTGGAACACGCTCAAGGTGTCGCTGCTCTATGCCGGCACCACGGTCGTGCTGGAACTGCTTCTCGGCCTCGCCATCGCCCTGCTGCTGCAGAAGCGCTCGACGCTGAACAACTTCATCTCGATCATGTTGTTGATGCCGCTGATGACGGCGCCGGCGCTTGCCGCCCTGATGTGGAAGCTGATGACCAATCCCGGCTTCGGCGTGCTCAGCTATCTCGCCAGCCTGGTAGGATTGCAGGATTTCCGCTGGGCGTCGTCGCCGTCGACGGCGCTGTTCACCGTCGTGCTCGTCGACATCTGGGTCTACACGCCCTTCATCATGATCCTGCTGCTCGCCGGCCTGCGCAGCCTGCCGACGCAGCCCTTCGAAGCGGCGGCGCTCGATGGCGTGCCGCGAAGCTTCGTCTTCTTCCGCATCACGCTGCCGATGCTGACCCCCTACATCCTGACGGCGACTTTGTTCCGCCTGCTCGATTCCATCCAGCAGTTCGATATCATCTATGCGATGACACAAGGGGGACCGGGCGACACGCTGACCGTCTTCCAGGTCGAGGCCTATCTCAACTTCTTCCAGTCGACCAATGTTGGCCGCTCGGCGGCGCTGATGATCATCCTGTGGGCGATCACCTATTTCCTCTCCAACATCTTCATAAAGAACTGGCTCAGGCTGCGCGAACGCGCCCGTGGCCAGGCATAGGAGGCCGGGATGGAACACACCTCGCTTCTCGAGCGCATCCTGCGCGGCATAGCCCTGACGCTGGTCGTGATCTTCTTCATGTTCCCGATCGTCTGGATCTTCATGATGTCGTTCCAGACCAACGAGACCATCCTGCGTATTCCGCCGCAGCTGATCTTCGAGCCGACGCTCGCCAACTACACGGCGCTGATCACCGGCAAGCTGATGACCGCTGCCGGAACGCTCGATATCGCCTTCATGCGCAACCTCTGGAATTCGGTGTTCCTGTCGGTGACCTCGGTGGCGGTCTCGCTGCTGCTCGGCGTGCCGGCGGCATACGCCTTCGCGCGCCACAAATTCCGCGGCTCCGAGGACATCGCCTTCACGCTGCTGTCGTTCAAGTTCGCGCCGGCGCTGTTGGTGTTGTTGCCGCTCACCCTCTATTTCCAGAAGCTCGGGCTCGCCAACACCTATGTCGGCCTGATCTGGGTCTACCAGCTGATCTGCCTGCCGCTGATCCTGTGGATCG
>NZ_PNOT02000006.1 GCF_002879535.1 Mesorhizobium intechi
GGTCGGCGCGCTTGCCTTCATCACCTCCTCGGGCATCCAGTACGGCCAGATTTCGGCGGCTATCGTGCTCTCGATCACGCCGACGCTGGCGCTCGCCCTCTACGCGCAGCGCTATCTCGTCGAAGGCCTGTCGCTTGGCGCGGTGAAAGGATAGACATGGCCAGCCTCGAACTCAAAAACATCGTCAAGCGCTACAAGAGCCAGACCGTCCTCGACAATCTGTCGCTGACGGTTGCCGACGGCGAGACCCTTGTCCTGTTCGGCCCGTCCGGCGCCGGCAAGACGGTGCTGCTGCGCCTCGTCGCCGGCGTCATCGATCCGGATGAGGGCAAAATCTTCATCGGCGGCGACGACATGACCGATGTGGACGCGGAATTCCGTGGCGTCGGGATGGCGTTCCAGAACTTCGCGCTGTTTCCGCATATGAATGCGTACGACAACATCGCAACGCCTTTGGAGGCCAAGCGGTCTTCGCCGGGGGCCATCAAGGCCGGCGTCGAAAGCGTCGCCAAGCTGTTGAAGATCGCCCATGTGCTCTCGCACAAGCCGCGCGCTCTCTCCAATGGCCAGAAGCAGCGCACGGCACTTGCCCGCGCTTTGGTCGGTTCGCCGCCGCTGCTGTTGCTCGACGACCCCTTGCGCAATGTCGATGCCAAGCTGCGTTTCGAGATGCGGCTCGAACTGCCGCGCCTGCTTGCCGACCGCGGCGCCACCGTCGTCTACGTCACCCAGGATTACAAGGAAGCCATGGCGCTCGGTGATCGCATCGCCGTCATGTCGCAAGGCGTCATCCGGCAGCTCGGCACGCCCGAGCAGATCTATCGCGAGCCGGCCAATATCGAGATCGCGCGGCTGTTTGGCGACCCCACCATCAACCTGCTCGACGTCAAGCCCGCGCGCGATACCAGGGGGATTTATGTCGGCCTGTCCAACGTCCAGGTCCATCTGGCCGGCGCTTACGACGCGGCGGTCGGCCGCGATTGCGTCATCGGTCTGCGGCCGGAAGCGCTGAGTTTTGTCGAAGAGGGTAGCCCGGGCGCCATCCCGGTGACGGTCGAGGCCGAGACGCCGCTCAACGAAAAGATCGTCACGCTGGTGCGTACCGTACGCGGCCGCGAGATCCTGGTCTCGCGCCCGGCCGGAACGCCGGGCCGCGGCGAGGGCAAGGCCCATATCGCCGTCGACGGCAAGAGCGCCTTGCTGTTCGACCACGCCAGCGGCGACCGCATCGGTTCGAAGAACGTCGTCGCCTTGCGCAACGGAGAAGCGGCATGAGCCAGAGCGCGCTCACCATAACCAGTGTCGACAAATTTTACGGTCCGATCGATCGCGGTGTGCACGCGGTCAAGAACCTGACGATGGAAATCGGCAAGGGCGAGATCGTCGCCCTGCTTGGCTCGTCCGGCTGCGGCAAGACGTCGACGCTGCGCATGATTGCCGGTTTCGAGGAGGTCTCGCGCGGCGCCATCTCTGTCGGTGGCCGACGGGTGCACACCTTGCCGCCGGTCAAGCGCAATGTGGCGATGGCCTTCGAAGGCTATTCGCTCTATCCGCCTCTGACCGTGCGCGAGAATATGGCCTTCGCGCTCAAGGCTGCCAGGCTGCCGAAGAACGAGGTCGACGCCAAGGTCGCCAGCATCGCCAAATTGCTCGAGATCGAGGACATATTGGAACGCTATCCAAGTTCGATTTCCGGCGGCCAGCAGCAACGCGCCAGCCTAGGCCGGGCACTGATCCGCGAGGCCGACCTGCATCTGCTGGATGAGCCGATGGGGCAGCTCGAACCGCAGCTTCGCGCCGTGCTGCGCGGCCGCATCAAGCACTTCATCAAGGAGCGCGGCCTGACCGCGATCCTGGTCACTCACGACCAGACCGAGGCCAATGCGCTTGCCGACCGCATCGCGGTGATGGAAGGCGGCGTGCTGCAGCAGTTCGACACGCCGGACCGGATCAAGGAACGGCCGGCGAACCTGTTCACCGGCACCTTTGTCGGCGAGCCGCCGATGAACGTCTTCGAGGCCTATGTCGCAACCGCCGCCGGCCGCATCAATCTCAAGCTGCCCGACGGCCTGTCGCTGGACTACGACAAGGAGGCCTTCAGCGCTCCCGTCCGCGATCAATTGCTCAGCCGCGAGCGGGTGGTGATCGGCATCAGGCCTTACGCGGTCCGACGCTCGAAGGAGGGCGTTCCCGCCAGGGTTTCGGCCAACCAATGGCTCGGCGACCAGACCCACATCGCCGCCGACTTCGCCGGTGGTTCGCTGGTCCTGGTCGAACATGACCGCACCCGCCTCGATCTGGGTGCGCCGATCAATGTCAGCATCGATCCGAAAAACCTGCATGTCTTCGACCAGGCGAGCGGCAAGGCGATCTCGCACGGCATGGAGCTTGCGTGATGCGCGACATCCTGATCGGCATCGATGCCGGAACCTCCGTCATCAAGTCCATCGCCTTCGACACGTCAGGCCGGCAGATTGCCGCCGCCGCGTTGCCCAACCTCTATGAGACGTTGCCGGGCGGCGGCGCCGAACAGGATCTGGCGCGCACATGGAGCGATGCCGCCACGACCTTACGCCAGCTCGCCGACAAGGTACCCAATCTCGCCAGCCGGACGGTGGCGATCGCGGTGACCGGGCAAGGCGACGGCACGTGGCTGATCGACGACAAGGGCGAGCCGGTCGCCAGGGGCTGGCTCTGGCTCGATGCGCGCGCCGCGGCCGTCGTCGAGGAGATCCGCGCCCGGCCCGAGGATCGGCTCCGCTTCGAGAAGACCGGCAGCGGGCTCGCCGCCTGCCAGCAGGGTTCGCAATTCGTCTTCATGAAGCGCACCATGCCCGAAATGCTCGGCAAGGCGGCAACCGCGTTCCATTGCAAGGACTGGCTCTATTTCAAGCTGACCGGTGAGCGCGCCACGGATCCGTCCGAGGGCACCTTCACCTTCGGCGATTTCCACACCCGCGACTACAGCGACGATGTGCTCGACGTGCTCGGCGTCACCGATCTCAGACATCTGCTGCCGCCGATCGTCGATGGCACCAGGCACAGCACCGCACTGTCGCAGGCAGCAGCCGACGCGACCGGCATGCTGGCAGGCACGCCGGTCGTGCTCGGCTATGTCGACGTCGTCTGCACCGCGCTCGGTGCTGGCCTGCTCGACCGTGAGCGCAAGCCCGGCTGCTCGATCATCGGCTCCACCGGCATGCATATGCGGCTGGCCGAAACCCCTGACGACGTGCAACTGAACGAAGCGGCGACCGGTTATACGATGGCGATGCCTGCGCCCGGCGTGTTCGCGCAGATGCAGTCCAACATGGCGGCGACGCTCAACATCGACTGGGTGCTCGGGCTTGCCTCGGGCATTCTCGCCTCGCAAGGCATTTCGCGCAGCAATGGCGAGATGATCGCGCTGGTCGATGCCTGGATCGCGGCCGCGCAGCCGGCGGCGCTGCTTTATCAGCCCTATGTATCGGAAGCCGGTGAGCGGGGGCCGTTCGTCGATGCCAATGCCAGGGCCGGCTTCGTCGGCATTTCCTCGCGGCACGGCTATGCCGACCTTGTCCGCGCCGTCTTCGAGGGCTTGGCGTTCGCGGCACGTGACTGCTACGCCGCCATGGGGCCGCTGCCGCGCGAAGTGCGCCTGACCGGCGGTGCGGCCAGAAGCCCGGCGCTGCGCAAGATCCTGGGTGCGGCGGTGGGGGCCGATATTCGCATCAGCGCGCGCGAGGAGGCGGGCGCCGCGGGCGCGGCAATGATAGCTGCTGTCTGCGTGGGTCTCTACCCGTCCATGGACGCGTGCGTCGGCGAATGGGTGACGCCGCTGCTTGGCGAGGCCGAGCCGAGCGACCGCAACCTCGCCGCGATCTACGACAAGATGACCCCGTCCTACATGTTGGCGCACCAGGCGTTGCGGCCTGTCTGGCGCGCGATGGCTTCAGTGCAGGCAAATTGAGAAGTCGAGTATGCGTAAGAAAATAGCGATTATTGGCGACAACTTCATGCTTCCGCAGGTGTTCCGCGCCGAAATCGAGAAAGTCTCGCGTGGCGACCTCGATATCAGAACATTGCAGACGGCCTGGCCCGATGAACCGATGGAATTCGGCGATCCAGCGATCGGCCTCGACAAGGTCAAGGAGTACTTCGGCCATCCCGACGAGGTCGTTGATTTCATCGGCGATGCCGAGATCCTCGTCACCCAGCTGGCGCCCCTGTCGGAGGCCATGATGCGGCGCTTGCCGACGCTTAGACTGGTCGCGGTTTCGCGCGGCGGCCCGATCAACATCGACATGGCGGCGGCTAGGGCGCACGGCATCATCGTGGTCAACGTCCCCGGCCGCAACGCGAGTGCCGTGGCCGAGTTCACCCTGGGCGCCATCCTGGCCGAGACGCGGCTGATCCGGGTCGGCCACGAGGCCTTGCGCAAGGGCGAATGGCGCGGCGACCTCTACCGCGCCGACCGCACCGGCCGCGAGCTCAGCGAAATGACCGTCGGCGTCATCGGCTATGGCAACATCGGCACGAAAGTGGTGCGCCTGCTGCGCGCCTTCGGCTGCCACGTCCTGGTTTGCGACCCCTATGTGCAGTTGAGCGCCGACGACCGCAATGCCGGTGTCGAACTCGTCTCGCTGGACAATCTCCTCGTCCGCTCCGACGTGGTCACGCTGCATCCCCGGGTGACCGACGAGACGCGCGGCCTGATCGGCAAGGACACCATCGGGCTGATGAAACCGGGCGTGATTCTCATCAACACCGCGCGCGGGCCGCTGGTCGATTATGACGCGCTCTACGAGGCGCTGGTTTCAGGGCAGATCGCCAGCGCCATGTTGGAGACGTTCGCGGTCGAGCCGGTGCCGTCGGACTGGCCCTTGCTGCTGCTTCCCAATGTGACGCTGACACCGCACATCGCCGGCGCTTCGGTGCGCACCGTCACCTATGCCGCCGAACAGGCCGCCGAAGAGGTGCGCCGCTACCTCGCCGGCCTGCCTCCGGTCAATCCGTGCTGAGGCAGTGGCCATGACGCATCAAACTGGCATCGAGGCCAAGGCGACATGAACGGTGGCCCTGAAATCGTCGACCTCTTCGTCATCGGCGGCGGCGTCAATGGCGCCGGCATCGCCCGCGACGCAGCGGGCCGCGGCCTTTCCGTCATCCTGTGCGAAAAGGACGATCTCGCCGAAGGCACCAGTTCGCGCTCGGGCAAGCTCGTCCATGGCGGCCTGCGCTATCTCGAATATTACGAGTTCCGCCTGGTGCGGGAGGCGCTGATCGAGCGCGAGGTGCTGCTGGAATCGGCGCCGCACATCATCTGGCCGATGCGCTTCGTGCTGCCGCACAGCCCGGACGACCGGCCAGCCTGGCTGGTGCGGCTCGGCCTGTTCCTCTACGACCATCTCGGCGGCCGCAAGCGGCTGCCGGCGACTCGAACGCTCAACCTGCGCACCGCGCCCGAGGGCGCGCCGATCAAGGATGCGTTCCGGCGCGGCTTCGAATATTCCGACTGCTGGGTCGACGATGCCCGCCTCGTCGTCATCAATGCGCTTGACGCCGCCGAGCGCGGCGCCAGGGTTTTCACCCGCACCGCCTGCACCGCCGCCCGCCGCGAGAACGGCCTGTGGGTTGTCGAGATGCAGGACGGCAGGACGGGTATCAGGACGGCGGTTCGGGCGCGCGCGCTGATCAATGCCGCCGGTCCTTGGGTCAACGACATCGTCAACCGCGTTGCCGGCCAGAACTCCACGCGCAACGTACGCCTGGTCAAAGGCAGCCACATCGTCGTGCCGAAATTCTGGGAGGGGCGGCAAGCCTATCTCATCCAGAACAGCGACAAGCGCGTGATCTTCATCAACCCCTATCAGAATGATCTCGCTCTGATCGGCACGACCGACATCCCCTATGAGGGCCGGCCCGAGGACGTGGCGGCGGATGAGAGCGAGATCGACTATCTGATCAAGGTGGTCAATCGCTATTTCAAGCGCGGCCTTGCGCGTGGCGACGTCGTCTATTCGTTCTCCGGCGTCAGGCCGCTTTATGACGACAATGCCGACAACCCAAGTGCCGTGACCCGCGACTATATTTTCGAGCTCGACGCGCCGGACGCTCAGGCGCCGCTGCTCTCCGTCTTCGGCGGCAAGATAACCACCTTCCGCAAGCTGGCCGAGCATGCGCTGGACAGGATCGCGCCGTTCTTTCCGCACATGGGCAAGCCCTGGACGGCGAAGGCGCATCTACCCGGCGGCGATATCGCAGATGCCGATTTCGAACAGTTCCTCGGCGATCTCGGAGGCGAATATCCCTGGATGCCGGCATCTCTGCTGAAGCATTACGGCCGGCTCTACGGCACCAGGACACGGGCCTTGGTTGGCGCGGCGCGTTCGCTCGATGAGCTCGGGTGCTGCTTCGGCAAGGATTTCTTCGAGCGCGAGGCCGCCTATCTCTTCGACCAGGAATGGGCCGTGACATCAGCCGATATTCTCGAGCGGCGGACCAAGCATGGCCTGCATCTGTCCGCCGAGGAAAGGGTGGCCTTCGAGCATTGGTGCGCGAACCGGCTGGCGAGGGCAGGCTGATGGTCCATTCCGTCGACACTGGCAGCACGGAATTCCGCATGCTGCGCTCCTTGTCCGCCAGCATCGGCGCCGACCCGTTGCTGGTTCAGGGTGCCGGCGGCAACACCTCCATCAAGCAGGCCGGCGTGCTGTGGATAAAGGCGTCGGGCACCTGGCTGAAGAACGCGCGCGACGACGAGATCATGGTGCCGGTCGCGCTGGCGCCGTTGCGCGATGCTGTGTCGCATCGCAGCCCGGCGGCGGAGGCCGCGGGACAGTTCACGCTGGCAGATCTCAACCCTCGCCAGCTGCGGCCCTCCATCGAGACGACGGTGCACGCGCTGCTCCCGCAGAAGATCGTAGTCCACGTCCATTGCGTCGAGACGATCTCGATCGCCGTGCAGGCCAATGCCGAAGCCTTGCTGGAAGGGCGCCTGCGCGGCCTCGACTGGGCCTTCGTGCCCTATCGCCGACCCGGCCTGCCGCTGGCACAGGCGATCGCCGAGCGGCTGAAGCCCGCGACCAACGTGCTCGTGCTTGGCAATCACGGCCTGGTGGTCGCCGCCGACACGGTCGCTGAGGCAGCCTTGCTGCTGCAACGCGTGACCGGACTGCTCGCACGGCAGCCGCGGCCGGCTCCACCGCCCGATCTCGATGCGTTGCTGCGGCTCGCCGCCGGCAGCGACTACCGGCTGCCGGCCTCGGCCGCCGCGCACGCCGTTGCGACCGACCTCGCCAGTTGCCGCATCGCCGCCTCCGGAAGCCTCTACCCGGATCATGTGATCTTCCTCGGTGTCGGCTCGCTGATCGCCGGCCCCGGTGAGGACGCGGCGGCGGCCGTCGCCCGCACTGCAGCCGCGCCGACATCCATCCTCTTTCCCGGCAAGGGCGTGCTGATGCGCCGCGATGCCAACGCCGGCGCCGAGGCGATGGCGCGCTGCCTGGCCGACGTCGTCGCGCGCGTCGATGGCGCCGCCCGCGTCAACTATCTCAGTCGGGAGGAGAATGCCGAACTGCTGAACTGGGACGCCGAGAAATATCGCCAGCAACTCAACAGCGAAGGAGCCACGCTGCAATGACGGCATTCCGCTCCAATGTCTTGCGTTGCGTCGGGGAGGGATAGCGACCTTGCCCTTCACGCTCTCGCTCAACACCAATCCGCTGGTCAATCGCTTCGCCGATCCGGACGATCTGATCGACACCATCGCATATGACATCGGCATAAGGGACGTGCAGCTCACGCATGAGTTCGTCAATCCCGGCTGGCCGGCGGCGACGATCGTCAAATTCGTCCGCCTGTTTCGCGACGCGCTCGGCCGCACCGGCGTGCGTGTTACGTCCGGCATGACCGGGCCTTACGGCAGGCTGAACCATTTCGGTCACCCCGACGCCGATGTGCGCCGCTACTATGTAGACTGGTTCAAGACCTTCGCCGACATCTCGGCCGAGCTTGGGGCTGGTGGCATGGGCACGCAGTTTGCCATCTTCACCCATCGCGACTTTGACGACCCCGAGCGCCGCGCCCGGTTGTTCGACATCGCGCTGGATTGCTGGCGCGAGGTCGCCGAGCATGCGAGGGCGGCCGGCCTGACCTATCTGTTCTGGGAACCGATGTCGGTTGGCCGCGAGTTCGGCCACACCATCGAGAATTGCCGGATGCTGCAGCGCACGATCGACGCCGCCGGCCTCGCCATTCCGCTGGAGATGATGGTCGACATCGACCATGGCGACGTCACCTCAAGCAATCCGGCTGACATCGATCCGTACGCCTGGGCCGAAGCCTTTCCCAGGAAATCGCCGATCATCCACATCAAGCAGTCGTCGATGAACAAGGGCGGCCATTGGCCGTTCACATCAGCCTACAACAGGGACGGCCGCATCACGCCTGAAAAACTGCTGCAGACGGTGCGACGCGGCGGCGGCACCGACAACGAGATCTGCCTCGAACTATCGTTCCGCGAGCGCGAGCCGGTCGACCATCAGGTGGTCGCCATGATCCGCGAATCCGTCGACTACTGGGCGCCGTTCATCGAGACAGGCAGGTCCGATCTTCTGCCGAAGGCCGGCTAGAAGACGGGCAGGGGCCGATGCGGCGGCTCCTGCCCGTTGAATTCAGCAAATCAAATGGACCGGAACTCAGCCGAATTTCGGATCGAGGCTGCCCGATTTATAGCGCTTGGCCATTTCCGAGACCGGCAGCGGCTTGATCTTCGGTGCGTTGCCGGCGGTGCCGAACTGCTCGAAGCGCTCCTTGCAGAGCTTGCGCATCGCGGCCATTGCCGGCGTCAGATATTTGCGCGGATCGAACTCGCTCGGGTTTTCGGTCAGTACCTTGCGGATCGCGCCGGTCAGCGCCATGCGGTTGTCGGTGTCGATGTTGATCTTGCGCACGCCATGCTTGATGCCGCGCTGGATCTCCTCCACCGGCACGCCCCAGGTTGGCTTCATCTGGCCGCCATATTTGTTGATGATCTCCTGCAGGTCCTCCGGCACCGAGGACGAACCGTGCATGACCAGATGCATGTTCGGCAGCCGGCGATGGATCTCCTCGATGACGTTCATCGCCAGCACCGCGCCGTCCGGCTTGCGCGAGAATTTGTAGGCGCCGTGGCTGGTGCCCATCGCCACCGCCAGCGCATCGACATGGGTGTCGCGCACGAATTGTTCGGCCTGCACCGGATCGGTGAGCAATTGGTCGTGGCTGATCGCGCCTTCGACGCCGTGGCCGTCTTCCTGCTCGCCGCCACCGCTCTCCAGCGATCCCAGCACGCCGATCTCGCCTTCGACCGACACGCCGCCCCAATGCGCCATGTCGACGACGCGCTTGGTGATGCCGGAATTATAGGCGTAGTCGGCCGGCGACTTGCCGTCTTCCTTGAGCGAACCGTCCATCATCACCGAGGTGAAGCCGTACTGGATCGCGGTGACGCAGGTGGCTTCGTTGTTGCCGTGGTCGAGATGCATGCAGACCGGGATGTCGGGATGGATCTCGACCAGCGCGTCGATCAGCTTGGCCAACACCACGTCATTGGCATAGGCACGCGCCCCGCGGCTTGCCTGCAGGATGACAGGCGATTTGGTCTCTTCCGCCGCCTCCATGATAGCGAGGCCCTGTTCCATGTTGTTCATGTTGAAGGCCGGCACGCCATAGCCGTATTCGGCTGCGTGATCGAGCAATTGTCTCAGTGTGATGCGAGCCAACGAATAGTCTCCCGTATCTGGTTTCAAACCTGGTGGTTGCGGACTGTCCGCGCATCGTCCAGCCCACGATGCTTCTGGCCGGATTTCCCCGCCACCGCAACCGTCACCGGCCGTCCCGCCAGCAATTCTTGTTACAGCGACGCGATCGGGGCAAGAGGAATATCCCAGTAAATTATCCCATTATCACAAATTGTTTGATACTTTTGCGACGATAGCTGTTATATCTTCGGCTCCATCAAAGAGCCACGCTTCGGCGTTTTCGGTCAGCGGTGATGAAGAGCGACATCCGGCGGCAAGGCATCATGGAGTTTCTGATGGACGCCGGTCAGGCCGGCGTCGACGATCTCGCCTTGCGCTTCGGCGTCTCGAAGATGACCGTGCATCGCGACCTCGACGAGCTCGAGGAAAGCGGTTTCCTGCGCAAGGTGCGCGGCGGCGCCTCGATCCAGCCGAGCAGCCTGTTCGAAAGCGATTTCCGCTACCGGCAGAAGCAGGCGACCGAGGAAAAGCAGCGTCTTGCCGCGGCCGCCGTGGCCATGATCGAACCTGGCCAGACGGTGATCATCGATGACGGCTCGACGGCGGGCGGCATAGCGCGCCATCTTGCCGATCTGCGGCCGCTGACGGTGATCTCCAACAATCTGGCCGTCATCCAGGAACTGGCCGGCGCCGGGGGGATCAACCTGATCGCGCTCGGCGGCCAGTACAGCAAGAAGTTCCACGGCTTCTTCGGCCTGCTGGCCGAGGCTTCGCTCAAGTCGCTGCGCGCCGACGTCGCTTTCCTGTCGTCTTCGGCCATCCATGGGGCTTCGGCCTTCCACCAAGATCAGGAGGTGGTGCAGGCCAAGCGGCTGATGATGGTGGCGGCGACCCACAAATATCTGCTGGTCGATCACGGCAAGTTCGGCCGCACGGCGTTGCATTTCCTGACTGATCTCAGCGCATTCGACGCGGTGTTAACCGGCCGCGCGCCTGAGCCGGGCGTACGCGCGGTGCTGGATGCCGCCGGCGTTTCGCTGATGGTGATCGAAAAGGGATCATGAGCCCGAAAATCGGCGGATCGTGATCAGCAAAGTTAAGGAGCAGTACGCGTGGTCTACTGGGTCGGTACAAGCTGGAAGATGAACAAAACGCTCGCCGAGGCACTGGATTTCGCGGAGCGCCTGGCCGGCTTCATCCCCCGTTTCGATGACCGCATCCAGCCCTTCGTCATACCGCCCTTCACGGCGGTGCGCGAGGTGAAACAGGCGCTGTCGTCGACACACATCAAGGTCGGTGCCCAGAATATGCATTGGGCCGACGCCGGCGCCTGGACCGGCGAGATCTCGCCGCTGATGCTGAGGGATTGCGGGCTCGATCTGGTCGAACTCGGCCATAGCGAACGGCGCGAGCATTTTGGCGAGACCGATCGCACCGTTGGCCTGAAAACGGCGGCCGCCGTGACGCACGGGCTGATTCCACTGATCTGTGTCGGCGAGACGCTGGTCGAGCGCGAAAGCGGGCAGGCCCATGCCGTGCTGAGCGCTCAGGTCGAGGGCGCGCTGCAATTCCTTGAAGGCGAGGCGAAGGGCGCGAAAATCCTCTTCGCCTACGAGCCGGTCTGGGCGATCGGCGACAGGGGCATTCCGGCCAGCGCCGACTATGCCGACAAGCAGCAGGCCTTGATCAAGACAGTGGCCGGCGCCCTGCTGCCGTCGGTGCCGCCGGTGCTTTATGGCGGCAGCGTCAATCCCGGCAATGCCGCCGAGCTTGTTGGCCGGCCCAATATAGACGGCCTCTTCATCGGCCGCTCCGCCTGGCATGCGGACGGCTACATCGACATTCTCCGTCGCGCCTCGGCGGCGACCTGAAACCATCCGACTGAAAAGGGAAAAACATGAAAATAGCCATTGGAGCCGACAGCGCCGGCAAACCGCTGCTCGACGTCATCGCTGCACACCTTGCCACCAAATCCGGCCTGACGGTCAGCGATCTCAGCCAGGCCGGCTACTATGCCGACCTGTCGCAAAAACTCGCCCAGACCATCATCGACGGCGAGAACGATCGCGGTATCCTGTTCTGCGGCACCGGCATCGGCGTCTCGATCTCGGCCAACAAGGTGCCGGGCATCCGCGCCGCGCTCACCCACGACACCTATTCGGCCGAGCGCGCGGCGAAATCCAACAACGCGCAGATCATCACCATGGGCGCCCGCGTCATCGGCCCCGAACTGGCCAAGGCGATCGTCGACACATGGCTTGCCTCCGAGTTCGACGAACAAGGGCCTTCGGCCGGCAACGTCCAGGCGATCAACAGGCTCGACGCGGCGGCGAAACGCTAGCTCAGGCTCTTGCGTATCGCGCCGATCACGGTGACGGCCGATGCCGCGCCCGGGTCAACATGCCCGAGCGATCGCTCGCCGAGCCGCGAGGAGCGGCCCTTGGCGGCGATCATGTCCCTGGTCGCTTCCGCCCCACGCTCGGCGGCGGCATGGGCCGCCTCGAGACACTGAGCCAAGGTCTTGCTGGCTACACTGGCCGCGGCGGCCGCTTCGGCCGCCGGTTGCCAGGCATCGACCATCGTCTTCTCGCCCGGTTCGGCCTTGCCGCGATCCTTGATGCCTTGTGACATGGCCTGGAACAGGGCGGTGAAGTCCGCGTCCGCCAGCGTCGCCTTGCCCTTGACGGCGGCGCCGCCGCGCATGAAGGCCGTCGCATAGAGCGGGCCTGAGGACGCGCCGACGGCGTTGAGGAACGATTTCGCCGCCGTGTTGAGCAACGCCGTCGGCTCGGTCGCCGCAAGGTCCAGCGAGGCCAGCGCATCGCGCACGGCATTGAAGCCGAGCGCCATGGCAATGCCGTGGTCGGCGTCGCCAATGACGCCGTCGAGCTGGCAGAGCCGGTTCTTGTCGGCCTCGATCGCCACCGCGATCGTATCGAACATTCTTTTCAGGTCGGCGGTGTTGATGGTCACGGGAACGCTCTTTCGTCAGCCGGCACGGAACATGGCGCAGTCGCAGGGATGGTCGAGCATGGTCTGCAATTCCTCGTCGAGATGAAAAAGCGTCACCGAGGCACCGGCCATTTCCAGTGACGTGCAGTAATTGCCGACCCAGCTTGCGTGGATGAAAACGCCGATCTCGTCGAGCCGCTGCTTGACCCGCCGGTTCATGATGTAGAGCTCCATCAGCGGCGTCGAGCCGAGCGAGTTGACCAGCACCGCAACCTTGTCGCCACGCTTCGGCGCCATCTCGGCGAAAATCTTGTCCAGCATCTCGTCGGTGATCGCGTCGGCGGTCCCGAGCTTGCCGCGGGCGATGCCAGGTTCGCCATGGATGCCCATGCCGATCTCCATTTCGTCCGCGCCGATCTCGAAATTCGGTCGCCTTGTCTGCGGCAGCGAGCAAGGCGACAGCGCCACGCCCATGGTGAAGGTGTGGTCGTTGGCCTTCCGGGCGATGCGCTCCACCGCGTCCAGGGAGAGCATCCGATCGCAGGCCGCACCGGCCGCCTTGAAGATGAAGAAATTGCCGGCGACGCCACGCCGCTTCTGCCGCTGGTCGCGCGGCGCCGACGCGACGTCGTCGGTGGTCAGCACCGTGCGCACCTCGATGTCGTCCATCGCAGCCATCTCGGCCGCCATGTCGAAATTCATCACGTCGCCGGCGTAGTTGCCATACATGAACAAGACACCGGCGCCGCAGCTGACCGCCTTGGCGCATTCGAGGATCGGATCGGGGGGCGGCGAGGCAAAGACGTTGCCGATGGCCGCCGCATCCGCCAGTCCCTTGCCGACAAAGCCGAGAAAGGTCGGCTCATGGCCTGAACCGCCACCGATCACCAGCCCGACCTTGCCGGGCCGTGGCCCGTCGCGGGCGATGATCGAGCGCGGGCTGCCGTCCGCGCTCCTGAGGTGGCGAGGATGCGCGGCGAGGATCCCTTCGAGCATTTCGTCGACGGCGCGGTTGCCGTCATTGATGATCTTCTTGGTCTGCACCGGCATCCTCCCAAACTCCGTATTTTCGCAAATACTACCGGGTGTTACCGCGATTTCCACCCGGCCGGGAAGATTTCATGCCGCGATCTTTTCCCGCGCGGCGAGAATTTCCACGCAGGCCTTGGCCGCTTCCTTGCCCTTGACGCTGAAGTGCTCGAAGAAGAAGCGGTGGTGCTCGGCGCTGTCGTGATAGTTGTGCGGCGTCAGCACCGCCGAAAGCACCGGAATACCGGTCGACAGCTGCACGTTCATCATGCCGTCGATGACGGCGCTGGCGACGAACTCATGCCTGTAGATGCCGCCATTGACGACGAAAGCCGTGCCGAGGATCGCGCCATAGCGGCCGGTCTCAACCAAGGTCTTGGCGTGTAGCGGGATTTCGTAGGCGCCGGGTACATCGAAGACATCGACAGCGAAGCGGTCGCGTCCGACGTCGGCCAGTTCCGCCACGAAGGCGTTGACGCACTGATCGACGATATCCGCATGCCAGCGCGCGCGGATGACGGCGATGCGAACAGTTTCATAGTCTTTGTGGGAATGCTGATTCATGGGTCCATCCTTCCGTTTCGAACCAGAATCAGGACGCACGATACGCAATCCGGCCCGCCGGAGCGGTCCGTTTTCCGTTTCGTTCTCTTTCATCCGGACTGTAACCGTCGGCTCCGGAATCACACCGGATCTGCTGACCTTTCCAATTGTCTTGGAAAGCGCTCGCGGGCTTGAGTCGAAACTCTTACCGCCGGTGGGGACTTTCACCCCGCCCTGAGAACATTAACGGCCTTGTATGGAGGGACGGGAGCGCTGATGTCAATCGCGCGACGACCAGTGGCTAGTTACGTTCTGTCAACTGGAACAATTTGCGTGAGCGAGCCGCTCTATCGCGTGCGCCACGCCGCCGCCGCTGCGGCAACCAGCATCAGCAACGCCGCAACGATCGCGCAGACGGCAAAGCCGAAGCTCGAATAGATCGGCCCGAAGCCGGTGGTGCCGATAAAGACCGCGAGATAGGTCACCGCGCTGTTAAGGCCCATGATCGTGCCGCGCCGTGAGGGATCGAGCGCCGACAGGCGCATCACCAGGACATTCAATCCGAAATGATTGGCAAGCCCCCAGATAGCTACCATGGCGAGCGTCAGGCCGAAACTGTTGCTCGTCGCGGCAATGGCGACATAGACGGCGGCGACAAGAAGATAGGCGAACGGCATGACGCGGCGGGCTCCCAGGCGATCGATCACGCCGTCGAGGAAGGCCGCCGTGCCGAAACCGATGCCGTAGGCGAGCGCGGCCCAGCCATTGGCGCTCACCGGCTTGCCCAGTCCGCTGTGCAGGTGGTCGCCGAGATAGCCGTAGACACCGTAGAAGGCGGTCATGAAGGCCGCGCAGGCGACGAGAAGCGGCACAATGCCGGGAATGCCGAGCGCCGCCAGCGGTGTCGGCGCCGGGCCGTTCTTCCTGATGTCGCTCAGCGACGTCATGGTGAGGCTGGCCAGCGCCAGCATTGCCAGCACCGCGACGGCGGCGAAGACGGCGCGCCAATGCACGAGGTCGGCGAGCACGGCCGAGAGCGAAACGCCGGCCACCATGCTGAGCGTCCATCCGGTCAGCACGACGCCGATGGTTCCGCTTTCGCGGCCGGGCGGCGCGATCGCCGCCGAGCTCGCATAGATCGCCGGCATGGCGACGCCGGCGGCTATACCGGCGACGAGCTGGGCTGCGATCAGCATGATCAGTGTCGGTGCGGCCGCGCTCGCGACGAGAGCTATGGCCAGCAACAGCAATGCCGCTTGCAGCATCCGGCGAGCGCCGAGCCGGTCTATATAACGGGCCAGGAACAGGGCGCTCGCCGAGGTCCCGAGGCCAAAAGCGGCCGCCGCGACCATGACGGTCGGGACGCTCCTTGAGAAGGACGATGCCACGGCCGGGGCTATGGGCCCCAGGACCAGCGAATTCGAGCCGATCACGGCGATGCAGCCGGTCAACAGATAGGCGAGGGCCGGGATCGGCGGCCTGGCATCGGCTGGCAGGGCGGTGGCTTGATTGCTGTTCGACATATCACCATAATGGCCGAATTGAATTCCGTGGCAATCAGGATTGTCGACATGGATGAAGAAACAGATGGCATTCTGCGGAACACGCCAGCATCTCGCGCCGTCGATGCAATTGACCGAAAAATATTAGGCGTTCTCGTCGACGATGCCACGGTCAGCTACGCCGAACTTGGCGAGCGGGTCGGGCTTTCGCCGCCAGCCGCGCATGAACGGGTCAAACGTCTTCGGCGCAGCGGCGCTATTCGCGGCACGGCAGCGATCATCGACCCCAAGGCGGTGAAGAAGCCGCTGCTCGCCTTCGTGCATATCGACACCAGGGGCTGGGGCAAGACCCCTGAGCTGATGGCGGTTTCGCAGTATCCGGAGGT
Source organism: Mesorhizobium intechi (assembly GCF_002879535.1). GTDB lineage: Bacteria > Pseudomonadota > Alphaproteobacteria > Rhizobiales > Rhizobiaceae > Mesorhizobium > Mesorhizobium intechi. The sequence goes on from NZ_PNOT02000006.1 coordinate 16,135, forward strand.
CGAGGAGATCCACACCGTCGCCGGCGACACCTGCATGTTGCTGAAGGTCCGCACCGAAGACACGAGGGCGCTGGAAGGCCTGCTTGCTCGCCTCTACGAAACGCCAGGCGTCACCTCGACGCGCAGCTATGTGGTGCTGTCGACCTATCTCGAGCGGCCGGTGCAGCCCGGCATCACCGACCAGTGGCCGACGCCGGGGCACATGAGCAAGCCGTTGTACTAGCGGGCATGGGCGCTATGCCCGCTCGGGGAACATTGCCTTCAGGCCCTCGCGCGAGGCCTTGGCGACGCCGCGTTCGGTGATCAGCCCGGTCACCAGCCGCGCAGGGGTCACGTCGAAGGCCGGATTTGCGGCCGGCGTCGCTACGGGCGAGATGCGCACCTGGGCGATCTCGCCGCTGGCGGTCTTGCCCCAGACAAGCGAGACCTCGTCGGCCGAGCGCTGCTCGATCGGAATCTCCTCGAGTCCGTCGTGCACCGTCCAGTCGATTGTCGGCGAGGGCAGCGCGACATAGAACGGCACGTCATTATCGGCGGCCGCGAGCGCCTTCAGATAGGTGCCGATCTTGTTGCAGACATCGCCGTCGGCGGTGGTCCGGTCGGTGCCGACGATGACCATGTCGATCGCGCCGCGCTGCATCAGATGGCCGCCGGCATTGTCGACGATCAGCGTGTGCGGCACGCCGTGGCCGGCCATCTCCCAGGCGGTGAGCTGGGCGCCCTGGTTGCGCGGCCGCGTTTCGTCGACATAGACATGGACAGGGATGCCGGCTTCGGTTGCCAGATAGATCGGCGCGGTGGCGGTACCGTAGTCGACGGTCGCCAGCCAGCCGGCATTGCAATGGGTGAGGATATTGACCGTCTCGCCCAGCTGCTTGCGTGCCCCGATCGCCTTGATGATCGCAAGTCCGTTCTCGCCAATGGCGCGGTTCAGCCCGACATCCTCGTCGGCGATCTCGGCGGCGCGCCGATAGGCGGCCGCGGCGCGTCGTTCCGTCGGCAGCGGCTTGAGGAAGCGCCGCATCTCGTCCAGCGCCCAGCGCAGATTGATCGCCGTCGGGCGCGTCTCGTGCAGCGTCTCCCACACGGCGTCGAGCGCTGCGTCGGACGGATCATCGGCCATCTGCATGGCGACGCCGTAGGCCGCGGTGACGCCGATCAGCGGCGCGCCGCGCACCCACATGTCGCGGATGGCGGTGGCAATTCCGGCAACCGTGCCGATCGTTTCGATGCGGAAATCATGCGGCAGCCAGCGCTGGTCGATGATCTCGACCGAACGCCCGTCATTGCTCAGCCAGATAGTGCGGTAGTGGCGGTCGCCGACGTTCAAATGCTGCTCTCCTGTTCGATCAGCGCGGCCAGCGTGTTGACCTCGTCGATGCTGTGTATCTGGCGCCGGTTGACGGCGATGTGACGGCCGAACTTCAACGCCCTTGCCTCACAACTGGCGCGAAGCTCTTCATCGGCAATGGTCTCGAAATCGGCATTGTGGGCGAGGCCGAGGATGCGCCTGTGCACCTCGATGCCGGCAAAGCCGAGCAGGTCGGTCCAGATCTGGTGCAACACATGGTCGAGCGCCTGTTCGGCACCCAGCCTGTCGCCCTGATCCTCGAATAGACTTTTCTGGTAGAGCATGCCGGTGCGCTCGGTGCGCCACAGATGCGAGAATTCGGCGCGGAACACCGCCCATGTCTCTGCGGTAACCCCGAGCAGGTAGGCGCGCATGGCATCGCGCTTGCCCTTCTCCTCATGTCCGCGCTGCGAGAAGAAGGACATCCAGAAATTGGCGAGCAGCATGCCGACATCGAAGGCCATCGGGCCGTAGAAGGCGAACTCCGGGTCGATCATTCGGGTCTCCTGGTCGGTGACCATGATCGAGCCGGAATGCAGATCGCCATGCAGCAATGTCTCGGCATTGGCGGCGAAAATGTGCTTCAGCCGCTGCGCCTCGACCTTGAGGTCGCGATCGGCGCGCAGTTCGGCAACAACGCCGTCGAGCTGCGGCGTATGCCGGTTCATCTTGGCGTCGAAATAGGGATCGGAGAACACCAGGTTCTCGGTGATGTCGCAGAGCTCGATATTGTCGGCGAACAGCGCCAGATCGGCCTTTCGATCCTTGGGCACCATCGACAGGTCGGAGCCACGAAACAGCGTGCGGGCCATGAACAGGCCGATATCCCTGGCAATGTTCGCAAGCTGGCGTCCGTCGATAAGGGCATGCCTGAGAATGACGTGTGGCGGCGCCAGATACTCCATGATGATCAGCGCCTGGCCTTCGTCGAAATGATAGATCGCCGGCACCGAGCCCGGCGCGCGCGCCTCTTGCCTTGTCAGCGCGTGATACTCGAAGAAGGAACGTTTCAGCGGCAGCGGCCAGCTGTCGCCGACCAGGCGGACATAGGGCAGGGCCTGCTTGACCACGGCCGCGCCACCGGCGCCCTCCACGATGAAGACGAGGTTGAGATTGCCGTCGCCGACCTCGCGAACTTTCCACTGTGTCGTGTCCCTGCCGATCTTGGCGCACAGCGCCGCGTTCGTGCCGAGGCGCCTTGCAAGCGTCTCCACCGACAGTGCTTCGAACGGCAATTTCCCGGTCATTCGTATCCCTCCCGCCTGTGCGCTCCGATCATAAGGGAGCCTTGACGGCGGGGCCAAGCTAGGAAGCGATCTGGCAATTGTCAATCGTGTTGACAATTGCCGATGTTGCCCATAGCGTCGTGGTCAGGGAGGAACGCATGGTCGGCAATGCCGTGTTCCGCGTAGAGGGACTGAGGAAATCCTTTGGCCGAAACGAGGTGCTTGGCGGCATCTCGATCGAGCTGCATTCCGGCGAAGTCACCGTGCTGATGGGCGCCAACGGCGCCGGCAAATCCACCCTCGTCAAGATCATAAGCGGCGTCTACGAGCGCGGCGGCGGCACGATGACCCTCGCGGAGCAGGATTTTGCGCCGAACACGCCGGCGGAGGCGATCCGCGCCGGCGTTGTCACCGTGCACCAGAACATCAATGACGGCGTGGTCGCCGATCTCGACGTCGCCACAAACCTCACACTCGACAGGTTGAGCGGCAGGGGCGTGCCGACGCTGTTCAATCCGGCCCGCGTTCGCCGCGAGGCCAAGGCCGTCGCCGACCGCATGGGGTTGGCCATCGATCTCAAGGCCCGCGTCAACGACCTTTCGCTGGCCGATCGCCAGATGGTGGCGATCGCGCGCGCCTTGGCACATCAGCCGAAAGTGCTGATCCTGGACGAGCCGACGTCCTCGCTCTCCAGCGCCGAGGCCGACCGTCTGTTCGCGCTGGTCGACAGGCTGCGCGAACAAGGCGTGGCCATCCTCTATATCTCGCACCGCATGTCCGACATCAGGCGACTTGCCGATCGCATCGTCTCGATGCGTGACGGTATTGTTTCGGGCGTCTTTGACACCAAGCCGCTCGACTATGAAGGCGCGGTCAATGCCATGCTCGGCCGCAAGATCCATCTCGACCAGATCGTTGCCAGGAGTTCCGCCAGACCGGTCCTGACGGTCGAAGGCCTGCGCATCGGGCACGGGGCCAGGCCGATTTCGCTGACGCTTGGCGATGGCGAGGTCGTTGCCATCACCGGCCTCGTCGGCGTCGGCAAGACCGCGCTTGCCGAGACGCTGTTCGGCGTGCGCAAGCCGCTGACCGGCGCCATGACGATGAACGGCAAGCCCTATGCGCCGCGATCGGCCGGCGATGCTATCGCCGCCGGCGTGTTCCTCGTCGCCAAGGACCGCGCCACCAGCGGCATCGTCGGCGACTTCAACATCGAGCGCAATGTCAGCCTGCCGTTCCTCAAGCGCATGTCGAGCCTTGGTGTGCTCAAGCGCCGTCTCGAACGCGCCACCGCGCGTCGGCAGATCGAGGAACTCAGCATCGTCTGCCGCTCCGAGAAAGACGAGATGTCGGCATTGTCCGGCGGCAATCAGCAGAAGGTCATGGTTGCCCGCTGGATGGCCCAGAATGCCGCGCTGTTCATCCTCGACGAGCCGTTTCAGGGTGTCGATATCTCGGCCAGGCGTGACATCGCCGCCAAACTGAGGGCAAGCGCCAATGGCCGCGCGACGCTGTTGTTCGTCACCGAACTCGACGAGGCGCTGGAGACGGCCGACCGCATCCTGGTGATGTCGGAACACACAATCGTGGGCGAACACCGCAACGCCGAAGTGGATCTCGATCGCCTGCTGGCCGAGGTCGCGGGCGGGCCGCTGCACAGCAGCGCCTGAACATGGCGGCGGCTAGAATTGGAACGGAGAGACTATGGGTCCGTGTTGGATAAGAATAGCTGCGTCGCGTGGGTGCGCTGAATGACGCTGCGCGACCACGCCATCCGCTACGGCTTCATTGTCCTTTTGTTCGGGCTGATCGCCTATTTCGCGATCGCCGCCGACGGGTTCGTCTCGCCGCAAAGTGCGGTCTTCATCTTCCAGTCGGTCGCCATCACCGGCGTGCTGGCGCTCGGCGTCACCGCCACGCTGGTCGTCGGCGGCTTCGACCTGTCGATCGGCTCGGTCGCCACATCGGCCATGATGGCGGCTGCCTATGTGATGGTGGTGCTCGAGCAGAATGCCGTCGTCGCTGTCGTGGTCTGCCTGCTCATCGGCGCCATTGTCGGCCTGATCAATGGCTGGCTGATCGTCTATATGCGCGTGCCCGATCTGTTGGCGACGCTCGGCATGATGTTCCTGCTGGTCGGCCTGCAGCGCATCCCGACCGAAGGCCGCTCGATCGCCACGGGCATGACCATGCCAGACGGTTCGGTCGCCAATGGCAAGTTCGGCGACGCCTTCCTGGCGCTCGGCCGCCACCGTTTCGATTTCTTCATCCCGAACCTCATTCCGGTGTCGGTGGTGGTGCTGCTGGTGCTGGCGGTGCTGATCTGGTTCTTCCTCGAATACACCCGCTTCGGCCGCATGATGTATGCGGTCGGCTCCAATGAGCGGGCCGCCGAACTCGCCGGTGCGCCTGTCAAGGCATACAAGATCTGGGCCTATGTTATTTCAGGAGTTTTTGCCTCGATCGGCGGCATTTTGCTTGCCGCCCGGCTTGGACGCGGCGACATCGCCTCGGGTAATAATCTGCTGCTCGATGCGGTGGCCGCGGCGCTGATCGGCTACGCGGTGCTCGGTGCCGCCAAGTCGAACGCCTTCGGTACCGCTGTCGGTGCGCTGTTCGTCGGCATCTTGCTGCAAGGCCTGACGATGATGAACGCGCCTTACTACACGCAGGATTTCGTCAAGGGCGTGGTTCTGGTCGTCGCCCTTGTCTTCACCTTTGCCCTTTCGGGCAGGGGCAGGGGGTAGCCTCGACCGGACAGGATTTGGGTTCAACAAGAGTGGAGGAAAACAAGGTGAACATCACGAGAAGACTTCTGGGGAAGGTGGCGCTCGGGCTGGCCGGCGCAACCATGCTGATGCAGTTCCCGGCTTTTGCCGCGGACAAGCCGGCCCCGTTCGACAAGCCCGGCGTCAAGATCGCGCTGGTGCGCTATCTCTCGACCGGTGACTTCTTCCAGGCCTATCTCTCGGGCGTCGAGGCGCAAGCCAAGGCGCTTGGCATCGACCTGCGCGTGCTCGACAGCCGCCAGGATGCCGCCCTTCAGTCCGACATGGTCGACCAGGCCATCGCGCTCGGCGTGCAGGGCATCATCATCCAGCACGGCCTGACGGAATCGATGAAGGATGCGGCGCAGCGCGCGGTCGACGCCGGCATCAAGGTCGTGGCCTTCGACGTCAATGTCGAAAACCCGAAGATCCCGCAGATCGAGCAGTCGGACAAAGACCTTGCCCGCCTCGCGCTCGAGCAGGCGGTGAAGGACAATGGTGAGAGCTGGAATGCCGGCTATGTCTACGTCGCCGGTATCGCGCCGCTCGACCGCCGCAACGAGACCTGGGTCGACGTCAAGAAGAAATATGCCGGCATCAAGGAAGTCGCGATGTTCGGCACGCTCGACAACCCGATCGCCAACTCGGTCGCCAACCAGGCGCGTTCGGTGCTGTCGGCCCATCCCGACATCAAGGTGATGTTCGCCCCCTATGACGAATTCGCCAAGGGCGTGAAGATCGCCGTCGACGAAGCCGGCCTGAACAAGGGCATCAAAATCTATTCGGCCGACATCTCGACATCGGACATATCAGCGATGCGCGAGCCCGACAGCGCCTGGGCGGCGACCGCCGCCACCAACCCCGCCGTCGTTGGCCAGGTCTCGGTGCGCGCTCTGGCGCAGCTGCTCGCCGGTGAAGACCCTGGCCACAACGTCATCGTGCCGCCGACGTTGATCACCCAGAAAGAGCTGATCGACAAGGACATCAAGAACATGGAAGACCTGTCGGCCAAGCTGCCCCAGTTCGCCCATGCCGATGTCGCCATGCCTACCTGGATGCCGAACCCGAACGCGAAGTAAGGGTCGGCGCACAAAGAAAAGAGCGGCTTGCGAGCCGCTCTTTTTTGCTGGCATGGGGACCGCCACCACCGTTGGGTGTTTCTCAGAACAGGTTGCGATCGTCGCTCCTCGGATCGCTGTCTACCTGATGAGGCACATAGAGATCAGAGCGAGCCTTTCGTCTCCAGGGTCGCGCAAGATTCTCGGGATCAGTCCTGATGTCCGCAACTGATATAGCAGGGTTTCCATTCGCCGGGCATCGCGCAGCCCATTGACCATTGGGTGCAGCTATTCCTGAAGGCGTTGTCGCGCTCTGGGCGGCGTGAGCGGAATAGCTGACCCAGTATGTATTGCTTGCGGCATGTCCCAGCACCTCTGCTGCGAAAGCCGGCGCTGCGGAAGGCGTCTCACCTGTGGTTGAGAACAGGACACAATCAACGTCGAGCTTTTCGTACTCGGCAAAGACTTCGGGATAGTGCGCCTCCATACCGAGCGTGCATCCAAAGCGGGCGCCGTCAATCTCAAAAGTCGCCGGGCCTTTTCCCGGCGCGTACATGAATGAAATTTTTGTGTTCGATAGCAGGCGCTCATCATAGCGCGTCACGAGCTCTCCAAGATCGGAGATGACATACAGGCTGTTATGCGGGCGGTGCGGCGGGGTGAGTTGGTGGACTGAGCCGAATACCGTCCACAGCCTAAGGTCTCTCGCAACTACGCGGATTGCTTCCAATTCTTCTCGCAAAACCACCCATTCGAAACGGGTCCAGTCAGCATCGCCGATTTCCTTAGGGGCGGTTTCGGACATGATGCGCTTGTTAGGGGAGCACGTTGCTCCTTCCGGGAAATGTACAAGGCGCGCTCCGGCTTTATGGGCATCACGCATCAAGCGACGCATTTCCATTCCACTGGCCCGCAGTCCGGAAACGTCGCGAGGGTCATTGAAAAGCGAAGTCTGGGCTACGGCCAACCGCACTGATTTGGCTTCAGAACGATCCGGCAATGTCGGGCGAACATGTCTGAGGGCTGCGGTGTAAGACTCGCCCGTTTTGGCTGCGCGAGCACGCACACGGCGTTTGAGATTTCCATTTTGCGTCATTGTCAGGCCTTTCACGTCTCGGACGCAAGTTCCCCAGCAACCACGCCCGAAACGGTTGGACCAAGACAGCAACCCGAGACGAAAGTCCCTTTGCCTCCGGCTAAGACCATGCTGGGGAAGGTCGTTGGAGGTTGTGCGCAGGCAACGCGAACACAAAGATGTCGGCCCAACATCGATTCGTCAACCTGTTGCAAAAACTTCGAAGCGACCGGTCCACGTTTGATCTTCTGTCGCAGTTGCTCGCCGGTGAAGACCCTGGCCACAACGTCATCGTGCCGCCGACGTTGATCACCCAGAAAGAGCTGATCGACAAGGACATCAAGAACATGGAAGACCTGTCGGCCAAGCTGCCGCAGTTCGCCCATGCAGATGTCGCGATGCCGGCATGGATGCCGAACCCGAACGCGAAGTAGGTGTCGTCATAGCACATACAAAAACGGCGGCCCGCGGGCCGCCTTTTTGTATGTATGCGGGAAAGCCTACCGCAGCGCCGCCGCGATGTTGCCGCCGTCGACCGTCGTCACATCGGCCGTCGTCCGTTCGGCCAGCGCGTGATGCAGGAACGCCTGCGCCACATCCTGCGCCGTCACTTCCTGGCCGAGCAGGTTGCCGGACATGTATTCCTTCTCGGACACGCCTCGCGCACCCGATCGGCTGGCGATCATCGCGTCGGTCAAAAGGCCCGAACGGATGCGGTCGGCGTTGACGGCGTTCGAGCGGATGCCATGGGCGCCGTAGTCGAGTGCGTATTGCCTGGACAGGAACAAAGTCGCCGCCTTCGGCACGCCATAGGCGCCGAATTTCGGACCCGGATTGACCGCCTGCTTGGAGGTGTTGAACAACAGCACGCCGCCGGTGCCCTGTTCGAGCATGATGCGCACGGCGTTCTGCGCCACCGACTGATGGGCGAAGAAATTGAGCTCGAAGCTTTTGCGCAGCAGCGCATCATCCAACTCGCCGATCCGGCCTTCCCAGGCCGCACCCGCATTGGAGACCAGGATGTCGACGCCGCCGAAGACGGCGACCGCTTTGTCGAAAGCGGCCCGCACCTGGGCTGGGTCTGTGATGTCGGCGGCCACGCCGATGGAATTGTTGCCGGCCTTCTTGGCCGAATCGGCGGCCTTTTCGGCGTCGAGATCGACGACGACCGCATGAGCGCCATTGTCGGCGAACAGCTTTGCCGTTGCAGCGCCGATCGCTCCGGCGCCGCCGGTGATCAGCACCACCTGGCCGGTCAGCGGTTTCGGCTTGTTCGAGGCAAGCTTGGCCTGCTCGAGCGACCAGTATTCGAGCGGGAACAAATCGGCCTTGGACAGCGGATGGAAACGGCCAATGGCTTCGGCGCCGCGCACCGCCTCGATCCACATCTCGCCGACATCGGAAGCGATCCTGGCATCTTTCAGCGTGCGGCCGTGGCCGAACATGCCGAGCCCTGGCACCAGCGTCAGCCGCGGCATCGGGTCGAGCATGGTGCGCTTGACGTCGTCGAGTGCGTCATTGCTCTCGAAATAGGCGCGGTACTCCTTGGCGAAAGCGTCGACATGGCTCTTGATGACAGCCTTGTAGTCGCCAATCTTGTCGGCGTCGGGCGCCGGCACCGCCATCGGGCCGGTCTTGATGCGGATCGACAGGTCCGGTGTCGACACGCCGCGTCCGGCATAGTCGGCGATCGCGGCCGAATTGATGAAATCGACGATCGCCTCGGAGGTGCGGAAGTCCGAGATCATGCGGTCGAAGCGGCCTTCGCCGCGCGCCACCGCAACGGCGCCGCGCAGCATCGGCGCGATGGACGCCGGCGTCGCGAGCTTTGCCGGCAACGCCGACTTTGCCGCTTTCGGCTTGGCGTTCCTGGCGACGTACTCCTCGGCGACGTTCACATAGTGGATCATCCGGTCATAGGCCTGCCTGGCATCGTCGCCGAAGGTGAAGATGCCGTGCTTGTCGAGGATCAGTCCTTCGACCGTCGGGTCGGCATCGAAGACGTCGGCCGCCGCCTTGGCGAGGTCGAAGCCCGGCATGATGTAGGGAACGTAACCCATCTTGCTGCCGAAAACCGTCTTGACCAGCGGCTTCGAGTCTTCCTGGTCGACGATGGCCAGGATGGCGGTCGAATGGGTGTGGTCGACGAATTTATGCGGCAGGAAGGCATGCAACAGCGTCTCGACCGAGGGGTTGGGGGAGGACGGGTCGATGAGGTTTGCCCGCTGCAGCGCCACCATGTCCTCGTCCGCGAGCGTGTCCAGCGCGCGCGCCTTGAGCAGGGCGCCCATCTTGACCGCCGGCAGTCCCTGCGGCTCGATGACGGCCATGTCCCAGCCGCTGCCCTTGACGCACAGCACATCCCATTCATCGCCGACGAGATCGGTCGCCTTGATCTTGCAGGACGTGTTGCCGCCGCCATGCAGGACCAGCTGTGGCACGCCACCCAGCAGCCGCGTCGTGTAGACGCGCAGCGCGAGGTCGCGGCCGACGCCTTTCTTCGCATAGTCGGCGACGAGTTTCTCAGCCGTGTCGTCGTTCCACAAATTCTTCATGTTCGCTTCGTCCAGTTGCTGTCTTTGGTGGTGAAACAGGAATGCCGCGACGCCTTGATGACAATGCGCCGGCGAAGGGTTGCTTATCAGGATGCTTTTTGTGGCATCGCTCCGGCATGATCGAGCAGCCGTTGCGCCATATTGGCGCCGACCACAAGATGCGTGCAAAGTCCGCCCGCGAGCGCCGCGAGCAACGGCTCGAACTTGCTGTCCTCCTGCACCACCATCAAGCGTTTTTCGATGGCACGCAGCGAGCCGAGTTCAGCCGAAATGACCCGGCGGTTGTAGCTGCAATCGAGCGCCTCGCCCCTGGCGTTGATGATCTGTCCGGCAATCACCCCGGCTGCGCCGATGCCGCGCAGCGCGGCCATTTCGTCCGGGTTCAGCGCGCCGCATTTGACGACATGGCTGTCTGCATCGACGGTGCCGACGGAGAAAAGCGCGAGATTGCAATCGGCGATGCCGGCCAGCTGTTCGCGGATCACGGGCTCGGCGCGCAATGCACGCGCGAGATCTTCCGTCGACAGCACCAGCGGCGCATAGAAATTAAGCCCCTTGGCGTTGAGCCGGCGCGCAATTTCCATGGTGCACTGATCGGGCCGATAGGAGTAAGGCGCGCCGAGATTGCCGCAGAGCTGCACGACCGTGACATCCTGCAGGTCGGCATAGGACATGATGTCGGCGATCGTATAGACGGTGCGGCCCCAGGCCACGCCGATGCGGTCGCCCTTCTTGACCAGTTCGAGAAAGACGCTCGCCGCCAACACGGCGATATCGGTCGACGGGTCGGGTATATGGCCGTTCTCCGGCGCGATCCAGACCGCGTCGAGCTTCAAGGCGTCCTCGAGCCGGCGCGCCATCACGTCGTCGGTAAACAGCTGCGTCGAGGTCGAGATGTTGACGATGCCGGTCTCGCGCGCCTTGCGCAGATACATGGCCACCGAGGCACGCGAAATGTTAAGCTGGCTTGCAACCTGGTCCTGCCGCAGGCCATGCGCATAGTAGAGCCAGGCGGCTTTGTGAATGAGTTGTTCTGCCGGTCGGATCGCCATGCCGTCTCCTCGGCTGACATTAGTCACGGCTCTCGACAAAAGTCAACTTGGGATGCACGAGTGCGATCGCCTCTAGACAAGACATATCCGGGACAGTCGTTCCACGAAGCCCGGACAGCATTGCATTTTTGGCCGTTCAGGGGGATGGCCTGACGGAAGTCCTAGGGTTAGAAAACTCGAAGGACTTTGGGGAGGACGGGATGGGCAATCCTTACGAACAGGATCTCGACAGGAACGCGGCCAACCATCAGCCACTGACGCCGCTCACCTATCTGGAGCGCGCGTCAAAGACTTATCCCGACCACATCGCCATCATCCACGGCAGCCAGCGCATCAGCTACCGCGACTTCTGGCGCCGCTCGCTGAAGCTCGCATCGGCACTGCAAAAGCGCGGCATCGGCAAGGGCGACACGGTCACCGTGATGCTGTCCAACACGCCGCCGATGCTGGAGGCGCATTTCGGTGTGCCGATGACCAAGGCGGTGCTGCATTCGCTCAACACCCGCCTTGACGCCGCGGTCATCGCATTCCAGCTCGACCATGCCGAGACCAAGGTGCTCATCGTCGACCGCGAATTCTCCGGCGTCGTCCGGCAGGCGCTCGATCTGGCCAAGGTCAATCCGCTGGTCATCGACTATGACGATCCCGACTACGCGGCCGACGCCCCGTATCCGAAGGGAGAGCGGATTGGTGCGCTCGACTACGAGGATTTTGTCGCCGGCGGCGACGAGGATTTCGCCTGGTCGATGCCCGACGATGAATGGGACGCCATCTCGCTCAACTACACCTCGGGCACGACGGGCAATCCGAAGGGCGTCGTCTATCACCACCGCGGTGCCGCCCTGATGGCCTACACCAACACCATCCACGCAGGCATGGCCAAGCACGCCGTCTATCTCTGGACGCTGCCGATGTTCCACTGCAATGGCTGGTGCTTTCCGTGGACGCTGGCCGTCCAGGCCGGCACCCATGTCTGCCTGCGCTGGGTACGGCCGAAGCCGATCTACGACGCCATCGCCGATCACGGCGTCACCCATCTCTGCGGCGCGCCGATCGTCATGTCGGTGCTGATCAACGCCCGGGATGAGGACAAGCGCACGTTCGCGCAGACGGTGACCTTCAACACCGCGGCCGCGCCGCCGCCGGAAGCCGTGCTGTCGGGGATGGCCGATGCCGGCTTTGCCGTCACCCATCTCTATGGCCTGACCGAGACCTATGGCCCGGCCGTGGTCAACGAATGGCACGGCGAATGGGACGATCTCGCAAAGGGCGAGCGCAGCGCCAAGAAGGCAAGGCAGGGCGTGCGCTATGCCGCGCTCGAAGGCCTGACCGTCATGGACCCTGAGACGATGCAGGCGACACCGGCCGACGGCGAAACCATCGGCGAGGTCATGTTCCGCGGCAATATCGTCATGAAGGGCTATCTCAAGAACCGCAAGGCCAGCAACGAAGCCTTCGCCGGCGGCTGGTTCCATTCCGGTGATCTCGGCGTCATGCATCCCGATGGCTACATCCAGCTCAAGGACCGTTCCAAGGACATCATCATTTCGGGCGGCGAGAACATTTCCTCGATCGAGGTCGAGGATGCGCTCTACAAGCATCCGTCCGTCGCCTCCTGCGGCGTTGTGGCGCGCCATGACGAAAAATGGGGAGAGGTGCCGGTTGCCTATGTCGAGCTTAAGCCCGGCAAGACGGCGAGCGAGGCCGAGATCATCGAGCACTGCCGTGCGCTGCTTGCCCGCTTCAAAGTGCCGAAAGCGGTGATTTTCGCCGAGATTCCAAAGACCTCGACCGGCAAGATCCAGAAATTCCGCCTGCGGGAAATGGCCAGACCCGCCTGAAGCGCCGACGGCCTCGTCAAAAAAATTTCGAGTTGCCCGCATCCTTGGACCGCTTGGTGACGTCTGTTGGATGTCACCATCTGTCACTATCTTGTACGCGTACGTCGATTTCGCGTTGACATCCCGCCTTCTTCGATTTACGACTGACGAAAATTAAAATTCGTCACTTATCAAACGAAAGAGCTATGTCCGAAGCCTTCAACATCATGGTCGATGTCGCCAGACAGGAGAATGTGACGCGCATTCTCGACTGCGCCGAGCGCCTGTTCCGGCACTATGGTTACGGCAAGACCAATGTCGCCGACATTGCCCGCGAGCTCGGCATGTCGCCGGCCAACATCTACCGTTTCTTTGCCTCCAAGGTCGAAATCCATCAGGCCGTCTGCGGCCGGATGCTCGGTGCCAGCTACAAGATGGCTTACGAGATCATGCACCTGCCGATCAGCGCGGAGGAGCGGCTGCGGCGCTACATTCACGCCCAGTACAAGATGACGCTGGAGACCATGCTGGACGAGCAGAAGGTCCATGAGATGGTCATCGTCGCGCTCGAGCGCGACTGGGCCGTCATCGACAAGCACGTCAACAGCATCCATGACTTGTTCGCGGAGGTGATCCGCGAGGGCGTCGAGAGCGGCGAGTTCAGGGACCAGGATCCCGAAACCTCGTCGCGCTGCTTTGGCGCAGCGACTATCATTCTTTGCCACCCGCAGATGGTAGCGCAGTGCCTTGCCAAGACCAACCGGGCAATGCCCGACGAACTTATCGACTACGCCATCAGAGCCTTGAAATAGCCGCCGGTCGCCGGTGTCGGCAGTCCGTCTCCAGTCGGGAGTATTACTATGTCTTTGTCCAATTCGATCATCCGCGGGTTGCCGGTCGCGGGTCTGGTTGTCGCGGCGCTCGCGCTTGCCGGCTGCAGCCAGGAGAAGGCCGAGGTCAAGGAAATCATCCGTCCGGTCAAGGTCGTCGAGATCGCCCAGGCGCATGACACCCGCATGCTCTCCTATTCGGGTTCCGTGCGGGCCCGCACGGAAAGCGCCCTGGCTTTCCGCGTCAACGGAAAGATCACCGAGCGTCTGGTCGACATCGGCCAGCACGTGGCGCCGGGCGATGTGCTCGCCCGTATCGATCCCACTGACTACGACCTTTCGGTCAAGAGCGCGCAGGCAGCGCTTGATGCCGCCGAAAGGCAGGTCGAGACGACGGAACTTGCGCGCAAGCGCGCCGAGCAGCTTTTCGCCAAAAACTTCGCGCCGAAATCGCAGCTCGAACAGGCGACGCTGACCCATGACCAGGCGGTCGCCACCCGCGACTCCGCCCGTTCGTCACTTGACCAGGCCAAGAACCAGGTCGGCTATACCGACCTCAAGGCCGACAGGGACGGCATCGTCACGGCTGTCAACGCCGATGTCGGCCAGGTGGTCGGCTCGGGCACGCCTGTGGTCACTGTCGCGGTCGACGGCGAAAAGGAAGTGCTGATCGCGGTGCCGGAAATGGAGATCGCCGAGTTCAAGCCGGGCAAGTTAGTCAAGGCCGGGTTCTGGTCCGACAGCGCGCTGGCGCTCGACGGCAAGGTCCGCGAGGTTGCCGGCAGCGCCGATCCACAGTCGCGCACCTTCGCCGTCCGTGTCAGCCTGCCCGATGATCCACGTGTGCTTCTTGGCATGACCGCCAATATCGAGGCCTCGGCCGCCAACGAAAAGCAGCTGGTTTCGATCCCCTTGAGCGCCTTGGCAGAGAAAGACAGTCAGTCGATCGTCTGGACCGTCGATCGCGACGCCGACACCGTTCATGCCCGTCCGGTGAAAGTTGCCAAGTTCGCCGCCGATGGCGTGCGTGTGGCCGAAGGATTGAAACCCGGCGATGTCGTGGTCGCCGCCGGCACCCAGTTCATGACCGAGAATCTGAAGGTCAAGCTCGCCGGCGGCGTGGCGCAGCAATCCGCGTCCGCCGAGGGCGACGACGCCAGCCGGCTGCGCTGAGGACAAATAGTCGGCCGCGCGTTCCGGCGGCCGCAGGTTTCCGGGCGGCGTGTGCCCGAAGGTTGAGACGTCACGGCCGATGTACCCCCGCACCGACCTAGCGTCCCACCGCGATGAGTGTCTCTCCGCTCGGAAAGCCTCGCCGCCCGGAAGCCAGATCGAACGCAGATGATTTCGTTTCGAGCGCCGTGCTTCGTCGAAGCGCCAGGCGCCGGCAACAAGCAAAGTGGACCAGCAACGATGACGACCTCCACTGAAGAAAAGCGGCCCTTCAACCTGTCGCGCTGGGCCATCGGCCATCCTTCCATCGCGCGGTTCCTGTTTGGCCTCATCATCATCGCCGGAGCGCTCGGCCTGATGCGCATGGGCCAGAAGGAAGACCCCGATTTCACCTTCCGGGTGATGGTCGTGCAGGCGATCTGGCCGGGCTCCTCTATCCAGGAGATGGAGGACCAGGTCGTCAACAAGATCGAGCGCAAGCTGCAGGAAACACCGCATCTCGACTTCGTGCGCTCCTTCACACGCGCCGGCAGCGCCATCATCACCGTGCAGATCAAGGGCGACACCAACGCCGCCGAAGTGGCGGACGCCTTCTATCAGGTGCGCAAGAAGGTCGGCGACATTTCGGGCGACCTGCCGCAAGGCCTCCTCGGTCCCTATTTCAACGACGAGTTCGGCGACACCTTCATCACCCTGCATTCGATCAGCGGTGACGGCTTCTCCTATCCAGAGCTGAAGAAGTTCGCCATCCAGGCGCGCGACATGCTGTTGACGACCCCCGGCGTCGAGAAGGCCGTCATCATCGGCGACCAGCCGGAAAAGCTCTATATCGACGTCTCGTCCAAGGCGCTGGCCGAGCGTGGCCTGACGCTGACCGACCTGCAGAACGCGATCAAGGGCCAGAATAATGTCGATCCGGCCGGTGCCGTCGACACCGGCGTCAATTCGGTGCGCATCTCCGTCGAAGGCGACGTCACCAAGGCCGCCGACATCAGGGAATTGCGGCTGCGTGCCGGCGGCCAGGTCACCCGGCTCGGCGACATCGCCACCGTGACCTCCGGGCTCGAGGATCCCTTCCAGCGCAAATACCGCTTCAACGGTCATGACAGCGTGCAGCTTGGCGTCGTCATGGCCAAGGGGTTCAAGGTCACCGATGTCGGCAAGGACGTCGAGGCGACCTACAAGCGCTTTGAAGAAGCGCTGCCTTATGGCGTGTCGGTCGACCAGATTTCCGACCAGCCGGGCGTCGTCACCGATGCTGTGGCCGAATTCATGCATGCACTCGGCGAGGCGCTGTTGATCGTGCTTGTCGTCTCGTTCCTGTCGATCGGCTGGCGTTCAGGGCTGGTCATCGCCATTGCCATCCCGCTGGTTCTGGCCGCCACCTTCGCCATCATGTACGAGCTCGGCATCGACCTGCAGCGCATTTCGCTGGGCGCCCTGATCATCGCGCTAGGCCTGCTCGTCGACGACGCCATGATCGTCGTCGAGATGATGGAGCGCAAGCTGGAGGAGGGGCTGGTCAAGATCGAGGCCGCGAGCTTCGCTTATACGTCGACCGCTTTCCCGATGCTGACCGGCACGCTCATCACCACCGCCGGCTTCATCCCGGTCGGTTTCGCCGCCTCCACGGCCGGCGAGTATGTGCGCACGCTGTTTTACGTCGTCGGCATCGCGCTGATCGTCTCCTGGTTCGTCGCGGTCTATTTCACGCCGTGGCTAGGCAACATGATCCTCAAGCAGCGCAAGCATGCCGGCAGCCATCACGATGTCTTCGACACGCGCTTCTACCGCCGGCTGCGCTCGACCGTCGGCTGGGCCGTACGCCACCGCATCATCGTGCTTGTCATGACGCTGGTGACTTTCGGGACCAGCCTGTGGGCGTTCCAGTTCATCCCGCAGAACTTCTTCCCGCAATCGTCTCGGCCGGAAATCCTGGTCGACCTCTGGCTGCCGGAAGGCACCAGCATCAAGGAGGTCGAGACGCAGGCCAAGGCGTTGGAAGCCAGGATGATGGACGACAAGGACAAGCGCTTCATCGCCACCTATATCGGCGAGGGCGCGCCACGCTTCTTCCTGCCGCTCGACCAGCAACTGCGCAACCCGAATTTCGCCCAGATGCTTGTCATGGCCAATGACGAACCGGCGCGCGAGCGGCTGATCGTCAAGCTGCGCACGATTCTGGCCGAGGATTTCCCCTCGATCCGTGCCAAGGTCGATCGCCTGTTCCTCGGACCGCCGACCGGCTGGCCGGTGCAGATGCGCGTCATGGGTCCCGATCGCCAGGAGGTGCGCCGCATCGCCGATCAGGTGAAGGCGAAATTCCGCGAGGATCCGCTGCTGGGCGCCGTGCATGACGATTGGCTCGAGCCGGTGCCGGCGATGAAGCTGGTCATCGACCAGGATCGCGCCCGGGCGCTCGGCGTTACCTCGCAGCGCATCCGCCAGATGCTGCAGGCGACCATGGCCGGTGCCCCGCTCGACGACTTCCGCGATGGCGAGGAGACGGTCTCCATCGTTGCCCGCGAGCCGGATGCCAGCCGCAGCCTGCTGTCCTCGGTCGACTCGGTCTACATCCCGACCGATTTCGGCGGTTTCGTGCCGTTGTCGCAGGTGGCCAAGGTGGTGCCGGTGCTGGAGCAGGGCATCGAATGGCGCCGCGACCGCCTGCCGACCATCAGCGTGCGGGCAACGCTGCCCGATGGCGTGCAGTCCAACGACGTCGTCACCAAGATGTACAAGGACATGCAGGGCCTGCGCGACGGCCTGGCGCCCGGGTACAAGATCGAGATCCAGGGCGGTGCCGAGGACTCGGCCGAAAGCCAGGCGTCGATCGCCGCCAAGGCGCCGATCATGCTGGCCATCATCGTCGTGCTGTTGATGATCCAGCTGCAGAACTTCGGCAAGGCGATGCTGGTGCTGGCGACCGGCCCGCTCGGCATCATCGGGGCGGCCGCGGCACTTCTCATCAGCGGCGCGCCGTTCGGCTTCGTCGCGATCCTCGGCGTCATCGCGCTGCTCGGCATCATCATGCGCAACTCGATCATCCTGGTCGACCAGATCGACCAGGACATCGCCAGAGGCATGGAACGTTCGGAGGCCATCATCGGCTCGGCCGTGCGCCGTTTCCGGCCGATCGTGCTGACGGCGATGACGGCGGTGCTGGCGCTTATCCCGATCTCGCGCGCCGTGTTCTGGGGTCCGCTCGCTTACGCCATGATGGGCGGCATCGTGGTGGCCACCGTGCTGACCATTCTCGTCCTGCCTGCCGGTTACGCCCTGTTCTTCGGCCGCGAGCCGAAGAAGGTGGTGAACAACGAGCAGGCGCCCGAGCCAGAGCTGGCGACCGAGCGGCCGCAACTGGCCCTGGCCGCGGAATAAAGCCGTTTCATCGCATCATCCGCCATCACCTATGGCGGACGATGCGGTGTGACGGCTGGTCCGTCGCACCAATGAAATGCTCCCCGCTGCCGATTTCGCAAAACAGAATTCCTTCCCAGGGCCGCAAAGCGGTTCCATGATGAGCGCCACCGGATCGGCCACGCTCGTCCTCATCAGGGTATCTTTCCATGACTGAAAAACGGCAATTGCGGCTTGGCGCCTTCATGCGCCCGGTCAGCCTGCACACCGGAGCCTGGCGCTTTCCCGGCGCCTATCCGGACGCCAACTTCAACTTCGCGCATCTGAAGCGCTTCGCCCAGACGCTGGAGGCGGCGAAATTCGATGCCTTCTTCATGGCCGACCATCTGGCCGTGCTCAACATGCCGATCGAGGCGCTGCGGCGCAGCCATACGGTGACCTCGTTCGAGCCGTTCACGCTCTTGTCGGCGCTTGCCGCCGTTACCGATCACATCGGGCTGGTCGCCACCGCGTCGACGACCTACGACGCGCCCTATCATATTGCGCGGCGCTTTGCGTCGCTCGACCATATCAGCGGCGGACGCGCCGGCTGGAACATCGTCACCACGTCCAACCCCGATGCCGCGCTCAATTTCGGGCTGGACGAACATGTCGAGCATGACGAGCGCTATCACCGGGCGCGGGAATTCTACGATGTCGTGACCGGCCTGTGGGACAGTTTTGCCGACGACGCCTTCATCCGCGACGCCGAAAGCGGGCTCTATTTCGATCCCGCCAGATTGCATGTGCTGGACCACAAGGGCGAGCACCTCTCCGTGCGCGGCCCGCTCAACATTGCGCGGCCGGTGCAGGGCTGGCCGGTCATCGTCCAGGCCGGCGCCTCGGAAGCCGGGCGACAACTGGCAGCCGAAACGGCGGAGGTGATTTTCGCCGCCCATGGGGATCTTGCCGCCGGGCAGCGTTTCTTTGCCGACGTCAAGGGCAGGGCACAGAAATTCGGCCGCTCCCGCGACGACATCAAGATCCTGCCTGGCGCCTTCGTCATTGTCGGCGACAACGTCGAGGAGGCGCGGGCCAAGCGGGCGAAGCTCGACAGCCTCGTGTATTACGAAAGCGGCATCGCCTCGCTGTCGATCGCTCTTGGACATGATGCGTCGGCCTTTGACCCCGATGCCGCGCTGCCTGAGATACCGGCGACCAATGCCTCGAAGAGCAGCCGCGAGCGCGTCATCGAGCTCGCCCGGAACGAAAACCTGACGGTGCGCCAGCTTGCCCAGCGGCTGGGCGGCTATTCCGGCCTTGCCTTCGTCGGCACGCCGCAAACCATTGCCGACGAAATGGAGGAATGGTTGGACGCCGAGGGATCGGACGGCTTCAACATCATGTTTCCCTATCTGCCCGCCGGGCTCGACGATTTCGTCGAGAAGGTGGTGCCCGAGCTGCAGCGGCGCGGCATCTTCAGGCGGCAGTATGAGGGATCGACGCTGCGCGAGAATCTCGGTCTAAAGCGGCCGCCCAACCGGTTCTTCGGAGACGCGAAAGCGGCGGTTCGTAAGGCTGGTTGACGCGAGGCTCCCTGCCGGTGGTCAAAATGGATCGGGCGCGCCGAAGCGCGCCCGATCTTTCATGAGTCGGCCTGTCAGATGACGAATATCCAGTTGGCGATCAGCATCACCGCCACACCGGCGATCAGCGTCAGATAGGGCAGCATGCCCGCTTTCTTCACCGCGAGGTCAGCTCCCGTCATGCCGAGATCGGCCAGCATGTGGTCGGGGAATTTGCCCTTGTCCTGGATGTAGTGGCGGAAGCAGAACACCGGGATGATCAGTGCCGCGGTGATCAGCCCGGCCCACAGCGCCATCGGGTTCCATACCTTGGCGCCGGCGCCCATGAAGATCGCGTTGACATAGGCGAAGATCGCCCCGATCCCGAGAAGCCAGGTCGGCGCTTTCCACGGCCGCGCGATATGGCCGTTGTCGATGCGATGGATCCAGCCGGCATTGAGGTTGAGGAAGTTGAAGATGATGTAGCCGCAATTCGACACGGCGAGGATGAAGAAGAAGCTCGTCGCGTCGGCCGAGGCGATGGCCAGCACGATCAGGTTGAAGCAGAGGTCGGTCCACATGGCCCGCGTCGGCGCGCCATGTTCGTTGACGTGGCTGAGATAGCGCGGCAGCCAGCCGTCGACCGAACCCTGGTAGAGCGTGCGCGAGGAGCCGGCCATCGCCGTCATGATGCACAGCACCAGCGCCAGGATCATCAGCATCACTAAGAGGCTGTGGATGATCTTGCCGCCGCCGACCATGCCGGCCAGTGCATCCGCCACGCCGGAGCCGTCGACGATCGGCGTCGCCAGCATGCCGTTCAAGCCAAGCACACCCTGGAAGGTGAAGGGCACCAGGATGAACAGAAGCATGCAGAGCAGGCCGGAATAGAAGATGGCCTTGAACGTGTCGGTGCCCGGGTTCTTGAACTCGGAGGTGTAGCAGACGGCGGTTTCGAAGCCGTAGGTCGACCAGGCGGCGATGAACATGCCGCCGAGCACCAGCGTCCAGCCGGCGATGTTCCAGGCGCCCGGGTCCGGCGCATAGGCGGCCGCCAGCGGTACCAGCGGCGAGAAGTTGGCCCAGTTGATCTGTCCGGTGAAGATCGGCACGACGCCGACGATCAGCATCGGGATGATGACCAGCAGGCCGATATATTTCTGCACATTGGCCGTGCCGAGGATGCCGCGATGCTGGATCGAGAAGATGATCAGCATCAGCACCGCGCCGATGAAGAAGGTGGCGTTGAGCGTAAAGGAGACCGGACCCAGCGTGTGGCTGTAAAGTGTCCAGTTGCGGATCACCGGTGTCGCGGCCGCAGTCACCGCGGTGATGGCGTCGGCGGGCGCCGTTCCAGCATGCGCCGCTATATACGCGACGACATCAGGCGAGGTCTCGGTGAACAGCGGCACCGGCGCCAGCGCGTTGAGGATATAGGCGGCGGCGATCGAGCAGCCGAGCGACAGCACCGGCGACCAGGCGAACCAGTTGCACCACACCGACAGCGGCGCGATGAACTTGGAATAGCGCAGCCAGGCGGTGGCGCCGTAGATAGAGGCGCCGCCCGACTTGTTCGGGAACAGGCCGGCGATCTCGGCATAGGTGAAGGATTGCAGGAAGCCCATGATCATGGACACTGTCCAGATCAGGAAGGCCAGCGTCCCGGTCGTGCCGGCGATGCCGCCGATCGAAAACAGGACCAGTGCCGGAACCCCGCTCGCCACCCAGAAGGCCCCGCGCCAGTCGATATGCCTGAGCAGCTTGCTTTCGGCAGGCTGCTCGAGGGCCGTGCTTATAGTGCTCATGTCAGTGACTTCCCCTTTTTCTCGTGTTCCCCGCCAGCGATGCCTCGGCTTTGCGAAGCTTGCTCCCGGCACATGACCTTACGACTCCGGTGTTTCCACTCAGTCGTATTTTTTTCTTAGGAGTGAAGATTGATCCGGCGCGCTTTCACGTCAAGCGTTTTGTGACGCCGTGCACATCACGCTTGCGCGCGCAGGCGGCAATACGTCTCGCGGCACCGCTGACGCGCGGTTTTGCCTGTTCGGAAGGCAGCAGTCAGGAGCGCGGCCGGGTCTTCTGCGGATCATAATGGGCGAAGGCGACGACACGCCCCGGCAGTCGTTTGGCGTAGCCGTCGAGCTTGCCGATCTCGACCTCCGTGCCGATGGCCGCATGGGTGACGTCGAGCCTTGCCAGCGCGATGTTCTTGCCAAGCACCGGCGAACGCATGCCCGAGGTGACAACGCCGATCTGGGCGCGGCCGACATGGACGCAGTCGCCATGGCCGACGGCGACATTGCTGTCGATGTCGAGCCCGACCAGTTTGTTCCGCGGGTTCTCCTTGCGGCGGATCAGCGCCTCGCGGCCGATGAAGTCGTCGGTCTTGCTTTTCAGCGGCACGGTGAAGCCGATACCGGCCTCGAACGGATCGGTCTGGTCGGAGAATTCGTAACCCGCGAAGATCAGCCCGGCCTCGATGCGCACCATGTCGAGCGCCTCCAGTCCCATCGGCTTCAGCCCATGCGGCTGGCCGGCTTCCCAGATGGCGTCGAACACTTTTTCGGCGTCGCGCGGATGGCACCAGATCTCATAGCCGAGTTCGCCGGTATAGCCGGTGCGCGAGACGACGACCGGAATGCCGTTGCCGCCGCCGATGCGGGCGACCGCGAAGCGGAACCATTCGAGCTCATCGATCGACGGCTGCAGTGGCGAAGTCCAGATCACTTCCCTGAGGATAGCGCGGCTTTTTGGGCCCTGTACGGCGACATTGTGCATCTGGTCCGTGGAGGAGCGCACCAGGACGTTGAGCCCAAGCTTCCTGGCGGTCTCTCGCAGCCATTCGCCGGACAGATCGTCGCCGCCGATCCAGCGGAAATTATCCTTGCCGAGTCGCAGCAGCGTGCCGTCGTCGATCATGCCGCCATGCTCGTAGCACATGGCCGAGTAGACGACCTGGCCGACGCCGAGTTTTTTCACGTCGCGGGTCAGCGTGTATTGCAGCAGCGCTTCCGAATCCGGGCCGGTGACCTCGAATTTTCTGAGCGGCGACAGGTCCATGATCACGGCGTCCTGCCGGCATGCCCAGTACTCGGTGATGGGTCCTTCCTTGGCGAAGGAGTTGGCCAGCCAGTAGCCCCTGTATTCCGAGAAATTGCGGGTGTGCTTGGCAAAGCTCGAATGAAAGGATGTCTCGCGGGTCATTTTCGGTTCCGAATCGGGCGTCATGCGTCTGGCGATCGCTCGCGAGAATTTGTGCCGACCGGAATAGGTCCGCACATGGATGTCGGTCAGGTTCCAGCCATTGGCGGGCGTCGTGTCGTCGGGGCAGGCGGAGGAGACGCAGACGATGTCGGTCAGCGCCCTGAGCAGCACATAGTCGCCCGGCCGCGACCATGGTTCGTCGGACACCATCACGCCATGCGCGTCGATGGCGGTGTTGAAGAAGAAGTTGATCGCCATCCAGCCGGCGCGCGGATTGACGCCCTTGCCGGCGAGCGCGCCGTTGAAATTCTCCGAGCAGTTGGTGTGGTCGGGATAGCCGATGTCGTCGTAATATTTCGCCGCGCAAGCCAGCGCGAAGGCATCATGCCGGCCGCACGTGTCCTGCACCACCTCGACCAGCGGCTCCATGTCCTGGTCGTAATATTTGGAATGCAGGCCAGGCATAGGATAGCTCGACCCCATCAGCGTGCGCGTCGTCGTCACGTCGAGCGGATGGTCGAGCCCCTTGTCCAGCTTGCGCGCCGAAAAGCACTGGAAGTCGGTGCATTGGCGACCGTCGACATCGATGATCTGCAGATAGTCCCCGGCCTTGACGAAGTAGGATTCCGCTGTTGCCGAATGGACGCGCAGGTCGAGCACAGGATCGGCGAGGGGATCGGCCAACTGCGACTTTGTTTTCAGGCGGATCGTGGCGCGGCGCACGATGACGGTAAGCGGCGTCGCCGTATCATGGCCGTCGACCAGCATCGGCCCGCCGGGGGCGGCGATGATCATCGAGCCGTCGCGCGTGACGGTGAAAGCCTGTTCGGTCCCTGCGGGCGTTGTGCTGCCGAACACGCGCAGCGCCTTTGCCTGATCGAGTTGCACCTGTCGACGCGCCAGCCCACGCCGCAGGGAAGCGAGACTGTCATCGCCCTCGGCGAGCAACGCCTTGATGCCGGCGGCATTGCCATTGGATTTTTCGCCGAAGATGCCAGGGTCGGTGGCGCCGGTGCTGTCCCAGGCCAGCAACTCGCAGGCCTGGCCGCCTTCGACATTGCGCACGGTGATGATATCGCCGGCCTCGACCTCGATCAGCACTGCGCCATTGCCCTGGATCGTGTAGCGCTCCATGCCCGGCGGCAGGGCGATCTGGCCGGGCCTCAGGATGACGCTCGGGCGCGGCGGTCCGGCTGTGACCGTAGGGTAGGGAGACTGGCTCATCTCAGCCTTGCGGTTCGAGAAACAAGTTTGCCTGTGTGTGAAATTATTTTAGCAGCAAGAATAGCAGCGCGGTTGCGTTTGGCAAGGCGAAGGTGGCGGACCGGACGTGAACATGGGTAGGAATTCGCTGTTCAGCCTCATCTTCCGAACGTCGGCGCTTCCCCTCATCTGGCTACCCCCGTCCTCTCCCCGTTACGGGGAGAAATGCCCGGCAGGGCAATGAGGGGGCGGTGCCGAGTTCTACAATTGGCGAGCTAGAATTCTTCGGAATGGCCGATAGCCACGCCATACTCAGCAGCCGAATCCTGCATAGTGTGCCAAAGGCTCTCCGCGAACGTCGCAAATACCAGGACGTTGAACACCGCCTGCCCATCAGCACGATCGTTCCCGCGCCACAGCGTGACACTGGTGTGGTCCATCGACGTGGCCGCCGCAGCACCGACAGCGAAGACACCGGGATGCAGATCGATCGACGACAGTTTGGCCAACATCGTGCGCGCCTTGGCGCCGGAGACGCTGACCAGCACCCGCGCATGCGATTGGTCGGACAGTGAAGCCGATCCGGCAAGGAGGGGAGCGAGCGCCGCCATCCCGTGCTTGTCACCCTTCGACCGGACAAGAAATTGATCCGGTCCCGACCAGATCAGTGTGGCATCCGCGGTCTGCACCACCTTCGGCGTTTCCGGAGCAGCAACGCCGAACCGGCCCTCCGCCGCCTTGGCCATCTCCGCCGCCTTGCCGCGCCGCGCCATCACCTGGATGAGGTCGAAATTGCGAATCTCGGTCAGCGCCACGCCGGCATCGCCATGCCCACCATACCTCCCCACCG
Organism: Mesorhizobium intechi; assembly: GCF_002879535.1. Classification (GTDB taxonomy): domain Bacteria; phylum Pseudomonadota; class Alphaproteobacteria; order Rhizobiales; family Rhizobiaceae; genus Mesorhizobium; species Mesorhizobium intechi. Next base: position 41,204 of record NZ_PNOT02000006.1, read on the forward strand.
CGAGCGCGCGGTCGAGGGGGCTGCGGACGTCCCAGGAAAACTCAGCCACGCTGGCGCCCTCCATCCGGATCATAGAAGACGGGATTGCAGAGCTCGACCTCATAGTCCTCGCCGCGTATCGGGTCATGCGCATGGACGATCTCGCCAATGCGCTCGCGCCCGCGCTCGACAAGCGCCAGCCCGATCCACTGGTCTGATGTCGGCGAGAAGCAGACCGATGTGACATAGCCCTGGTCGTTGCCTGGCCCGGGCGTCTGCCCCTTCGGGATGATGTGCGCGCCCGAGCGCAGCCGGCGCGCTCTGTCCGTCGGCTTGACGCCGACGACGACCTGGCGGTCCGGCGCGACAAGCGCCTCCCGACCGGCCATGACGCGGCCGATGAAATCTTTCTTGGTCGACATCATCTTGCCGAGGCCAAGATCGGCCGCCGTCGTCGTGCCGTTCAGTTCCGGTCCGGCTACGTGGCCCTTTTCGATGCGCATCACGCCGAGCGCCTCGGTGCCGTAAGGCGTGACGCCGAGCGGCTCGCCCGCCCGCATCAGATTGCGCGCCATCGCCTCGCCGTAGCGTGCCGGCACCGAAATCTCGAACGCCATCTCACCGGAGAAGGAGATGCGGAACAACCTTGCCTTGATGCCGCCGCGCAAGGCGACTTCCCGCGCGCCCATGAAGGGAAAGCCTTCATTGGAAAGGTCCTCCGCCGGATCGACGATCTCCTTCAGCAGCTCGCGGGTCTTGGGGCCGGCGATCGAGAATTGCGCCCACTGGTCGGAGACGGAGGTCAGCTGCACGTCAAGGTCTGGAAACAGCACCTGCCGGCAGAATTCGAGATGCTGCATCACCAAACCGGCCTTGGCGGTGGTGGTGGTCAGGAAATAGTGGCCCTCGGCCAATCGCGACGTCGTGCCGTCATCATAGACGATGCCATCCTCGCGCAGCATCAACCCGTAGCGCGCCTTGCCGACAGCGAGGTTGGTGAAGGTGTTGATGTAGACGCGGTCGAGGAAGGCGCCGGCATCAGGGCCGTGCACGTCGATCTTGCCGAGCGTCGAGACATCGCAGAAGCCGACCCCGCTTCGCACGGCCTTGACCTCGCGGGTCACCGATTGCAGCCAGTCCTTCTCGCCAGCGCGCGGATACCATTGCGCGCGTTTCCATAGGCCGGTGTCGACGAAGACAGCACCCTGTTCGGCGGCCCAGTGATGCGACGGCGTCAGCCGCGTCGCATGGAATGTCTCGTCGCGATGATGGCCGGCAAAAGCGCCGATGGCGACCGGCACGTAAGGAGGCCGGTAGATCGTCGTGCCGGTGTCGGGGATGGATTTTCCGGTCACCGCAGCCATGATGGCCAGGCCGGCGACATTGGACGTCTTGCCCTGGTCGGTCGCCATGCCGAGCGTGGTGTAGCGCTTCAGATGCTCGACCGATTCAAAACCCTCGCGCTGCGCCAGTTCGATGTCGGAGGCAGTGACGTCATGCTGGTAGTCGACGAAGGCCTTGCCCTTGCCGGCGACGTGCCAGAGCGGCGTCAGCGAAAAGGTTTCGTCGTCGGCGACAGGCGCGGTGCCTGCCTTGCCGTTGTGTCCTGTATTATGTGCCGCCGCCGCGCCGGCAGCAAACCCTTGGGCCAGGCAGGCCCCAAGTCCGAAGTTGCCGTTGGCCGCACCGGCTGCGACCATGCCGGGAGGCGCGCCGTCAGGTACGAACGCCGCTATGTCGTCGCGCCATTTCGGCCGGCCGCGATGATAGGACGTGAGCCCGACAGCCGGGTTCCAGCCGCCGGAAACGGCGAGCCCGTCGGCCTCGACTTCGGCGCGCGCGCCGCCGGTGAGTGATACCGCGATTTTCCGAACACCGTCTTTGCCGCCGTCGACGCCGCTGACGGAGCCGTGCAGCACCGTGAAACCATTCCGGGAGGCCAGCGATCGATGTGACGGCGAAATGTCCGGCCGCGCGTCGATCACCGCCGCGATCTGCAGTCCCGCGCCAAGCGCGGTCTCGACCGTGCGCCAGCCATCCTCATTGTTGGTGAACAGCGCGATGCGCTTCGCGGGAAGAGCAGCGTAGCGTCCGACATAGGTTCGCATCGCCGAAGCCATCATCACGCCGGGCGTGTCGTTGCCGGCAAAGACGATCGGCCGCTCAAGGGCGCCGGCGGCGACCACACAGCGCTTGGCCACGATGCGCCACAACCGTTGGCGCACCTGATGCTCGGGCGGCGAGGGCACGTGATCATTGACCCGCTCCAGCGCACCATAGGTCCCGCCGTCATAGACGCCGAACAGCGTCGTGCGGGCCATGATGCGGACATCGGGCATTGCCGCCAGCTCAGCCAGCGTCCGCGACAACCATTCGGCGGCCGGCAGGCCATCGATCATGCCGCCATCCGACAGCAGGCGGCCGCCGAACGCAAAATCCTCTTCGCACAGGATGACGCGGGCGCCGCTGCGGCCGGCCGCCAATGCTGCCGCCAGACCGGCCGGACCGGAGCCGGCGATCAGCACATCGCAATGCGCCCAGACCTTGTCGTAGTGGTCCGGGTCGGCAACACCGGCAGCACGACCAAGACCGGCGGCGCGGCGGATCGCCGGCTCGTAGACGGCTTCCCAGAACTTCGCCGGCCACATGAAGGTCTTGTAGTAGAAGCCGGCGACGAAGATCGGCGCGAACAACTGGTTCACCGACATCACATCGAAGCTCAGCGATGGCCAACGGTTCTGGCTGGCGGCCTCGAGGCCTTCATAGAGCTCCGCCGTCGTTGCCTTGGTGTTCGGCTCGCGCCGGGCGCCGGTGCGCAATTCGACAAGGGCGTTGGGTTCTTCCGAGCCCGCGGTCAGGATGCCGCGCGGGCGATGATACTTGAACGAGCGCCCGACCAGTTTGACGCCATTGGCAACCAGCGCCGACGCCAGCGTGTCGCCCTGGAAGCCGGAAAGGCTCTTGCCGTCGAAGCGGAATTTCAGTGGCGCGGTACGATCGATCAGACCGCCATTGTCCAGCCGATTTGTCTGCGCGCCGGCCATCACGCGCCAACCTTTGCCGCGCCGGCGCCGGCAGCCGGTTCGACCGCCGCGATCTCATGCGTCAGCGTGTTGCGGGTGACCTTCAGCCACGCCCGGCAACCGCCGCCGTGGTACCAGTTCTCGCTCATCACGCCGGCGACATTGTCGCGCAGATAAACATAGTCGTGGACGGCGTCCTCACCGGCATCCGCCGTCGGTCGCACCGGCTTGGCGTCGCCAAGATAGGTGAACTCGCCAAGTTCGCGTTCGCCACAGAAGGGACAGACAATGCGCATGATTTTCCGGCCGTCCTCAGTGCAGGTTCGGTTGGGCGCCCTGGCCCTTTTCATCTATCATGGCGCCGGTCCGGAAGCGGTCGAGGCGGAACCGTGCAGCCTCCTCATGCGGCGTGTCGCGGGCCAGCAGATGGGCGAAGACGAAGCCTGAACCGGGCGTCGCCTTGAAGCCGCCATAGCACCAGCCGGCGTTGAGATAGAGGCCCTCCACCGGCGTCTTGTCGATGATCGGCGAGCCGTCCATCGACATGTCCATGATGCCGCCCCACTGGCGCAAAAGCCGCACGCGGCCGATCATCGGCATCAGCGCCATGCCGCCCTCGCAGACATCCTCCATAACAGGCAGGTTGCCGCGCTGGGCGTAAGAATTGTAGCCGTCAATGTCGCCGCCGAAGACAAGGCCGCCCTTGTCCGACTGGCTGACATAGAAGTGGCCGGCGCCGAAGGTCATGACATTGGGGATCAATGGCTTGATCGCCTCGGAGACGAAGGCCTGCAGCACGTGACTTTCGATCGGCAGGCGCAGGCCCGCCATATTAGCGACGCGTGACGAGGAGCCGGCGACCGCCATGCCGACCTTGCCGGCGCCGATCCTGCCGCGCGAGGTCTCGACACCGCTCACCTTGCCGTTGGCGTCCCTGACAAAGCCGGTCACCTCGCAATTCTGGATGATGTCGACGCCGAGCCCGCTCGCCGCATGGGCATAGCCCCAGACCACGGCATCGTGCCGAGCCGTGCCGCCGCGCCGTTGCAAGAGCCCGCCTTGCACCGGAAAGCGCGCATTGTCGTAATTCAGGAACGGCATCATCTTCTTGACGGCCGCGAGGTCGAGCAGTTCGGCATCGATGCCGTTGATGCGCATGGTGTTGCCGCGCCGAGCATAGGCGTCGCGCTGCGCGTCGGAATGGTAGAGGTTAATGACGCCGCGCTGGCTGACCATCGCATTGTAGTTGAGATCCTGCTCCATCCGCTCCCATAGCTTCATCGACAATTCGTAGAAGCCGGTATTGCCGGGCAGGCCGTAATTGGAGCGGATGATGGTGGTGTTGCGGCCGGCATTGCCGGAGCCGATCCAGCCTTTTTCCAGCACGGCGACGTTCTTGATGCCGTATTCGCTGGCGAGGAACCAGGCGGTGGCCAGGCCATGGCCACCACCGCCGATGATCACCACGTCGTAGCGATCCTTCGGCGTGGCGTCGCGCCAGGTGCGCTGCCAGTTCTTGTGGCTGGACAAGGCGGCACGGGCGAGCGAGAAGATCGAGTATTTCATCAGTTCATTCCGAGGCCGCTCGCACCCGCAGGACGGTTATATGTCCAGCGTGTGGTCGCGCTCCCATTGCGTGAAGTGCGAAGCATAGGAATTCCATTCCTGGTGCTTCAGCTTTAGGTATGCCGACGAGAATTCCTCACCCAGCGCCGCCTTGAGTGATTTGTCCTTGTCGAACTCGCGCAGTGCGTCGAGCAGGTTCAGCGGAAGTTTCGGAGCGCCCTTCACCGTGTGGCCGTGCTGGTACATGTCGATGTCGTAGCGCTTGCCGGGATCGGCCTTCGAGCGGATGCCGTCGAGGCCGGCGGCAATGATCACAGCCTGCAAGAGATAGGGGTTCGCAGCGCCGTCGGGCAGGCGCAGTTCGAAGCGGCCGGGGCCGGGCACGCGCACCATGTGGGTGCGGTTGTTGCCGGTCCAGGTCACCGTGTTCGGCGCCCAGGTCGCGCCCGAAATCGTGCGCGGAGCGTTGATGCGCTTGTAGGAATTGACCGTCGGGTTGGTGATCGCGGCAAGCGCGGAGGCATGCTTCATGATGCCGCCGAGGAAGTTCTTGCCCTTGGCCGACAGGCCAAGCTCCATCGAATTGTCGGCGAAGACATTGGTCTTGCCCGCCTTGTCCCAAACCGAGATGTGGGCATGGCAGCCATTGCCGGTCAGGCCCTGGAAGGGTTTTGGCATGAAGGTGGCCCGCAGGCCGTGCTTCTCGGCCACCGACTTGACCATGAACTTGAAGAAGGAGTGCTTGTCGGCGGTGGCGAGCACGTCGTCAAAGGCCCAGTTCATCTCGAACTGGCCGTTGGCGTCTTCATGATCGTTCTGGTAGGGCCCCCAGCCGAGCGCCAGCATGTGGTCGCAGATCTCGGCGATGACGTCGTATCGGCGCATCACCGCCTGCTGGTCGTAGCAAGGCTTCGAGGCCGTGTCGTATTGGTCAGAGATGACGCCGCCGTCCGGCGAGATCAGGAAGAACTCGGCCTCGACGCCGGTCTTGACATGCATGCCGTCGCTTGCGGCTTCTGCGATCAGCCGCCTCAACGTGTTGCGCGGCGTCTGGTCGACCTCCTTGTCGTCCATGATGCAGTTGGCGGCGACCCAGGCCACCTCCTTTTTCCATGGTAGCTGGATAACCGAGTCTGGATCCGGGACCGCCAGCATGTCGGGATGCGCCGGCGTCAGGTCCAGCCAGGTGGCGAATCCGGCAAAGCCGGCGCCATCCTTCTGCATGTCTGATATCGCCTGCGCCGGCACCAGCTTGGCGCGCTGGCCACCGAACAGGTCGGTGTAGGAAATCATGAAATACTTGACGCCGTTCTTTTTGGCGAAAGCGGCGAGATCGTTCCCCATTATAGTTCCTCGCTTATGGTATTTTGAATGCTGTCCTAGAAGCCGTTTTTCCCCGGTATCCAGTTGGTGCCGGCGAGCGGCACGCCCGCCATGGCGGCGGCTTCGATCGTCAGGGCGACGAGATCCTCGGGTTCGAGATTGTGCAGGCTGTTCTTGCCGCAGGCGCGTGCGATCGTCTGCGCCTCGAGCGTCATCACCTTCAGATAGTTGGCCAGCCGCCGTCCAGCAGCCACGGGATCGACCCGCTTCATCAGTTCCGGGTCCTGCGTGGTGATGCCGGCAGGGTCGCGGCCTTCATGCCAGTCATCATAGGCGCCGGCCGTGGTGCCGAGCTCGTTGTACTCCGCCTCCCAGCGGGGATCGTTGTCGCCGAGCGCGACGAGCGCCGCCGTGCCGATGGAGACCGCGTCGACGCCGAGCGCCAGTGCCTTGGCGACATCGGCGCCATTGCGGATGCCGCCCGAGACGATCAACTGCACCTTGCGGTGCATGCCGAGATCCTGCAATGCCTGCACCGCCGGCCGGATACAGGCAAGCGTCGGCTGGCCGACATTCTCGATGAACACTTCCTGGGTCGCGGCCGTGCCGCCCTGCATGCCGTCGACCACCACGACATCGGCGCCGGCCTTCACCGCGAGCGCGGTGTCATAGTACGGACGCGCCCCTCCGACCTTGACGTAGATCGGCTTTTCCCAGTCGGTGATCTCGCGCAGCTCGAGGATCTTGATCTCGAGATCGTCCGGCCCGGTCCAGTCGGGATGGCGTGAGGCCGAGCGCTGGTCGATGCCCTTGGGCAGCGTGCGCATCTCGGCGACGCGGTCGGAAATCTTCTGGCCAAGCAGCATGCCGCCGCCGCCGGGCTTGGCGCCCTGGCCAACCACGACTTCGATCGCGTCGGCGCGGCGCAGGTCGCGCGGATTCATGCCGTAGCGCGACGGCAGATACTGGTAGACCAGTTGCTTGGAATGGCCGCGCTCTTCCTCGGTCATGCCGCCGTCGCCTGTGGTGGTCGAGGTGCCCGACAGGGTCGCGCCACGGCCGAGCGCTTCCTTGGCCGGACCGGAGAGCGAACCAAAGCTCATGCCGGCAATGGTGATCGGGATCTTCAGCTCTATCGGCTTCTTGGCATGGCGCGAGCCGAGCACGACGCTGGTGTCGCAGCGCTCGCGATAGCCTTCGAGCGGATAGCGCGAGATCGAGGCGCCGAGGAACAGCAGATCGTCGAAATGCGGCAGCTTGCGCTTGGCGCCGGCACCCCTGATGTCATAGATCCCGGTGGCCGCGGCGCGGCGGATTTCGGAAAGTGTGTAGTCGTCGAAGGTCGCGGATTTGCGCGGCGTCGTCGGCGGGTTGCGATAGGTCATGCTGCCTCAATACGCGTCGGCGTTGTCGATATTGAAATTGTAGAGGGTGCGCGCCGAGCCGTAGCGCTTGAACTCCGTTGGCTTGACGCCGGTGACGCCGGCGCGGTCGAGCAGCCCCTGAAGCAGTTGCAGATGCTCGGGCCGCATCTCCTTGGCGATGCAGTCTGCGCCGAGGCTGTCGACCTTGCCGCGCACGAACAGCCGCGCCTCGTAGATGGAATCACCCAGCGCATCGCCGGCATCGCCCAGCACCACCAGATTGCCGGACTGCGCCATGAAGGCCGACATGTGGCCGATATTGCCGTGCACGACGATGTCGATGCCCTTCATCGAGATGCCGCAGCGCGACGAGGCGTTGCCCTCGATGACCAGGAGGCCGCCGCGGCCGGTGGCGCCGGCATACTGGCTGGCGTCGCCTTTCACGATGATCGAGCCCGACATCATATTCTCGCCGACGCCGGGTCCGGCCGAGCCATGCACGGTGATGGTGCTGCCGGAATTCATGCCGCCGCAATAATAGCCGACGCTGCCGCGCACATCGATGGTCACGGGCTGGTCGACGCCGACGGCGACCGAGTGGCTGCCCTTCGGGTGCAGCACTTCCCACGCCGTTTCGTTCGAGCCGGGCGTCAGATTGTGCAGCGCCTGGTTGAGTTCGCGCAGCGACGACACATCGAGATCGAAGATCCGCGAGGCGTGGTCGTGGGTCGCCGCCTTTGAAAGTTTGGTTGCCGTCATGAATTTCAATGCTCCCAGAAATAGACGGTTGCGGGTTCCGGTTCCCAGACCCTCGCATTGTCTATGCCGGGCAGTTTGGTCAGCGCGCGATATTCCGAGCCGAAGGCGACATACTGGTCGGTTTCGGCCATGACGGCGGGCTTGCAGGCGATCGGGTCGCGCACCACGCCAAAACCGTTCTTGGTTCCGACGACGAAGGTGAAGAAGCCGTCGAGGTCCGAGAGTGTGCCTTCCAGCGCTTCGCCGAGGTTCTTGCCATGCGCCATCTGGGACGAAAGATAGGCGGCGGCGACCTCGGTATCGTTCTCGGTTTCGAACTTCATGCCCTCGCGGATCAGCTCGCGGCGGACATTGTTGTGGTTCGACAGCGAGCCATTGTGCACCAGGCATTGATCGGCACCGGTCGAGAAGGGATGAGCGCCCATTGTCGTCACCGCCGATTCCGTTGCCATGCGGGTGTGCCCGATGCCATGCGTGCCGGCCATCTTGCGGACGTCGAAGCGATCGACCACCGCTTCCGGCAGGCCGACTTCCTTATAGATCTCGACGACGTCGCCGGCGCCCATGATGCGGATGTCGGGGCGAAGTGCCTGGATCGCCTCGCGCGCTTCGTCGATCTTGGCCGGCGTCGTCCGGACGACGGCGTGCGTCGACTTGACCGCAATGCTCACCGGCGCACCGATAGCCTTGGCAAGCTCGGTATCGAGGTCGCGAAAATCGCGCGCGGGCTTCGCCGACTGGATGGTGATCTTGGCTTCGTTCCCGGAAGGCGCGCCATAGATGGCAATGCCTGCGCTGTCGGGTCCGCGATCGCTGAGCGATACCAGCATCTCCGAAAGCATCGCGCCGAGCTTCGGCTCCAGCGACTTGTCCTTTAAAAACAGTCCGACAATTCCGCACATGTCAGCCTCCCGGCGTTTGCAGCTAGAAGATGATGTATCGAATGAGTCCCGCAAATTCAATCATATGAAAAAAATTTTCCTCTAGTTACGTATGAGGCGTACTGCCGCCATGCGAATTGTCGCCGCCCTGCGCGGCATTGTGGGCCCACCGGGCATGGCGGATACGGGCGAGCTTGTAGGCGTCCAGGATGGATAGCGCATAGATCAGGAAGCCGCCCGCGTGGCGGCCGATGAAGCTGGCGTCGGGCGGCGCGATCTTGGCGGTCACCCATGCCAGGATCACCATGAAGAAAAGGAACTGCAGCCCGCGCACCGGCACGCCCAGAATGACATGGCCGCTCGCCGGCAGCACGATTGACGCGCCGAGGACGAGATAAGGGCTCACCGGCGCCGGGTGCGTGTTCGAGCTGGTCATGCGGCTTGCCGTTCGCTTTGGTTGATGGCGTCGCGCAGCGCCGAGAGCGAGGTGAGCAGCCGCTCGACCAGCGCCGGATCGATCTGTGCCTCACCGAACGCGGCCTGCCGGAAAACGCCGTAGCGCGCCCGTTCGGCTTCGGCCAGCAGCCACACGATGCGCACGCCGTTTGGCGTGATCAGCAGCTCCTTGGCGCGCCCTTCCGAAAAGGGTTGCAGATGATCGGCGATGATGCCTTGCGGGAACCGCGTGCCGCGTCGATCGGTCCGCAGCACAGCCTCGAGGGGGAATCCCGGAGCCTTCGGCAGCGTGTGCCGCAGCTGGTCGAAATTGGAGAAGGTCGTCGGCGAGCCCGGTCGCATCATCATGTCGAAGGTCGCTGGGACGGCGACCTTTTCGGTGATCGAAACGCTGAGCCAACGCGCGGGCAGTTTTCGTGTCGCCAGCGTGTCGACGATGGTGCGCAGCTGAACGCGTTGGCCGTTCCACGACCCTTCCCAGGTGACGACACCGGCGGTGCCGTCCGAAACATCAGCGGCGTCGGCGATGACGGTGCGGATACGGCTCTCGTCGCCGGCGAGCGCCACGAGTGCCCTGGTGCGGCTGCGGCGCGCCAGCCACGCGAGGTGAAGGGCCAGAGCCAGGACAATCACCCCGGCGAGCAGTGCTGATGTCACTTCGGACATTTTGTCATGTCCGGCCCGCCAAGGATCGGGGCGGGCCGTCTCCCATCAATAGCCCTGCGGTTTCGGCCACGGCATGGTGAACTGGTCGCCGCGCCGCACGAATTTGTAGCGGTAGAAATGGAACCACAGCGAGATCAGGAAATAGAAGATGGTCATCGCGATCAGCTGCGAGCCGAAACCGAGGAAGATAGCGAAGAAGGTCACCACGCACAGGCAGAACAGCACGATCGCCGGCAGCGGGTGGAACGGGTGCGTGTAGCCACGGCGGATCGTGCCGAGCGGCCACTTCTTGCGGAACATCATGATGTTGATGCTCATGAATGTGTATTGCAGCACGCCCGACAGGATCGAGAAAGTGATCGCCTGGTTGAGGTCGGCAATGAAGGCGAAGGCAAGCGCGATCGGCAGCAGGAACAGGATCGAGCGGTAGGGCGTGCGGTATTTCGGATGCACCGCCGAGAACCAGCTCGGCAGGTAACGGTCGCGGCCGAGCGAGAACCATGCGCGCGCCGCATCGTTGATGCAGCCATTGGCGGAGGCCAGCGCCGCCAGAAGTGTCGCGATGAACAAGAGGTTTTCGAGCAGCGGGCTGCCGGTCAGCTTGCCGGCGTCCCACAGGGGATAATAGGTGATGCCGAGATATTCCCAGGGCATCAGCGAGGCGCAGACATACCAGGTCATGGCGGCGGCAATCAAAAGCGTGATCATGCCGGCCATGGTGCCGTAGGGTAGCGAGCGGGCCGGCGAACGCACTTCCTCGGCCGCCTGCGTGGTGCCTTCGATGCCGAGATAATACCAGATGCCGAACTGGAACGCGGCAATGACGCCGATCCAGCCATAGGGCAGCGCATTGCCCGGCGTCACCAGCTCGTTGAGCTTCAGCACCGCGCCTTGCGTCCACGGGCTGACCGAGAAGAACAGGATGACGATCGAGATATAGGCAATTGCGGTGATGACGAAGTTGACGTTGAGTGTCATCAGCACGCCGCGATAGTTGAGCCAGGCCAGCACGACGATGGTGGCGGCGATGAAGGAATTGTGCGTGAGCCCTTCGACGCCGGCCTTGGCGACGATGGTGTCGCCGAGCAGGATGGCGTCCGAGACCTCCAGCATCGTGTAGGCGAAGACCAGGAACAACGCGACGTTGAAGGCCATCAGCGGCCCGACAATATGCTTGGCTTGCGCATATTGGCCGCCGGCAGCCGCCACCGTCGACGTCACTTCGGAATCGATCATGGCGACCGAGGTATAGAGCAGCCCGACGATCCAGCAGACGATCAGCGCCGCCAGCGCGCCGCCCTTGTCGGCCGAAAAATTCCAGCCGGTGAATTCACCGACCAGAACGATGCCGACGCCGAGTGCCCAGACATGGGCCGGGCCGAGCACTCGCAGCAGTGAAACCCGGTCGCCGTGAATTGCCGGTTCAAGTACGGTCGTCGTCATTGTTCGTCCCCACTCAAATCCGGTGTTTCTCGGAAACGGCTTCAAGCTCGCCTTCGCGTGACGAGGTCAGAACGTCTTCGGCATAGGTCGTGTCGACCTTGAACCAGTCGTAGAGCATCCACAGCGCGAGCACGATCGAGATGCCCCAGCATGCGTAAGAGAGTGAGATCCACATGGTGCGTCCCCGATTGCTTGTCTTTCGGAACTCTTACTTGTCGTCGAATTTTTCGTTGATGACGTCGCGATATTCGCGGTCGGATGCGCGGAACAGGAAGACGAAATAACCGATCAGCACCGCCGCCATGATGATCAGCGTCGGCCAGTCGATGACATAGTGGAAGCGGTTCTGGATGACGTCATGCGCCGTCTCGGGCGTGTAGCCGAGCTTCTCCCAGATGGCAGCCATGGTCGGGTTCTGCCCAAGCGCTTCCCAAGTCTTGGCATCGAGCGCGTCGATGGATTTGGCCGCTCCGGCAAGGCCGAGCTTCAGCGGCAGCCATAACGCCACGAAGATGGCGACAACCACCACGACGATATCGAAAACCTGGCCGGCCTTGCTTTGCTCCGGCGGCGTATAGCGGGACATTTCTTGTACCCCTCAGGACTGGCGGTTGCGGGATGCGTCGGCGTTCTTGATATCGAGGCCGTAGATGAAGTCCTTGTCTTCCTTGTAATGTTTGACCATCGCCAGGATCGCGGCCGTGTTGAAGATCAGCACGGCGGCGGCGGCAATCGCGACGACGGCCTTGATGCCGCCATGCGGGATGTACGGCCATGTCATGAACAGGACGAAGAGGATCGTCGCCCACAGGCAGATGATCAGCAACGCGGATCCGCGCAAATCGGAACGGTACAGCGCCTCGATGCGCTGCTGCAGGTCTGACATCGGTTTGTCCCCTTTTTTCGACGCCCGGCTCCGAATCCACCTTGCGTCGCCCTCTTTCAAGAGAGTGAAATTTTTTTCATAAATTCAGACCGTTTACCGCAATTGTCAAGACGAATTTACGCTGAGTTAACCGTTTGCTTGCGGCGGTCAATTTTGCCTGACAATGAAATTATTTGCTTTCAGGGGATTGCGGGCCTCTCGCGTTTGCGGTCAATATTCGCTCCAAAGCTCCGGCCACCGCGCCAAGGAGCGGGGAACAGTGATTTTTGAACGGAGGACGAGCGGATGACGGCATCCTGGAGATTTTCGACCCTGGCGGATCGCCATCGCGCGCTGGGTTCGAAGCTCGAAGACTGGAGCGGCATGGGCACCGCCTGGACCTACGACAAGGATGCCGACGAGGAGTACATAGCCATCCGCACCAAGGCCGGGCTGATGGACGTGTCGGGCCTGAAAAAGGTGCACATAACGGGGCCGCACGCCTCGCATCTCATCGATCTCGCTACCACCCGCGACGTGGAAAAGATCTATCCCGGCAAATCGGCCTATGCCTGCATGCTGAACGAGGCGGGAAAATTCACCGACGACTGCATCCTCTACCGCACCGGCCCGAACAGCTGGATGGTTGTGCATGGCTCGGGCACCGGCCATGAGGAATTGCAGCGCGCCGCGATGGGCCGCGATGTCTCGCTACGCTTCGACGACAATCTGCACGATCTGTCGCTGCAGGGGCCGACCGCGGTCGACTATCTGGCCAAGCATGTGCCGGGAATTCGCGATCTCAACTATTTCCATCACATGCAGACGCAGCTCTTCGGTTTCCCGGTCATGATCTCCCGCACCGGCTACACCGGCGAGCGCGGCTACGAGATCTTCTGCCGTGGCCAGGATGCCGGCACGATCTGGGACAGGATTCTCGACGAGGGCAAGAGCGCCGGCATCATTCCCTGCCGCTTCACCACGCTCGACATGCTGCGGGTCGAAAGCTACCTGCTGTTCTATCCCTACGACAATTCGCAAAAATATCCGTTCGAAAATGAAGGCCCCGGCGACACGTTGTGGGAACTCGGCCTCGACTTCACCGTCAGTCCCGGCAAGACCGGCTTCCGTGGGGCCGAGGAACACTACCGGCTGAAGGGTAAGGAGCGCTTCAAGATCTACGGCGTGCTGCTCGACGGCAAGGAGCCAGCCGACGAAGGCGCGCCGGTCTATCGTGACGGCAAGAAGGTCGGCGTGGTGACCTGCGCCATGTATTCGCCGCTGGTCAAGAAATCGATGGGCATCGCCCGTCTCGACGTCGACTGCGCCGTCAAGGACACCAAGCTTGAAATCCGCAACAAGAGCGGATCGATCAAGGCGACGGCGCAGCCATTGCCGTTTGACGATCCCAAGAAGACCAAGCGCACGGCAAAAGGTTGAGGCATAATCTACAGCGAGGGGTTCGAGGCACGAAGACTTAAATGGCAGCCAAAAGCATCATCAGCCGGCCGGTGTACGGAACGCTCTCTCCGCAGCCCGGCAAACACCATCTTTTCATCGCTGATGCGGAAGGTGCGCTCGCTATTTCAGACATGGCCGCACGAGCGCCGGCCGGATTTTTCGATGGCGCCGAAATAGACTTTATCCCGGGGCCGAACAACGAACACGTCGCCGCCCTCGAAGCGCTGAAGCCGGCGCGGTTTCATCTCGCGCCATCCTTTGCCAGCCTGCTGCCGAGGCTGAAGCAGACGCTGGGCAATGCCCATATGGGCCTGCGCCTCTACCTAGCCGGCACCGAAGGACTGATCGGCCAGGCCATGCAGGTGGCGCTCGAAGCCGGCATCGACCACACCTCCGTGCAGACGGAGCATCGCGGCTCGCTGGCCAGGCGCATGCAGTGCGTTCACTGCAAGGGTATCACCGAGAACGTCACGACACAGCCAGCGACCTGTTCGCATTGCGGCCTGCTGCTTCTGGTGCGCGATCACTATTCGCGGCGCCTCGCCGCTTTCCAAGGCGTCTGCATCAATGCCGAGGATCGCTCGGAGATTCCTCCAATGGAGGAGGCCTTCCCATGAGCACCGGCACCACAAAGCTCGATGTCGTCGTCAGTGACGTGGTTCCGGTCAACGAACTGGTCACCCGCTTCCATTTCCGCCGGCGCGATGGCGAGCTGCTGCCGACCTTTTCCGGCGGCGCCCATGTCGTCGTCGAGATGCGCGACGGCGACCGCACCCGGCTCAACCCCTATTCGCTCATGGGTTCGCCGCTCGACACGCGCGAATACACGATCTCGGTGCGCCGCGACGATGTCGGGCGTGGCGGCTCGCTGTTCATGCACCGGTCCGTCAAGCCGGGCCTGGAGATGGTGATCAGCTATCCCGTCAACTTGTTCTCGCTCGATCTCAGGGCGAAGAAGCACTTGATGCTGGCCGGCGGCATCGGCATCACGCCCTTCATGGCGCAGACCGCGCAACTGGCGGGCGAGGACGGCAATTTCGAACTGCATTACACCTGCCGGACCGCCTCTCTGGGCACCTATGCCGACGTGCTGCGGGAGCGCTACGACAGGCGCATCAGGCTCTACCATGATGACCGCGACGAGCGCATCGATCTCGACCGATTGCTCTCGACGCAGCCGCTCGGCACGCATCTCTACGTCTGCGGTCCAGCCGGCATGATCAACTGGGTGCGCGACCGCGCGGCTGCCTTGGGCTGGCCATCGGAGGCGGTGCATTTCGAGCATTTCGCCGCACCCCAGCCCGGCCTGCCTTTCGACGTGACGCTGGCCGTCAGCGGCAAGACGATCCGCGTCGACGAACAGCAGAGCCTGCTGGAAGCCATCGAGGCGGCCGGGGTCGACCCGCCCTATCTCTGCCGCGGCGGCGTCTGTGGCCAGTGCGAGACCAACGTCATCTCCTACGATGGCAAGTTCATCCACAACGACCACTGGCTGAGCGAGGACGACCATCGCTCCGGCTGCAAGATCATGCCGTGCGTGTCGCGCTTCGAGGGCCGTTCGCTGGTGCTGGAGCGGTAGGAGGAAATCATGGGCATCACCTTTCGCAAGGAAACCTTCCGCGACGATTTCACCTTCAGGAACAGCCCGGAGCACATCAGGCGGTTCCCGTTTCCGTTCCACGAAGACGCCTACATGTATGCGGTCAACATCGAGCCGCATGTCGTCGGGCCTAAGGGCAGCGTGCTGGAGAACCTGATCGACGTCGACGAGCACTATATCGCCGAGATGCAGGACCGCGCTTTGGTGCTGGCCGAGGACCCCCTGCGCTGCCAGTCGCTGCCGCATATGACGCTGGCCGGCTGGGATCTGCTCGAACTGCTGATGGAACAGCAGGCGCTGGGTTATCCCGAGCATTTCACGCTGACGCGGGACGGCGACCGCTGGCGCTGGATCAACCGGCCGCTCGGCATCGACGACACCTTCACGTTCGGTGACACCTCGACGCTGCCTTACGGTCCGATGGAATACATCACCCGCCAGAGCCAGGGGGATTTCTGCATCCTCGACCAGCGCGACGGCAATTTGTGGATGGATGCCGGCATGGTCACCACCCAGGCCGACTGGTCGCTCGATTTCGACATCGGCATGAATTTTTTCGAGTGGCACGCGCCGGTGCCGCTGGCGCATGAGAAGGGCATTTTCACGCGGGCGCTGAAGTTCCTCACCAACATCCAGCAGGGCAAGCCGGCGCGGCGCCTCAACTGGACGATGACCATCAATCCGCGCCTCGATACCAGCCCGGAAAATTACCACAAATGGGGTCCGGACCGGACGACGGTGACGCCTCAGAATGTCGGCGACAAGGTGCATCTGCGCGTCGAGTTGCAAAGCTTCTGGCGGTTGCCGCGCTCCAACGGCATCGTCTTCCCGATCCGCTGCTATCTGATCAAGATGGACGAGTTGGTGACGCAGCCGAAATGGGCGCGACGCCTGCACCGCGTCATCCGCGACCTGCCGGAGGAACTCGCTACCTATAAGGGACTCACGCGCTATCGGCCGACGCTGGTCGAATGGCTGTCGAAGCTGGATGACGGCAGTCCGACCAGTTCGGGTTTTGGGCCTGATTAACCCGCGCTGTTTTGCGGATAGCAGATAATCGACAAATAGCGCATCGGTAGTTTCGTCAGTTGCTCCGGTCCGTGCGGCGCGTCGGCGTCGAAGAACAGGCTGTCGCCGGGCTTCATCGGGTAGAGGTTGCTGCCGTGCCGGTAAACGACTTCGCCCTCGAGCATGTAGAGGAACTCCATGCCCTCGTGCTGGAAAGTCGGGAACACGTCCGAATCCTCGGTCAGCGTGATCAGGTAGGGTTCGACGACGACACCGCTGGTGTTCGACCCGATATGGCCGAGCAAATTGTACTGGTGGCCGGCGCGCGTGCCGCGGCGCTCGACATCCAGCCCTTCGCCGGCCTTGACGAACACGGCACTACGCTCCTCCTCAAAGCGGCGGAAGAAGGCGGTGACGGGAACGCCGAGCGCCCGCGACAGCGCCTGCAGCGTGGTCAGCGACGGCGAGGTGATGCCGTTCTCGATCTTGGACAGCATGCCCAGCGAAATGTCGGTGGCGACGGCCAGATCGGCCACGGTGATGCCGAGCTTCTTGCGGAACGCCCGCACTTCGCGGCCGATCGCCACCTCCAGCACCTTCTCGCGTGTGTCGCGGATGGCGTGCGGATTCTGCGTCAGCGGTGCGCGGATGGTCTTGCCGTCCGCCGAGACCTTTGGCTGGGGCTTCGGCTTGCCGCCGGCAAGCCCGGCCTTGGAACTGTCTTTCGCCATGTCGTCCCCGGACTTCGCGGATTCATTTCACTCAAGGTGAACATGTTAGGTGGCGATACAGCAGCGCGGCGGTGTCGGCAAGCCGTCTTGGGTCCCATCCGACGATCCCATGAATTCTGTCGGCGACGGTTTTTCGCACGGAATCCCTTGCGGGCAAACGCTGTTCCCGCAGATGTCTGTTGACAGCAACGAAGGGCCAATTAGTGTCACTGTCAGTGAAATTTGTTTCGCTGGGGAAATCAAAAATGAGGAGGCCCTGGAAATGAAAACTCGCGTTGCCGTCATCGGCGCCGGACCGTCCGGCCTGGCACAACTCAGGGCCTTCAAGTCGGCTGCGGACAAGGGCGCCGACATTCCTGAAATCGTCTGCTTCGAAAAACAGTCGGACTGGGGCGGCCTGTGGAACTACACCTGGCGTACCGGCCTCGACGAGCATGGCGACCCCGTGCATGGCTCGATGTACCGCTACCTCTGGTCGAACGGGCCGAAGGAATGCCTGGAATTCGCCGACTACACTTTCGAGGAGCATTTCGGCCGGCCGATCGGCTCTTATCCACCGCGCGCCGTGCTGTGGGATTACATCAAGGGCCGCGTCGAAAAATCGGGCCTGCGCAAGTGGGTGCGCTTCAACAGCCCGGTGCGCATGGTGACCTTCTCGGACGAAACCAAGAAATTCACCGTCACCGCGCATGACCGCACCAACGACGTCACCTATTCGGAAGAGTTCGACAACGTCGTCGTCGCCTCAGGGCATTTCTCGGTGCCCAACGTTCCCTATTTCGAGGGTTTCGCCACTTTCAACGGCCGCATCCTGCACAGCCATGATTTCCGCGACGCGATGGAATTCAAGGGCAAGGACATCCTGATCATCGGCCGCTCCTATTCGGCTGAGGACATCGGCTCGCAATGCTACAAGTACGGCGCCAAGTCGATCACTTCCAGCTACCGCTCCAAGCCGATGGGCTTCAGATGGCCGGAGAATTGGAAGGAAGTGCCGCTTCTGCAGAAGGTCGTGGGCAAGACCGCCCACTTCAAGGACGGCACCACAAAGGATGTCGACGCCATCATCCTGTGCACCGGCTACCTCCATTCCTTCCCCTTCCTCACCGACGACCTCAAGCTCAAGACCGCAAACCGCATGTGGCCGCTGGATCTCTATGAGGGCGTGGTTTGGGAAAAGAATCCGAAGCTCTTCTATATCGGCATGCAGGACCAGTTCTACACCTTCAACATGTTCGACGCGCAGGCCTGGTTCGCCCGCGATGTCATCATGGGCCGCATCAAGCTGCCCTCCGCCAAGGCGATGGCCGAGCACAGCGCCAAGTGGCGCGCCCGTGAGGAAACGCTGGAAGACGCCGAGCAGATGATCTGGTTCCAGGGCGACTACACCAAGGAATTGATGGACCAGACCGACTATCCCGGCTTCGATGTCGAGGCAGTCAACCAGACCTTCATGGAGTGGGAACACCATAAGGCGGAAGACATTATGAGCTTCCGCGACCACGCCTACCGTTCGCTGATGACCGGCACCATGGCGCCGCTGCATCACACGCCCTGGCTGCAGGCGCTGGACGATTCCATGGAGAGCTATCTCGAGGTGAAGGGCGTCGCGGCGGAGTAGCCGCGGCGCATCATCCTGCCTATCCCAACCTAGCCCGGGCCTTCGCCGTCCAGGCGTTGAACAGCCGGTCGGCGACGATGCCGATGAAGGCGATGGCCAGGCCCGCGACAATGCCGCGGCCGGAATCGGCCTTCGACAATGCGATGAACACCTCCTGGCCGAGATCGCGTGTGCCGACCATGGCGCAGATGATGATCATCGCCAGCGCCATCAGGATGGTCTGGTTGACGCCGAGCATGATCTCGGGAAGCGCCAGCGGCAATTGTACGCGAAAGAATGTCTGTCGCGGCGTGCAGCCCGAGACCTTGGCCGCCTCGATCAGAGCCGGCGGCACCTGCCTGATGCCGTGATTGGTGTAGCGGATCGCCGGCACCACGGCGAAGGCTATCGTTGCGATCATGGCGGTCACGTCGCCCACTCTGAACAGCATCACCACCGGGATGATGAAGCAGAAGGACGGCAGCACCTGCAGCGTGTCGATGATGGGCGTGACGATCTTCTCGAAGCGGTCGCTGCGCGCTGCCATCAGCCCGATCGGGATGCCGATCAGGCAGGCGATGAAGGCCGAGATGCCGCAGAGATAGACCGTCGCCATGGTCTTTTCCCACAGCCCGGTGACGGCGCAGAAAGTGGTCAGCGCGGCGACCAGGGCCGCCAGGCGCAGGCCCGAGAGCTGATAGCCGGCAAGGCCGAGCAAGAGCACCGCGCCAAGCCACGGAAAGCCTTCGCAGAAGGCGCGCACCGGGTTGAGCACGTTGAGGATCAGCGCAACGCGAAAGGCTTCGATCGCATCGAAGAAGTTGATCGTCACCCAGTTCACCGCCGCCTTCCACAGCGGGGCGGTGGTGAAGGTGATCGCCTTCGGCACCGCCGCGAAGGCCGGCACGAACAGGCCGAGCAGCGTGGTGACGGCAAGGATGGCAATGGCCAGCGACAGATTGGGATAGCGCCGCCAGAAGCTCGGGCTCACCGCATGATGAACATGGCCCTTCGCCTGCTTGTGCGCGATGGCCTGGCTCAGCCGGTCGAGCGCGATCGCCAACGCCACAATGGCGAGACCAGCCTCCATCGCCTCGCCGACCTTCAGCGCGCGCAGCGCCAGAAGCACGTCGTAGCCGAGGCCGCCGGCGCCGATCATCGAGGCGATGATCACCATGTTGAGCGCCAGCATGATCACCTGGTTGACGCCCACCATCAGCGTCGGTCGCGCCGAGGGCAGCAGCACCCGCCACAGTTTCTGCCGCGCCGTGCAGCCCGCCATGTCGCTGAATTCGCCGATCTCCAGTGGCACGCGGGTGAGGCCGAGCATCGTCGCCCGCACCATCGGCGGCGTGGCGAAGATGGCGGTGGCGATCATCGCCGACACCGGGCTGTTGCCGAACAGGAGCAGCATCGGGATGAGATAGGCGAAGGTCGGGATCGTCTGCATCAGGTCGAGGGCAGGGGAGACGATGAGCCTTTCCACCCACGGCTTGCGCCAGGCCCAGATGCCGGCGAACAGGCCGGTGACGATACAGAACGGCACGGCGATGGAGATCAACGCCAGCGTCAGCATGGCGCTGGTCCATTGGCCGAACAACGCGATGTAGAGGAAACAGCCGCCGACCAGGAGGCTTAGCTTCCGGCCGCCCACGGCATGGCCGGCAAGGAAGGCGGCAGCGCAGACGCCAACCCAGGACAGGCGCGGCAAGACATAGGCATCCGCGCCGTGGCCGATCTTGAAGTTCTTGGCCAGAAGATTGAGCGCGAAGTCGAGCGGCACGCCGAGCACCCCGGTGATCGAGCGGGTCAGCCATGACAGGTTCGACTTGATCCAGCCCATCAGCGCGCTGACCCAGTCGGCGACCGGCACGACGGCGTTGGCCGGATAGTCGACAGCCCAAGGGACGCTGTCCTGCAGCAGGAACACCGCCAGCACGACGGCAAGGGCGAGCGCCCAGACAAGCAGCCACCGCTGAAGCGGCGGCCTCGGCTCGCTGGCGCTTGCCGTCACCGTCATGCGCCGGCTCTCGCGTGCTCGATCCCGGCCAGCAGGTCGATGACCGCTTGCGGCGTCACTTCGCCGATCGGCTTGCCGGTGCCGTTGACCACGGCGAACGGCTTGCCAGCTGAAACGATGCTGGCCGAGAAACTGGCTATCTTGGCATCCGGCGCAACCGTGCCGCCATGCTCCGAACCATCGCAGGCACGCATCAGGCTGTTGGCGGAAATCACCTTGGCGCGGTCGACGTCGCGGGTGAATTCGGCGACATAGTTGGTCGCCGGATTGACCACCAGCTCCTCCGGCGTGCCGATCTGGATGACCTCGCCGTCCTTCATGATGGCGATACGGTCGGCCAGCCGGATCGCCTCGTCGAAATCATGGGTGATGAAGACGATGGTCTTGTGCAGCATGGTCTGCAGCCGCATCAGCTCGTCCTGCATCTCGCGGCGTATCAGCGGATCGAGGGCGGAGAACGGCTCGTCTAGGAACCAGATCTCCGGCTTGGTCGCCAGGCTGCGGGCGATGCCGACGCGCTGCTGCTGGCCGCCGGACAATTCGCGTGGGTAGAAATGCTCGCGGCCGCGCAAGCCGACGAGCTCGATGACCTCGCGGGCGCGCGCTTCGCGCGTAGCCCGGTCCTGCCCCTGGATGCTGAGCGGAAAGGCGATGTTGTCGAGCACATTGAGATGCGGGAGCAGGGCGAAATTCTGGAACACCATGCCCATGCGGTGGCGGCGCAATTCGATGAGCGCCGCATCGGAAATCTTGAGCAGGTCCTTGCCCTCGAATTCGATCTTGCCATGGCTCGGCTCGACCAGCCGCGACATGCAGCGCACCAGTGTCGATTTGCCTGAGCCCGACAGCCCCATGATGATGAAGATCTCGCCCTGGCGGATTTCCAGATCGACGGCGCGCACGGCGCCGACCAGTCCGGCAGCGGCGACATCGGCCATGCTGGCCCTGCCGTCGCGCTCGCGGATGAAGCTGGTTGCGTTCGCTCCGAACAGCTTCCACACGTTGCGGCAGGCAAGCTTTACCGGGCGATCGTCGGTACCTGGTTGTGTCGATCCCTGTGCAGTCGTCATCCAATCGTCCTTCTGGAACATCAAGGCTTGAGACCCGGCCGATCAACGGCCGGGTCCCATTTTCCAGTCGGAACGATCACTGCGCCCAGGCTTTCCAGTCGGCCTCGTGTGCGGCGATCCAGGCGGCGGCGACCTCTTCCGGCGTCTTGCCGTTGAGGTCGATATCGCCGCTCATCTTGTTGAGTTCGTCGGTGTCGATCGTATAGGCCTTGGCCACCTTATAGGCGACCGGCCATTTGTCCTTCATGCCGTTCCAGGCATATTTCCAGATCTCGCCATGCGGCTTGCCGCAATCATATTTGGCGTCGGGGTTCACGCCCCACTTCGGATCGTTATAGCAGTCGGGCGTGTATTCGGGGAATTGCACCCACTCGCCCTTGTACTTGGCCGGCGCCCAGTGCGGCGAATAGATCCACAGCATGATCGGCGCCTTGCGCTGGTAGGCGGAATCGAGTTCGGCGAACATCGCCGCATCGGTGCCGGCATGGATGACGGTGAAGGGCAGTTTCAGCGCCGCGACGCGCTCGTCGTCAAAGCCTTCCCAGGTCACCGGGCCGCCGAGATAGCGCCCCTTCGGTGCAGTCTCCGCTGTCGAGAATGACGCCGCGCATGTCGGGTCGAGCAGGGCGTGCCAGTCCGGCAATGTCGGGCATTTCTCCTTCATGTATTCGGGAAACCACCACTCTTCCTTGGCCTTCGGGCCAAGCTTGCCGAGGCGCTCGGTCTGGCCGGTCGCATCGGAGGCCTTCATCGCCTCGCCGGCGGTCGTGTCCCAGAATTCCAGACCGACATCGAGGTCGCCATTGGTGAGGCCGGTGGTCAGGCTGGAGAGATAGTCGGCGGTCGGGTATTCAATGGTGTAGCCCAGCTTTTCCAGGATGCCGCCGAGGATCTTGGCGTTGAGATTGACGCTGGTCCAGTCGAACAGCGCGATCTTTATCGGGTCGTTGGATTCCGGGGCGGCGGCCCGGGCGGAAGGTGTCAGCAGGCTTAGCGTTGCGAGCGCGACGGCGCCCATCGACAGTTTTGAAACTCGACTGCGAAATGACATGCTTGTTCTCCTTCAAGCTGTGACGGTTGTCGGTCGTTCCCTTCTTGCGGCTTTTCTTGATTGTGTTGGTAGGGCGGTTCGCTGCGCAAGGCCGTCGGCGCCAAAATTGTCGCCCCGGCATTGGCCAGCGCAGGCAAGATGGTGCTCACTTCTCGTGATGAGGGAACACGCCGTCCGCGTCATGGCTGCCGACAGACCGCTGGTGGAGCGATCGTCCACGGATCAATTGCCAGTCTTGCGGCGCCCTGCAAGGTGCAAGCCATCAAGGTCCCATGATCTCGGCTGTCGGCATGGCAAGCCCCATCTCACCATGCCCTTTCATAGGATGAAATTATATATACCAACGTTCATCTTGCGCAACGCCTAACGCTTCGCAGATGCACAAATTCAGACTGCAGGCGAAGTTCGGCGAGATGCGGACCTACCAGCAGACGTAGCCGCCATCGACGATCAGGTCGAGGCCGGTGACGAAGCTCGACGCGCGGCTGGCGAGGAACACCGTCGGCCCGACCATTTCCTCAGGCGCCGCCATGCGTCCCATCGGCGTGTCGCGCTTGAAGATCTTGATCTCCTCCGCCACTTCCGGCCGCTTGTTCATCGGTGTCAGCGTATAGCCCGGGCTGACGACATTGACGCGCAACCCCCGGTCCGCCCACTCCATTGCAAGGCTCTTCGACATGTGGATGACGGCGGCTTTCGACGAATTGTAGTGCGCCTGCGTCAATCCCCGATTGACGATGGTGCCGGACATCGAGGCTATGTTGATGATCGAGCCTTTGCGGCGCGCCAGCATCTTGCGGGCTTCGGCCTGGCAGGACAGGAAAACGCCGGCGACGTTGACCTCGTGCACCTTCTGCCACTTATCGAGCGACAAGCTCTCGGCCGGTTCCGAACCGGCAATGCCGGCATTGTTGACCGCAACGGTCAATGCACCGAGTTCGGCCTCGACGCGATCGATTGCCGCCGCCAGATCGCTCTCCGAAGTGACCGTGCCGGTCAGCACCAAAGCCTTGCGGCCAAGTGCCGTGACCTGGTGGGCAGTCTCCTCCAGCCCGCCTTTCGACGCATGACCGAAACACGCGACGTCCGCTCCTGCCTCGGCCAATCCAATTGCGATTGCCTGGCCAATGCCGCTGCCGGCACCGGTGACCAGCGCGACATCACCGTCAAGCTTGAAAAGATCCATCGATAGCCCTCCCGTCTCAGGGAAGGTATGCGCTGCGCCATGTTTCGATCAAGCGCTCAATGCGCAAGTCGGCAGGGGCGCCATGTCTAGAAATAGCCGTCCGATGCCGCTGTCGCTTCTTTCGGGATCTCGACGCCGTCGACCAGGATCTTTTCGACCAGTTCGTGGTGGAAGCAGACCAGTCCCTTGATGCGCTCGGCCTCGTGCACCGGCTCGGGATAGTACCAGACGAGATTCTCGTGCCGCTTCTTGGGGGTCGTCACGTGATAGTAATTGGAGATGCCCTTGTAGGGGCAGCGCGAAATGTAGCGGCTGGGCGCGAACATATCGAGCCGCGTGTCGGAGATCGGCAGATAATGACGCACCGGATGGCCGGTCTCGAACAGAAACACGCCACGGCGCGAATCGGCGACCTGCTCGCCGTCGAGGATGACCTGCACCCGCCGCGAGGAGGGCAGGCAGTCGACGCGGCGGAACGGGTCGCGGGCATGGACGAAGATCTCTTCGTCTTCCTCATACCAGTTCGTCATCTTGGGCCAATAGAAGGACATGTAGTCCGACAACAGCGGCGATCCCTTGACCGGATCCAGATAACGCCAGGCGGCATCCTCGACCAGCGTGATGCCGGTGTTCAGCGAATAATGCGTGGCGACGCCCTTGAACGGGCTCTCCGTCGTCGTCCTGCTCGGCAGCAGGAACTCCTCGCGCACGTCGCTCATCGGGAAATAGTAGACCGGCAGATGATCGGATTCGTAGAGCACCAGCGCCTTGGTCGTATCGGCGACGATCATCGATCCCACCTGCACGCGCAGCCGCTTCTGCATCGGCATGGTGAAGGCGACATAGCCCGGCTCGAACTCATACTGCACGATACTGTCGAGCAAGGGGAAATGCGGCCCACGGCCGCGCAGATGAGGCTTGCGAATGGTAGTCTCCCGTTTCTTGTCTTTTGTCATCGAGCGTTGGCGCACAGCGAGATGAACCTGGATTGAGCCATGGTGCCGCTGAGGGTTTCCGGGCGGCGGGTTTCCGCTGCATCGAGCCACTCGAACGATGGCCCCCCATCGCTCTTCGCAGCCTTGCCAGCGGACTGCCTCACCGCCCGAAAGCAGAATTGTTCAATCCAGCCTCTATCCCAGCGACACGCGATCGAGCAGCAGACCGGCGGCGATCGGCGGCAGGCCGCTGACATTCTTGCGCACCGGCACCAGCAGATCCGGGAAGTAGCTGAAAATGACCGGCGTCTCGTCGAGGAGCAGCTTCTGGATGTCGGAGGCCGCCGCGCGCTGCGCACCGATGTCGAGCGCCTTGAGGTAGGAAGCGACCATGCCGTCATAGGCGGGGTCTTTGAAATGCGCCGCATTCCACGAGCCGTCACTGACCAGCGGGCTCTTGAGGAAGACGTTCGGCACGCTGCGATGGGCGTAGTCGGTGATCCCCAACGGGCTGTCCAGCCAGTCCGACTGGCCGAACACCGCCTTGCCATAATATTTGTCCTGGTCCTCGATGTTGAGCGCGATGCGGGCGCCGATCTCCTTGGCGAAATTCTGGAACAGCTGCGCGTAGCCTGGAATGTCGGAATAGCGCAGCGTCGTCAGGGTGATGTCGAAGCCGCTGGCGAGACCGGCCGCCTCCATGAGTTGCTTGGCCTTGGCGATGTCCTGGACACGCTGCGGCACGGACTTGTCGGTGGCGGGGAAGGCCGGCGCGAACGGGCTGTCATTGCCGGTCGCCGCCATGCCGCGGCACAGGCCATCGACCAGCTTGGAGCGATCGATGCTGAGCGCCAGCGCCTGACGCACGCGCTTGTCGGTGAAGGGACCGGTGTCGCAGCGCATGTGCAACTGGCGGTGCGCGGTCGAGGCGACGCGCAGCACCGTGATGTCGGGGCTGTTGAGCACCACCTGGCTGACGTCGAGCGGCACGGCGTCGAGGACGTCGACCTCGCCCGCCTGCAGCGCCAGGATGCGCGGCTGCACGTCGCCGTAGAATTTGAATTCGAGCCGGTCGGGCAGCGCCTTCGCGCCCCAATAGTCGGCGTTGCGCACGAAGGTCGCTCCGACCTTCGGCGTATAGCTCTCCAGCCGGAACGGTCCGGTGCCTTCAAAGGTCTTTTCGTAATCGCCCTTGTAGCTCGCCGGCAGGATGACGGCGTTGTAATTGTCGATCGACACCGAATAGGGAAAGCTGCCGTTCGGCGCGTCGAGATGGAAGGCGACGGTGTGGTCGTCGACTTTCTGCGTGCCGCCTTTCGACAGCAGGCCCTTGAACACCGACAGCGCGTTTGAGGCGCCGTTGGGGTCGGCGAGGCGATCGAAGGTCGCCACCACGTCGTCGGCCTTGAAGTCCTCGCCATTGTGGAATTTCACGCCCTTGCGCAGCTTGAAGGTCCAGACACTGCCGTCCGCGTTCGGCGACCAGCTTTCCGCCAGCACCGGCCTCAGAGTGAGATCCGGCTGCGTGACGCAGAGGAATTCGGCGGTCTGGAAAACCAGCTGGTAGCTGCCGCTGTCATAGTAGGTGACCGGATCGATGGCGCCGCCTGGCGTCGCCACGCCCGCGCGCACCGTGCCGCCCGGCTTGCCCTCGGCGCGGGCCTTCTGGGTGCCGAGG
>NZ_PNOT02000216.1 GCF_002879535.1 Mesorhizobium intechi
CCCTCCGCACCTGCTCCTCGAACAGCTGATGGATGCACCGATCCGACGGATAAGCAGCCTCCGTCCGGTTCCAGGTCTCGAGCACCAGCTCGCGCTCGTCTTGCGGAAGCAAATTGATATGCTTTGCCGGCACCTCACGCAAAGCAGGATTTAGCGTTTCCGAGGCCAGCGTCGCGAGGTGCCCGGTCATCCGTTCCACTTGCTCTGGCGCTACCCGTGCCGGGTCGTAAATCCATCGCACGGCCCCATCCCCGGCCCGGGCATACAACGTCACCGTCGCGCCAAGCGCTCCGTGATCGGCGTCGTTTGACCAACACCCGTTCTTACCTTCAATCACGCTTACCGCCATGTCCCAGGGGAGTGTCCGCCGCAAAGCTTCGATCCGCCGCAACTGCGGTACTTGCACAAGCAGATCCCGTGTGTAGCTCCCGGCGGCCGTCGCTCGGACGAATGCGTCGACTATGCTGGGTTTCACCTGAGCAAAGGTTCGATTGAGGTCAATCTCCACGTCCAGTGGCACGGCTGGCGCGAACAGCCCCGCCAACAGTGGCGAGCGCGCGACCTCGGCCTCCCATCCAAACTGTATTTTCGTCTCTCCGGTGATCCGCGCCAGGTACAACACCCACACCGCCAGGAGATGTTCAACACGCGGGGTTGGATCAAATCTCGCCAGCGCCTCAACCTTCCGCCACGGACTGGCCTGCCACCCCATCTCGCCCGATTCAGGCCCCGCAAACGGCAGTGGAAGCGGCCGATACCTTTCCAACTGCTGGACCCAAAACTGATCATGCTCCGCGGCTGCCTCATAGGCTTCCTCTAACACCCGCGCATCTTGCTCCGAGAGCACCGGCAGCATGTCCGTCGCAGATAGCCGCAGCTCGCGGGCAACGTCGCCGCCGACCACCGGCTCGCCGGCTAGTCCCGACAACTCAGCGACAAGCACATCGGTGCTGCCAGTCGCCACGCGCCAATAGTCAGAGCCGATCTCCAGCAACGTTCCCGCCGGCATTCCCGACCGCGCGGACAGCACCACCAATCGCCCCACTCGCACCATTCGACCGGGAAGCCGGATCTTGGCCGCCCTTCGTGGGTCGGCGCGATGTGGTTCAAACTCCAGTCCCGGCACCAGTGCCGACAATTCCGCCGCTGGACGATCCCACAGCAGAAAGCGGCCGGCCTCTGGAAAGCGGCGGCGGCCGAAATCGCGCCCAGTCGCCATTTTCTCTGCGTCCGGTGTTAGCGTTGCTTCTTCCGGCCCCTCTAGAAGTTCAGCCCACCCCTCATCCGCAGCTTGGTAGAATTTCAAGTTCAGCCTCCGCAGATGGCAACGTTCGTGTTTAGGGTGCGCGCGGTCTCGCCTGCCGCGACCTAAACCGGCCGCCGCGCCAATGATTTCGCTGATATCGGCTGTGCTAGCTCGTCGCTGCCGACCAATGGCGCAAAGACGATTCCCATGCCGGCGTGGGCGACCGTATCGTCTGGGCGGGCATAGTGC
>NZ_PNOT02000111.1 GCF_002879535.1 Mesorhizobium intechi
GATATCCGGCTGCCAGCAGCAAAAGGCCCATCAGCCGGCTGGTGACGGCCGCCCGCTTCATCCGCCGGTCGCCATCAGGATCTCGATGCGGCGGTTGGCCGCCGACAGGGGATCGGCCGGATCCTTCGGCTGGCGGTCGGCGAAGCCGGCGACCTCGGTGATGCGGCGCTCGTCGACGCCGCCGCGCACGAGCATGTAGTAGGCGGAATGCGCGCGCGCCGTCGACAGCCGCCAGTTGTCGTAGCTGGCGCTGCGGAAGGGGCGCGCATCGGTGTGGCCGTTGATGCTGATCGTGCCCTTCTGGCCGTTGACGATGCGGCCGATCTTTTCCATCGCCAGCACCAGTTCGCGGCTCGGCACCGCCGATCCGACTTCGAACATGCCGAAGTCCAGCTGGTCGGTGATCGAGATGACGACGCCCTTGTCGGTGGCTTCGACCGAGACGCCGTCGTGCAGCCTGTCGCCGGGCTTGAACGCCTCGGCCAGCTGCCGCTTGACGTCTGCCGCGGCCTTCACGGCAGCGGCGGTCGGCTGCTTCTCCCCTGCCTCAGGCGCGGTCGTCTCTGGCGCGGCTGCGGTATTGGCCTTGGCGGCAGCCACGGCCTTGCCGTCGCCCGTCTTGGCATCATCGGCCTTGGTTTCGCCGGCCTTGGCGCCGCTGGCCTTGGTTTCGCCGGCCTTGATTTCGTCGGCCTTGGCCATCGTCGCCGCTGCGTCCTTGCCGTCCTTGGCCAGGGGCTCGAGCGGGGCATCCTTGACGGGCGGCGCCGACGGCACGGCCTTGACCTTGGCGACCTGCGTTTCGGCGGCCTTGTCACCGGGTTTGAGTGGATCGCCCTCGATCCTGGGGCGCTGGGCACTCGCCTCGGCGGCGGGCGTGGCCACCTGCTGCGACCAGAAGTCCGGCTCGAAGGGATCCCTATAGGACGCGCCGCCCGATGCGCCCGTCGCCGGCCCGGCGCTTTGCGCGCCGCCATCACCCTTCTGGCTGACATTCTGCATGACGCCGGTGTCGGTGGCGATTTCGGAGAGCACGGCGTAGGGGTCGGCGAACAGATGCTCATCCGACTGCTCTGCCTTGTTCGGCTCCTGCTTGACCTGCTTGCGGTTGGATGAGCCCGCCGCGCCGATGCCGTCCTGTCCAGATTTTTTTGTCGCCTCCTGCGGGTCGTCAGTCGTCATCCCGACCGCGCGCGGCCCATTGCCGAGGTCCTCGAGGCCTTTGCGGCTCGACTCACGGTCGACGAGCTTGACGGGGTTGAAATAGCTGGCGACGGCCGCCTTGGTCTGTTCGTTGGCAGCGTTGATCAGCCACATGACCAGGAAGAAGCACATCATGGCGGTCATGAAGTCGGCAAAGGCGATCTTCCAGACGCCGCCGTGATGGCCTTCGTCATGGTCCTCATGACCCCGCCGCACGATGATGATCTCGTGCCTGCCGTGATCGGCGTCGACGGCACTCATGACAAGACCTCGGAAAGGGTGGCGGACCATTCGGCGATGCGCGTCTCGAACACGGCCTCGTCAATGGTAACGGTCAGGTCGAAACCTGGTGCCTCGATGAAGTCGAGATTTGCAATGCGTGGTCCAAGCGATGCCTTCAGCGTTTCGAAAAGCGACAGTGGCCCGCGGACGGCGATGCGCACCGCTTCTTCATCGCCGACGGCTCCGCGAACCGCGCCGGCAAGCGCTTCGAGCGAGCGCTTCTGCAGATCGTCGCTGACAATGCCGCCGATGATGCGGGCGACCGTGGCGCTGACAAGGTCCGTTACGCGCACCTCCATGGCGTCGATGCGCAGCGAGACCGCGTTGCCGATATCGGCGCCGAAGCTTTCGAGGAAAACCCTCGCTTCCTCGGCATGGGCC
>NZ_PNOT02000184.1 GCF_002879535.1 Mesorhizobium intechi
GTCATGAACCGCGCGGGCCGAACGGCTGAGCCGCTTGAGCGCTGCCTTGTAGCCGCCAGCGGAAAATAGTCAAGCCTGCCGTGCGGTTCAATCGACACGTTTTGACAGCTGGTTTCGTACGCTGGGGTTCAGGTGCGCGCGGGCGAGGGCACAATATCCGATCCGCGCCTCAACTCTCCGTCCGGCTGAACTGCGAGCGCTCGAAGAACAGCACCACTCCCAGGCCGAGGATCAGCGGGATGATCAGGTAAAACAGCCGGAACACCAGCAGCGCGGCCAGCACGCCGACCGGCTCCATGTCGGAAAGCCCGGTCAGGAACACCACCTCGAAAACGCCGAGCCCGCCCGGCGCGTGCGAGATCTGGGCGATCGAGAAGGAGACGAGGAAGACGCCGAGCACGACGAAGTAGCCGGGATTGTGCGCCTCGGGCAGCGTGAAGAAGATGATGGCCGTGGCGGCAAGCAATTCGATCGGGCCGATCAGCAATTGCCTGGCGACGATCGGCAGTGCCGGATAGTGCAGCTGGAAGCGGGCGATCTTCAGCGGGCGCAGATGCAGCCAGCTGCCGAAGATGTAGGCGGCGACCAGCAGCAACATCGCGATGCCCGCCGCTTCCGACAGGCCATGATGGGCGACACCCGAGAACCGATCGATGATCTGAGGCTCGAACACCAGCACGAGGCCGGAGGCCAGAATCGTCGACAGCACGAAGGTGATCCAGCAGATCGCCACCAGCACGCCGACATCCTGGCCGGTCAGGCCTCTTGTGCCGTAGGCGCGGTAACGGATGACAGCACCCGAAAACACCGATCCGCCGATATTGTGCGACAGCGCATAGGTGGTGAAGGAGCAAAGGGTCACGAACAGCCACGACACACGCTTGCCGATATGCAGCAGTGCGATGTGGTCGTAGCCGGCGAGCGCGGCATAGGCGATGACGGAACTCAGCGCCGCCAGCACCCAGCCGCGGGTTGGGATGGCGGCGAGCCCCTCCCAGACATCGTCGAGTGAAATGCCACGCAGTTCATGCCAGAGCAGCAGCAGCGAGAAGATCACCGCCCCGATGCCGACGACCGGCCAGAAATAGCGTTTCCAGTTCATTGCCTGACTGCCATGCGCTGCGTGCCCGCTTCCTTTTCGCTTGATGGTGAGAGGCCGGCTGCCCGGTGACTTCCATTCATTTCAGAAATGCCTCATTGAAGCCGGCTATTCAACCGCGAACACTTGTCGCGCCGGCCGCCGGCAAGATCGGCTCGCGCCGAAGCGGCGCAAACGGCAAGGACAGGCATCGGCTTCGACCGCACCGTCCTCGCCGGCATCCGCGCTACCAATCGAGCCTTGCCGGTACATTGCGCGGCGGCGCGAGAAAGGCCGTCCGCGCCCAGTCGGCAAAATTCGGCATGCGGCTCTTGGTGATCGGCCACGGCACTGTTAGTCTGGCGGCAACTTGAAACATGCCAAAGCGCCTGCTGCGTCCTTCACCGGTTCGCGCGGCGCCGGAAGGAACGACAGTGGAAGACCGCGACACCGGCGCAGGCGCGTCGGAGGTGGGCGCGTCCAGCGCTTCCCCGGGGCCATCGGGCTCGGGGA
>NZ_PNOT02000268.1 GCF_002879535.1 Mesorhizobium intechi
CATGGTTTGTCTCCTTCGTTTCAGGGGTGGGATTGCCCCGCCGCAGAGGCTGCAAGCCGGCGCGGCGGGACGGTTTTCGCGCCTAGCGGCGCGTGTGTTCCGCCGTGTCGGGCGGAAGCTTGGAATGGGCGTTGCCAAGGGCTTCTGCCGCCTGTCGCAGCAGCCGCTCGGCTTCGGTGATGTGGCCGGCGCTGCACGCTGCCTGGGCGTAGACGGAGAGCGGAAAGCGCGGCTTGAACCAGAGGTCGCGCTCGATGCCGAGGCCAAGCCGCCCCTTGACGCTTGCAAGCTCGGCAAGGCTGACGCTGCCGAGTTCGGGGAAGCCGAAGCCGAGGTCGCAAAGCCCGAACAGTGTGTCGCCGTCGGCGTCGAGTTCGGTGAGAAGCCAGGTTGCTGGCCCGGTCGGATCGAACAGTTTGACCACCGGGACATGGTCGGTTTCGGTGTCGGTTGCGCCATTGGCGAGCAGCCGGGCGCAAAGGTCGTCGGTGATCAGGATCATGGGAAAACTCCTCTCAAAACAAGTCGCGTTGATTTCTGGCGTCATCGAACAGCCCGATATCGAGCGGCTTTTGCGCCGCGCGCGGGCGCGTCGGCCAAAGGGCGAGGCGGTCGCGCGTGGTGACCGGCCGGACACCGGGAATGAGCGTCTGCTCGCCTTGCGGCGTTGGCTCGGTCTGCAGGGTGTGGCGATCGCGCGCGCTCATGCCGCGATCTCGTTTTGTTGCGCGCCTTCGGCCTCGGCGTTGAAGCCCAGAAGAAAATCGGCGGCCTTGGAGGCAAGGCTGGCGGCGCGGAAGATGGCGCGATTGTCCTCGCGCAGCACCTTCAGCCATGTGCCGATATAGTCGGCATGGCGCACGGTCGGCTCGATGCCGAGTGTCGAGCAGACAAAGGCAGCAGTGATTTCGGCAACCAATTCCTCGCGCGCATAGGTCTTGGAACCGAAGGCGCCGGAGAGGTCGCGCGCCAGCCGCGCCGGGTGGCCGGTCCAGTGGCCAAGCTCGTGGAAGCAGGTGCGGTAATAGTCGATCTGCTGAAAGAACGCCGGCTGCGGCGGCACCTGAATGGTATCGGTGCCCGGCATGTAGAAAGCGCGATCGCCGCCGATGCGGAAATCCGCGCCGCTTGCTCGAATAAGCCCTTCGGCTTGGGGTACGATCTGGCGTTCTGGCAGCGGCTCGGCCTTGCGGTAAAGGTGCTCGGGCAGGCCGTCGCACTGCGCGACGTTGAAGACGGTGAAGCGCTTCAAATACGGCACGGCCTGCGGCTCGTCGCCGTCCGTCCTGGCGCGCTCCTGCTCGCCCTTTGGGACAAAGCGGTCGGCATGCACGATTGTTGTGCCGCGCTCGCCCTTCCTGACATTGCCGCCAAGGGAAAGCGCCTGCCGGAAGGTCAGCCAGTTCTGGCCGGGATAGCTGCGCTCGATGACGGCGCCCCACAGGATGAGGATGTTGATGCCGGAATAGCGGCGCCCGGTGGCCGCGTTGCTGGGCAGGCCGAGGTCGGCCTTTGCGCTGCCCCATGGCTTGACCCATGGCACGGTGCCGCGCTCCAGTTCGGCAATGATGCGGTCCGTGATTTCCTGATAAAGGCTGGCGCCCGTGCGCCCGCCCCTGCCCGCGCCAGCCTCTGCGCTGCCGCAACGCTGGTGTTTTGCACGCATCGTCTGGTCCTCCGCTCTTCAATCCCGCGCCTTTCCCCGGAAGCGGGGTGGGCGGCGAGACGCGACCGGAAAGGCCCGCCGTCGGAGGCGGACCGCATCCGAAGGACCGGAACGAAGAGGAGGACCCGAAGCGAAGCGAAGGGTTGCGGGATGCCGCGGCGGGCCTAGAAGGGAGTGCCGCCCACCCCGCGCCGCCGGGAACGGCCAACAGACAAACCGCGCCGGCCGACAGGCCGGCGACCGTCAGCAGCCGACAGGCT
>NZ_PNOT02000374.1 GCF_002879535.1 Mesorhizobium intechi
TATCGCAACATCATGGCGGCACTCGGCATCGAAGTGGTCGAGATCGAACTTGGCGACGCAGCCTATCTGCATGCCGGCCATCTGGAGGCCGCGCACCGCGAGAAGCCGCTGAAGGGGGTGCTTTTCGCGAGTCCCGCCAACCCGACCGGTGCGGTCATACCGGCCGACGAACTGTCGGCGCTGGTCGAGACCGCGGAGGCACTGGGCATCGCCGTCATTTCCGACGAGATCTACCACCGCCTGGCCTATGGTGCGCCCGACATCACCGCACTTGCCTTCGGCAACAGCGTCACGGTGATCAATTCCTTCTCGAAATACTATTGCATGACCGGCTGGCGCATAGGCTGGATGGTGTTGCCGGAAGCGCTGGTGCGGCCGGTCGAACGCATCGCCCAGAGCCTCTACATTTCGCCACCGGAACTGTCGCAGGTCGCCGCTATCGAAGCGTTTGCCGCGACCGAAGAGCTTGAAGCGGTCAAGGGGCGCTATGCCTGGAACCGTGAACTGCTGATGAAACGCCTGCCGGAACTCGGCTTCCCGCTGGCTGCGCCCATGGACGGCGCCTTTTATGCATTCTGCGATGTCACCCGCCACACCAACGACAGCATGGCCTTCGCGCGCAAGATGCTGGCCGAGGCGCATGTGGCGGCGACGCCCGGCCGCGACTTCGACACCCTGGCCGGACATCGCACGATGCGGTTTTCCTATGCCGGCAGCCACGACGACATGGTCGAGGCGATGGCACGCATCGAACGCTGGTTGAGGTAGCGCCATGCCGGGACTCGAGCAGGCCCCCAAACTTGATCAGGCATTGGCCGAAGTCGCCGCCGAAATGGCCGAGCGTACCGATCGCGGCAATGTCGCCACCTACATTCCGCAATTGGGCAAGGTCGATCCAAGGAAATTCGGCATTGCCGCCGTCACCAATGACGGCAGCGTGCTGGTGGCCGGCGATGCCGACCAGGCATTTTCGATCCAGAGCATCTCCAAGGTGTTCACCTTGACGCTGGCGCTCGGCAATGTCGGCGACGCGCTGTGGAAAAGGGTCGGGCGCGAGCCTTCGGGCAATCCATTCAACTCGATCGTCCAGCTCGAGCACGAGAACGGCATTCCGCGCAATCCGTTCATCAATGCCGGCGCCATCGTTATTTCCGATATACTGCTTGCCGGCCATCAGCCGCGCGAGGCGATCGGCGAGATCCTGCGGTTCATCCAGTTTCTCGCCGACGACGAGAGCATCATCATCGACCGTGAGGTCGCAGCGTCCGAACGTGCCACCGGGTATCGCAACTTCGCGCTCGCCAACTATATGAAATCCTTCGGCAATCTTCATCACGCACCGGAACTGGCGCTGGGCGTCTATTTCCACCATTGCGCCATAGCCATGAG
>NZ_PNOT02000264.1 GCF_002879535.1 Mesorhizobium intechi
GCACGCCGACCTGACGGGCAAGCAGGATGTGCTCGCGGGTCTGCGGCATCGGGCCGTCGGCGGCCGACACCACCAGGATCGCGCCGTCCATCTGCGCGGCACCGGTGATCATGTTCTTCACATAGTCGGCGTGGCCGGGGCAGTCGACGTGCGCGTAGTGGCGGTTGGCCGTCTCGTATTCAACGTGAGCCGTCGAGATGGTGATGCCGCGCGCCTTCTCTTCCGGCGCCGCATCGATCTGGTCGTAGCGCTTGTACTCGCCAAAATACTTCGTGATCGCCGCCGTCAGCGACGTCTTGCCATGGTCAACGTGACCAATCGTGCCGATGTTCACATGAGGCTTAGTGCGCTCGAATTTACCTTTTGCCATGTGATGTCTCCATTTCCTGCTCGCCCATGCGGGCTTTGAATTGCGTTACCGCGACGGCTCTTTCGAGTTACGCGTACTTCTTCTGGACTTCCTGGGCGACCGCGGTCGGGACCGGCTCGTAGTGGTCGAACTGCATCGTGTAGGCAGCGCGGCCCTGGCTCATCGAGCGCAGGTTGTCGACGTACTTGAACATGTTGGCGAGCGGCACCATCGCGTTGATGACGACGGCCACGCCGCGTGCTTCCTGGCCCTGGATCTGGCCGCGGCGGCCGTTCAGGTCACCGATGACGCTGCCGACATAGTCTTCCGGCGTCACGACTTCGACCTTCATGATCGGCTCGAGCAGCTGCACGCCAAGCTTGGGTGCGGCTTCGCGGAAGCAGGCCCGGGAGGCGATTTCGAACGCCAGGACCGACGAGTCGACGTCGTGGTAGGCACCGTCGATCAGCGTCGCCCGGACGCCGATCATCGGGAAGCCCGCGAACGGACCTGCGCCCATGACGCTCTGGATGCCCTTTTCGACACCCGGAATGTATTCCTTCGGCACCGCGCCGCCGACGATCTTGGACTCGAAGACGAACTCTTCGCTCTCCGTATTCGGCTCGAACAGAACCTTGACGCGGGCGAACTGGCCGGTACCGCCGGTCTGCTTCTTGTGGGTGTAGTCCTGCTCGTGCTTGCGGGTGATCGTCTCGCGATAGGCCACCTGCGGAGCGCCGACATTGGCTTCGACCTTGAACTCGCGACGCATGCGGTCGACGATGATGTCGAGATGCAGTTCGCCCATGCCGGAGATGATGGTCTGGCCGCTTTCCTCGTCGGTCTTGACGCGGAAGGACGGATCCTCGGCAGCCAGGCGGTGAAGGGCGAGGCCCATCTTTTCCTGGTCGTTCTTCGTCTTCGGCTCGATGGCGATCTGGATGACCGGATCGGGGAATTCCATGCGCTCGAGGATGACCGGATGCAGCGGATCGCACAGCGTGTCGCCAGTGGTCGTGTCCTTGAGGCCAGCCAGAGCGACGATGTCGCCGGCGAAGGCTTCTTCGACGTCGGCGCGCGAGTTCGCATGCATCTGCAGCATGCGGCCGATGCGCTCCTTCTTGCCCTTGACGGTGTTGTCGACCGAGATGCCCTTGGTGAGCTTGCCCGAATAGATGCGGGCGAAGGTCAGTGAACCGACGAACGGGTCGTTCATGATCTTGAAGGCGAGCATCGACAGCGGCTCGTCGTCGACCGCATGGCGCTCGATCTCGGCGTCCGTCTTGGCATCGACGCCCTTGATGGCGGGAACGTCGGCCGGCGACGGCAGGTACTCGACAACAGCGTCGAGCAGCGGCTGTAC
>NZ_PNOT02000097.1 GCF_002879535.1 Mesorhizobium intechi
TATCAGGAGTCTAGGGCTTCGCGTGGCCAAAGGGAATCGTCTGGAATGCATGCGGCCCGACACCGGAAATGCTTCCACATGAAAAAGCGCTGGGCGTATGAAAAAAGCCGGCGCGACCTTGGGCCGCGCCGGCTTTGATTGGTTGGACGCGTCTAGCGCGACACGAAGCAGTTGCCACCGGCGGCCTTGTAGCTGGTGCACAAATTGATGGCATCGTTGCGTGACTGGGCCACGACGCGGACGCGGTAGAACGTGCCCTTGCCGGCAATCTCGGCCTTGACGATGTTGGCGGTGCGGCCGGCAAGCACGCTGCCATAGCGGCGCTGCAGATCCTGATAGGTCGACTGGGCGCTTTCCACCGTCGGCTGCGAAGCAACCTGCATCGACCACGAACCACTGCCGGTCGCCGTCGTTGCCGGGTCGATGGAAGCGACCTGATCGGGCTTGACCTCGCCGACGACGTCGACGGGCTGGTCGGACGGGCGCTGCGGCGCGATCGCAACCTTGGCCGGAGTATTGGCCGACTGCGCCTTGGCCGGTTTGGTCGCCGGCTTGAGGGCCGGCTCGTCGCCCGACTGGCCCGCGGCAGGCGCCACAGTGCCGGTCTGGTCTGCATTGGCCTGTGCCGACGGCGCGACATGCTGCGGCGCCGGATCGCTCGGCTCAGCGGCCGCCACCTGCGGCGCGGCCGGCGCCGGATCCTCGCGCGGCACCAGCGAGCCGTCCGATTTGACCACCATCGTCCTCACCTTGCGCGGTGCAACGGCGACGACATCGGTGTTGTTGCCCTTGTCGGTATCCTGCAGCACCTGCGCGATGCGATCCTCGGACTTGGGCGCGGGCGCCGCATTGTCGGCCGGCGCAAGATTGCCAGCCGGCGTCGCACTGGCGGTCGGCGCGGCATTGCCGTCATCGGCTCCGCCAACGACAGCACCCTGGCCGGCGGAAGGATCGACGGCACGGGCCGGATCCTTCGCCTGCACATCCACGGGGACATCGGTGCTGGTGACAAGCTTCTGCTGCACTGGTTCGGCAGGCTTCGCGCCCTTGACCACCGCGTCGTAAACCTTGTTGTCCTGGTTCGGCACCACTGTGCCGCCCGGATTTTCCGGCTTGACCTTGATCGGCGAATTGTCGGCCTTGACGATCACCGGCGCTTCGCTGCCGCCCTTGCCGCCGAAAGACAGGGCAAAGGCGCCAAGACCGCCTGCGACCGCCACGGCACCGACGATCGCCGCGATGAACAGGCCACGGCGGCCCGACGGCCTGGCCGCCTCCCGCTCGCCGAGACCCGGAACGGACATTGCTTCGTCAAGTTCGGGATCATAGTCGAGCTCATCGACTGCAAAATCGTCCGCCTGCGAGACCGGCTGGCTGCCGGGCAGATTGTCGAGATC
>NZ_PNOT02000342.1 GCF_002879535.1 Mesorhizobium intechi
TAGCCGTCGCCGCCAAGCTCGGCCGCCAACATGCGCGCCATCTTGATACCAGCAAGCGATGCGTTGCGTGCGCCGACGATGGCAACGCCGGGTAGGCGGAAGACGGCGGCATTGCCCTTGACCGCCAGAAGCGGCGGTGGATTGTCCACGCTTCTCAGCAGCGGGGGATAGTCGGGCTCGCCGATACCGACAAAACGCGCGCCAGCCCGGCGTGCCGCCTCGAGTTCGGCCTCGGCCTCGGCGATTGACGGAATGCGGGCGATCCGGCTGGCGCCGCCCGAAATCATCAGCTCCGGCAGGATTTCCAGCGCCACCTCGGCCGATCCGAAGCGGTTGATCAGGTCACGAAAGGAGGCGGGGCCGACATTCTGGGTGCGGATCAGCCGCAGCCAGCTCAGCCGCTGCCGGTCGCTGAGGCGCGGCCCGGCGGCCGGCTCGCTCATCCCTTGGCTCCGATCTTGCCCTCGGTGCCGGCAAGCAGCCGCGAAATGTTCGCCCGGTGCTTGATGAAGACGATGATGCTCATCACCACGAAAAGAATGGCAATCTGCGGTGCGTTCATAAAGTAGAGCGCTATCGGCACGATGACGGCCGCTGCAAGTGCCGCAAGCGACGAGTAACGGAACAGGAATGCCATCGCCAGCCAGACGACGGCGAAGGCCAGCGCCACCTGCCAGGCAAGGCCGACCAGCACCCCGAGATAGGTCGCGACGCCCTTGCCGCCCTTGAAGCCAAGCCAGACCGGGAAAAGATGACCGAGAAACGCGCCGAGGCCGGCCCAGGCCGCCGTTTCCGGCGCGAAATGGCCCGATATCAGAACGGCGGCGGTGCCCTTCAGTGCATCGAGCAGCAAGGTCGCGGCGGCGAGGCCCTTGTTGCCGGTGCGCAGCACGTTGGTGGCGCCGATATTGCCGGAGCCGATCTTGCGCACATCACCAAGGCCAGCGGCGCGGGTGAGCAGCAGCCCAAAGGGAATCGAGCCTAAGAGGTAGCCGAAGACCAGCGCCAGGATCAGGCCGTAACTCATTGTTTTCCCCGCATGTCCCCAAGCCAAACCCGATCGGGCGCGACGCCCGTTGCCGGTCTATATTGAGAACACTGTGCGGCCCGCCACCAGCGTTTGCAAGACCTTGCCTTGCAGGCGCGCGCCTTCGAAGCAGGTGTTCTTCGAACGCGAGCGGATGCCGCTTTCGCTGACGATCCAGGGTTCGTCGAGATCGACGAGCGCGAGGTCGGCGATCGAGCCCGGCTTCAGCGTGCCGCCGGGCAGTCCGAACAGCCTTGCCGGCGCGGTGGACAGCGCTTCGACCAGCCGCAGCAAAGGCACGTCGCCATTGTGGTAGAGCCGCAAGGCGGCACCCAGCAGCGTCTCCAGCCCGATGGCGCCGGCCGCGGCATCGGCGAAGGGCAGGCGCTTGGTG
>NZ_PNOT02000105.1 GCF_002879535.1 Mesorhizobium intechi
GTCGATCTTGACGAGCCGCTGGACCCAAAAGTGGCCAACCGCCCGCTGGAGCCAGGCTCCGGCGCGCCCGACCTCAATGCCATCATGAAGCGGGTTCGCGACGAGCGCGGCCAGCCGGCAAAGCTTGGCGAAAGCGACGCCGCGAAATCGGATTTCATCGCAGCCGCGCGGCGCGCGGCGCAGGCGGCGGCCGCGGAGGCCGATGCCCTGAAGCGCCAGTCGACGGTGAAAGGCCCGGTGAAGGCGCTCAGGATCGGCGACCTGCTCAAGGCCCGACGCAAGCCGATCCTGATGGCGGCGGCGGCGATCATGCTGGCGCTTGCCGGCCTGCAACTCGGCAAGGCGTTCCTCTCGGATCCCGCTCAGGTGGCAAACAACGACGCCGCACCGATTGTTGCCGCGCAGCCAGTGCAGACCGCATCCGTCGACACGGCGAGCCAGCCGAAGACGGAAGCCCAGCCGGCGGCGACGGACAACGCGCCGGCCCGTGCCGTCAGGCAAGCCGAACAATCCGCGACCACGACCAAGGACGACATGGTGGCGCAGGCCGCCCTGGCGATGCCGTCGGACACCGACGCAATGGCCAATACGGCGCCGGTCGCAGAGCCCGCTGCAGCGCCTGCTGCTTCCACCGCCTCTTCAGGCCCCATGGCTTCGGCCGCTCCAGCACCAGTTGCGCCTGTTGCCACGACCCCGATGGATACGACGGCTTCAGAGCCGACCGCTGCTACCGCCAGTGCGCAGGCGACGGATACCGACACCCAGCCGGTCGCAGCCCCAACGGCGGCCAACGCGGCGATTGCCAAGGACACGACCGGCGCCGTCGCACCGGCAAGTGCCCCCGCGACGGCAGCCGCGAACAACCTCGACATTCCGGCCGATGCCGGCCCGGCCGCGCTGCGCGATGCCGCCGCTGGTGGCGACGCCAAGGCGCTGTTCGAGAT
>NZ_PNOT02000014.1 GCF_002879535.1 Mesorhizobium intechi
GTCGGTCACCGCTTCGATCTCGAAGTCAACCGTAGCGGCCCAGGCTCAGGCTCCGCAAGGCGCCGACCGCAACCTCTTTGGCCGCTAAATCGCGACTGCCGACATCAACCCAATTTTGAATTCAGGAGTACTTAAAATGACCAAGATCGCTCTTACCGCCGCCGCCATCCTCGTCGCCACCGGCACTGCTTTCGCCGGCAGCGACCATTATGGCTCCGGCAACTATGGTTCCAACAACGTCAACCAGCCGGTTGCCAGCCAGTCGTCCTCGAACATCGACACCACGCGTACCGGTTCGATCGTCAAGTCCGTAGAGGCACAGGGCGACGCCAATGCCAACGTCCCGGCTCAGTCGGGCCAGGGCATCTGGGGCCGTTAATTCCGTCAATCCCCGGAAGCAGACAAAGAGCGGTGGGCTTGGCCCGCCGCTCTTGTTTTTTGTGCATGCGATCGTACAGATCGGAAATCGAACCGATCGGTTCAAATAATGTTGACGGACCGTGAGCGGACGGCCGACGCCGGGCTCGACAGACGGCCATAACGTGCATGGGCGCGTTCCAGTAACCATATGATATTCATCACTAAAACTTCCACCGACTGACTCCTTGGCTGAAATTAAAGGTCTAGATCCGGTGCGTGATGGCACATCTTCGTGATTGGAAGTCGGCGAACGAAAAACCCACTTCCAGCCTGTCCGAGCGACGCGAAAATCCTCCCAAGGGCACGCCACTAGACGGACAGGACAGATAGATACTGGAGTAAGAAAATGACCAAGATCGCACTTACCGCTGCTGCTGCCATCCTCGTTGCCACGGGCAGCGCCTTTGCCGCCAGCGACCATTATGGTTCGGACAACGTCAACCAGCCGGCCATCACGGCGCCCGCTGGCACCATCGACCACAGCCATACGGCCTCGATACGCAAGCCGGTCGAGCATCATGGCGTCAAGCTGACGCCCGATTCGGCCCAGCCGGAATCTGGCCAGGGGATCTGGGGCAACTAAGCCAACGCTCTAGCCGGGCTCGATGACAAAGAGCGGTGGGTTCGCCCCGCCGCTCTTGTTCTTTGCACAGCAGCGCTGGCACGGGCCGGCATCGGTTTGAGCCGCCGGTGTTCGCAGCTGG
The DNA here is from genome assembly GCF_002879535.1 of Mesorhizobium intechi. Lineage (GTDB taxonomy): Bacteria > Pseudomonadota > Alphaproteobacteria > Rhizobiales > Rhizobiaceae > Mesorhizobium > Mesorhizobium intechi. The sequence continues at coordinate 1,125 of NZ_PNOT02000014.1, forward strand.
CGGAAAAGCTCCCGTCTCCGGGAATAAAACCGGACGCCCTTGGGTC
>NZ_PNOT02000288.1 GCF_002879535.1 Mesorhizobium intechi
CCTTCGAGTAGGGGTCGGCCGCTGGCGTGCCGATGTCGGGGAAGGCCGTCCATTGGCCGACGCGGATGGCCCCGACGCCGTCCTGGATCTTCAGCGCGTACCAGACGCTGGCGCCGCCGCCGCCAATGGCTATGGCAAGCGAAAGCAGCATCAGGAAGGCGTTCTTGAGCATGAAGGGCCGCGTGCGCGAAGGATTGCCGTTCGGGGATATCGCGGCGCGGGGCCTTGTGGCAAGCGGGCGGGATGGATTTGCCTGTTGGCTTGGTCCGCGGTGAGGCCGAAATCACAGCGCCGAGAGCGTTTCGGGCGAGGCGGCGGCGTCGAGTTTGGGCGCGGATTGGAACAGCTGCGTCATGTCCCTCAACGTCTGCGTGGTCCGGCTGGACAGGACCGCCGGCCGCTCGGCGGCCGCGTCGGCCGCGGCCTGTTCCTCGCTCTTCTTCTGCGCTTCCGCCGCCTTGGCCGCGATCTCCTCGTCGATGAACGGCTTGTCGATGCCGGGGATCGGCTTCAGGTCGATGTTCTGGTGCGCGTAGACCATCAGGCGCTGCCACACCATGGCCGGCAGCGACCCGCCCGTCATGTTCTTGGTCGGGGTGAAATCGTCGTTGCCCAGCCACACGGCCGCCGTGTAGTTGCCGGTGAAGCCGACGAACCAGGCATCGCGATAGGATTGCGTCGTGCCGGTCTTGCCGGCGACGACGATGTTGGGAATTTGCGCGCGCCGCGCCGTGCCCATCACCGGCACGGCCGCCAGCATGGTGTTCATGGATTTCAGCGCCTGCTCGGACAGCACCCGGTGCGGCGGCGGCGCATCCTTGGTCCAGTCATACACCACGTCGCCCGTGCGGGTGACGAGTTGGGTGATGCCGTGCCTGGAACCAACGAAGCCGTTCTGGGCGAACACGCTGTAGCCCGTCGCCTGGTCCATCACGGTCATGCCCGAAGTGCCGAGCACCATGGTCTTGTGCGCCTCGAGCGGCGATTCCACGCCCATCGCCTCGGCCATCGCCTTGATCGGCGCGATGCCGAGATGGTCCTTGGCCAGCCGCACCGGCACGGTGTTGATCGACTTGGCCATCGCCATGATCAGCGTGATGTTGCCTGCTGATTCGCCGCTGTAATTGTGCGGTGACCAGTTGCCCCAGCTGATTGGCCCGCCGGAAATGATCGAATTGGGCGTAAAGCCATGTTCCATCGCCGTGGCGTAGACATAGGGCTTGAAGGACGAACCGGTCTGGCGCAGCGCCTTGGTGGCGCGGTTGAACTGGCTGGCGCCGTAGTCGCGGCCACCGACGATCGCCCGCACCGCGCCATTGGTCTCGATGACCACCACGGCGCCTTCGGTGACGTTATACTCTTTGCCGAACTGACGCAGGTGGAACTCGACGGACTCTTCCGCCGCCTTCTGGATGTTGGCGTCGAAGGTGGTGTGGGCGACCAGCGAATGCTGGCCGGGCTTGGCGATCTTCTTGACCTCGTCGAAGGCCCAGTCGAGGAAATAGTCGGGGCTTTTCTGTTCGCCGCGGTCGACGACGTTGGCCGGATGCAGCCTCGCCTGCAGCACCTGGCCTTCGGTCATGAAGCCGGAATCGACGAGATTCGACAGCACCACATTGGCGCGTGCGCGCGCCGCCGGCAGGTTGATGTGGGGGGCATATTTGGTCGGGGCCTTGAACAAGCCGGCCAGCATAGCCGCCTCGGCGAGATTGAGATCCTTGACGCTCTTGCCGAAATAGAAGTCCGCCGCCGCCTCGATGCCGAACGTGCCGCCGCCCATGTAGGCGCGGTCGAGATAGAGCTGCAGGATTTCCTTTTTCGACAGATTGGCTTCGAGCCACAGCGACAGGAAGGCTTCTTTGATCTTGCGTTCGAAGGTGCGTTCATTGGTCAGGAACAGGTTTTTGGCCAACTGCTGAGTGATGCTCGAGCCACCCTGGACGACGGAATTCGCCCGCACATTTTCGAAGATCGCTCGTGACAGCCCGAGCACGTCGATGCCGTAATGGTCGAAGAAGCGTCGGTCCTCGGTGGCAAGCACGGCCTTGATGACGTGATCGGGCATCTCGTCGACCGGGACGGAATCGCGCTGGATGATGCCGCGCTGGCCGATCTCATTGCCATAGCGGTCGAGGAAGGTGACGGCGAAATCGCCCTGGGCACGCCAGTCGCCGGCCGTATCCTGGAACGCCGGAATGGCCAGCGCCAGCATCACCACGATGCCTCCGGCGCCGAGCGTGAAACCCTCGCTCAAAATCTCGATGATGCCGCGCCGCCAGCCCTTGAGACGAAAGCGCCGCGAGAAGATTGTCGCCGCCTCCCAGAACTGCCGCGCCTTGAACCCGATCTCGTAGAGCGAGGAATCGATCCAGGCGTCCAGCGCCAGAAGACGCGACGCGATCGGACCTCTTCTCTTGCGCGGTTCAGGGCTGACCATTCAAAAACCCGGCTCGGCTGTGGCGTGACCTGAAAGCCGCAAGCCGGCAATTTCAGGGCAGCGCCCTGTCCCGACTATTCATCCATTTTACGGGTGTCCACAAGGGCTGCAGCGACACAGCTGCAAGGTTTGTCGACGAGAGGGCAGGGGCAGCCATGGTTGGCGACGGCCGCCACCTCGAAACCGCGCTTGGTCAGCTGACTGCGATCAGCCTGTCAGTGACGGGTGCTATGAATGTCATCGCGGCGAGGCGGCCATGATGGCCGTCCGCAGCAGAACGCGTGCGCCGATCACTGCGTGGCCAGGTTCCACATACTCAGCCTCGTTGTGGCTAAGCCCGTCACGGCACGGCACGAAGATCATTGCGGCAGGCGCGACACGGGCGAGAAACAGCGCATCATGGAAGGCGCCCGATATCATGTGCTTGAACTGAAGCCGCAGGGAACTGGCGGCCTCCTCGACGGTTTTGACCATATCGGGTGAGAAGGCCGCCCCGGGCATATCAAACGATCGCTTGATCATTGCCGTGCAATGCTGGGCCTCCGCCTCCGCCGCGCAGACCTGGCGGACCTCGGCCTCTACGAGATCGAGCTGCTCTGCCCGCGGATGCCTGATATCGACGGTGAAGGCCACCGATTGCGGTATGGCGTTGATCGATCCCGGCCTGGCGGCGATCCGGCCCACCGTCAGCCGCGCGCTGCTGTCGAGCGGCATGATTGTCGTTTGCAGCCTGTGGATGGCGGAAATCGCCGCGACCATCGGATCCCTGCGGTAGGCAAGGTCTGTCGTGCCCGCATGACCGGCAGTGCCCTGGATGGAGACTTCCAGCCAGCGCGTACCTTGGACGGCGGTCACCACACCGATCGGCAACTGCTCCTTTTCCAGTGATGGCCCCTGTTCGATATGCAGCTCGATATAGCCTGATATCGGCATGCCGGTTGGACGAAGGGCAGCCTCCGGCAAGGCGGTGATCGTCGCCTTCAGCTCAGCTGCGAGGACCGCACCATCGGCGCCGACAATGGATTTCCACGCCGCGGTATCCGCGCCTGTGAAAGCCATGGAGCCCATGACGCCCGGCGCGAAGCGGCTGCCTTCCTCATTGGCCCAGGCGACGACCTCGACCGGCATTCGGGTCTCAGCCTGTGCGTCCTCGAGTGCCTCGAGCACCTCGAAGGCTGAAAGCGTGCCGAGCGCACCGTCGAAGCGCCCGCCCGTCGGCTGGCTGTCGAGATGGCTGCCGATCAGAAGCGGTGGCAGCGTGGCATCCGTACCCTCGCGGCGAATGAAGAGGTTCGCGATATGGTCCTGAAAGACCGTGAAGCCACGCTCCAGGGCCAGCTCCGCCAGGAGGCGCCGGGCCCTGCGATCCTCGACGCTGAACGCCTGCCGGTTGACACCGCCGGCTGGTGTCGCCCCGATCCCAGCGAAAGCATCAAGCCGCCCGAGCAGTCGGTCGCCGTCAATCCGGGGCGTCAAGCTCATCGCTTCAGGCCGCTGATGAAGGCCTTCACCCGCAGCCGATCGACTTGGTTCCACCAGACGCCGTCATGTTTCAGCGAGCTGGCGACAATGACGCCGTCGACAATGTCGAGAATGTCGTTGGCATTTTCGGGCGTCACGCCGCTGCCGACAAGCGTCGGCAGCCCGGCCGCGCCCTTGATCATCCTGATGTAGCCGAGATCGGCGGCGTGGCCCGTCCGTTGGCCGGTGGCGATCACCGCATCGGCATCGAAGAACACCAGGTCCTTGACCTGTTCCTCGACCGGGCGGTCGCCGACGATCGCATGGGCGCCGTGCTTGACATGCGCATCGGCGAAGATGCGGATGCCGTTGGCGCGAAGCCTGGCACGAAAGCGCATGGCGCGTGCCGCCTCGCCTTCGATAAAGCCCTCATTGGCGACATAGGCGTTCGCCCACTGATTGACGCGCACGAAGGAGGCACCCGAGGCGCTGGCGATCGACAACGCGGGGATGGACGCATTGGCGAGCACATTGATGCCGATCGGCCGGCCAAGTTCCCTGCGGATGCGGTCGGACACGACGGACATGTAAGCGGAGGTCTCGGGGCCGATATCGTCCGGCTTGGCGAAGGGCACGTCGCCATGGTTCTCGACGATCACGCCGTCGCAACCGCCATCAAGATAGGCCTTGGCATCGTCGAGGCCGCGCTGGTAGATGGCCTCGACCGCCTCGCCATCGTAGCGCGGCGCGCCCGGCAGGGGCGCCAGATGAACGACGCCGATCACCACTTTCTTTCGACCGAAGATCGACTGCAGCACGTCACCGGCGTCCTGCTTGGAGCCGATGGAGTTGGGGGATCTTGTCATGCGGTTTCCGCTTCCGTCTTTTCCATGAGTATCTTCATCTCCTGCCTGTCGGGGCAGGAGCCGAGCGTGCCGGGGCGACCGACCGAAATGGCAGCGGCTCGTACCGCGATCCGCGCTGCGGCGGCGAGGCTGATGCCAGCCGCAAGGCAGCCTGCGAGGCAGCCGCAAAAGACATCGCCCGCACCGCTGGTGTCGACCACGTCCACCTCGGGCGCCGCGAACCGGTCGATGCGTCCTTCACGGTCGGCAACCAGGCAGCCGGCCGGGCCAAGTGTCACGATCGCGCTGTCGGCGCCTTGACGGACCAATTCGCGGCCCGCCGCGGCTGCATCGCCGGTTCCGGTCAGTTGCTCTGCTTCGCCTGCGTTGACGACGGCGAGGCTGACGGCATCCATACACGGTATCGAACCGACCGCCAGCGGACTCGGATTGAGGATCGTCATGGCGCCCGCGCTGCGCGCCGCACGCAGGCACGCTGTCGTTACATCGGCAAGAAGGTTGCCTTGCATCACCACGATGTCGCCGCGTTCGATCGACGTCGCGAAACCGCCGTCGGCCAGCGGATCGAAGGCGGCGGCGCAGCTGGCGCCGGTGACGATGAGGTTTTCGCCCCGCAGATCGACGATGATCGTCGACCGGTCGCTGGGCAGCGCCAGCGTCGTCAGATGGCGGGCGTCGAGGTCGCGGCTCAGCCGTTCCCTGATCCAAACGCCGGCGGCATCGTCGCCGATCGCCGCATGGAAACGGACATCGGCTCCTGTGCGGGCGGCCGCCACCGCCTGGTTGCCCCCTTTGCCGCCAAGTCCGTCAACATGACTGGACGCGTTCAACGTCTCGCCAGGCCGCGGAAAGCGGTCCAGTTGAAACGTCGTATCGACGCAGGCGTTGCCGACGACATGGACGCGCATGGCTAATCCCTGGCTGTCGCCCAGCCCAGCATCTGTTCGAAGAGTGTCTTGTAGCCATTCCAGGCGATGAAGCCCGGCGGCAGCCAGTGCGGCCCGACATCCGATGTCCAGGCGACGGTGCGGCCCTTGCCATATTTGCCTGTCACCAGCAGCGGCATGGAACGGTAGTCGGAAGACACGGTGGCCAGGACTTCGGCGCCCTCCTTGACCGTGACCTCGTTGAAGCCAAGCAGGATCGGCCAATCCTTGCCCAGGCCCTTCAGGATCGGATGGCTTTGAGGGCCGACAACGACCGGCGCATAGCCTTCGGGCACTTCGACGCGATCGTCCACCGGCAGGCAGCTCACCGGCAGGACGTCCTCGACCGGCGTCTTGTGGTAGCGTGCGCCGCCGTTGATGCCCTGGAAGCTGTAATAGCCGCCGAACATCAGGAGGCCGCCGCCATTGCCGACATAGTCGCGCAGCAGCCGCAGCCGGTTCGGCGTCGGCTTGGAGTGGACCCAGGTGTCGGGGTGAAGCAACAGCGTATTGGCGCCAAGGTCGGAAAGCACCACGGCGTCATAGGCCGAAAGCGTCTCCATGGTCTGGGGAAAATTCCGCTGCGCTTCGTGCGCCGGCATGAAGGTGACATCGAACGGACCATCCTTCAGCGCCGCCAGCAGTTCATCGGCGCCGGTGTGATAGGTAACGGTCGGAAACTGGTCGAAGCCTTTGATGTGGGTCGCGGTCGAGACCCAGGACTCGCCGGCGAGAAGAACTTTCTTCCTGGACATGTAAACTCCCTGTTTTTTTGCAGCGGCCGGCAGCTCAGAGGCTCGCGGCGAACACGGTCTTTGGGTTGTCGATGAGCATGCGGTCGATTGCCGATTGCTCGACACCATGGCGTTTCAGCCTTGGCACGAAATGTTTGAGGATGAAGCCGTAGCCGAAGCCGCCGAAGCGCGTCAGCATGATCTTCAGGAAAACGTCCTGCGACTGCAGGATCCTGTCGACGAGCCCCATGTCGATCAACGAACGGATCGCCTGCGCGTTCTGCTCGTCGGAGGGCGATTGCGCATCCTGGTCGGCATAATAGAAATCCATGCCGATCATGTCGTATTCCAGGAAGGCGCCACGCGCGGCGAGGCTTCTCTGGTAGGCAAGATCATTGTGGCTCGGGTTCATATGGCAGAGGATGGTGTGTCTGAGATTCGCGCCTTCCGCCTCGACCACGTCAAGCACATCATGCGCCAGCCGTTCCCAGCCGGGCAGATGGATGGTCAGCGGGACGCCGGTGATCCTGGCCGCGCGCGCTGAAGCCCGCAGCGACTTGCGTTCCTCTTCGGTGAAATCCTTGCTGACGCCGACCTCGCCGATGATGCCGGCCATGATTTCGGGCTGCGTCGAGCCGCCGCCGACATCGTTGACGAGGAATTCCGTGACGGCGTCGACGTCCATCGCCTTCAGCCAGTCGGGATGCGTGTGCTGCAGATAGAAGCCCGTGCCCATGACGATGCGCAATCCGGAGGCGCGGGCGATACGCGCCAGTTTCACCGGATCGCGGCCTATGCCGATATTGGTCGCGTCGACAACCGTGTGGCCGCCCAGGGCCCGGTACCTGGCCAGTTCGGAAAGCGCCAGGTCGCTGTCGTCGAGCGAGACATTGTCGCGATTCATGTAGGGGTTCATCCGCAATTCGCCGATGATCTCCATGCTGACCGGCTGCTCGGCGATCTTCCTGTCGTCTGGATGGCAGGGGCATTTCCAGGATGTCGAGCCATCGAGCAGGATATGCTCGTGCATCAGCGTCACGCCCATGTCGGCGATCGCGACCGGGCCAGTAACGGTCATCACGGTGCCGGAGCGAACACCGACAGGCACTCTTTGCCTGGGCGTGTTGTCGAACAAATGATCCATGTCAGCGGCTCCGCGTCGCGCCCTTGAACAGGCGGAAATTCAGCCAGATTGCAACGAGGATGATAGTGCCGGTGACGATCGGCGTCAGGAAGGGCGACATGTGCGCCAGGATCAGGCCGTTGCCGATGACCGCCACGGTCAAGGCGCCGAGCACGGTGCCGATGATCGTACCGCGCCCGCCGAACAGGCTGGTGCCGCCAAGCACCACGGCGGCGATGACATCGAGCTCGAAACCCTGGCCGGAATTGGACGAGCCGGAGCCCAGCCGCGCGGCCAGAATGACGCCGGCCGATGCTGCCGCCATGCCCGACAGGACATAGACGAAGAGCGTCATGAAGCGCGTATCGACACCGGCGCGGCGCACAGCCTCGGCGTTGGCCCCGATGCCGGTCACATAGCGGCCGAAAGGCGTCTGGTTGAAGGCGAGATAGGCGATGGCCAGGACGACAAGGGCGAGCAATGCGGGCACCGGCACGCCGAGGAACCAGGCCCTGCCGATGTTGACGAAAAAGCTCGTCGGCTCGACCGGGATCGAATAGCCGCCGGTGATCAGCAGCGCCACGCCGCGGATGACCGAGAGCCCGGCAAGCGTGACGATGAAGGCCGGGATGCGCTCATAGGCGATGAAGAAACCCTGCAAGGCGCCGATCGCCGCGCCAAGCGCCAGCATGCCGACAACGACCAGCGGCCAAGGCAGGCCGGCCTGCAGCGCAACGGCTGAAAGTGTCGCCGTCAGCGCCAGCACGGACCCAACCGAAAGATCGATGCCTCCGGTGGTGATGACGAAGGTCATCGCCGCCGCAACGATCAGCAGCGGCGCCGATTGGCGCACGATATTGAGCAGATTGGGCGTCGTCAGGAAGGAACCGGTGACCAGCGAGAAGACCACGCAGACGACGATGAAGAACAGCGCGATGGAGACGACGCTGCCATTGGCTGCCGCAAGATCCTTCCACGTACTGTTGTTGGCGCGTTTGGGCGGCGAGGCGCCAACGCCGGCGGAGGTGACGTTCATGGCTGTGCCCCTTCGTCGCGGCTGGCGCGCGCCGAACGCGCGATGAATTTCCGGCCGACGATCAGGTTGACGACCTCCTCGATGCTGGTATCGCCAATCCTGCGTTCGGCGACGTTTCGCCCCTCGTACATGACCTGGATGCGATCGCAGACGAGGAACAGGTCTTGCAGCCGGTGCGTGATGAGGATGACGCTGACGCCACGGGCGCTGACGGCGCGGATGAGTTCCAGCACCGCCTCGACTTCCGCCACCGCAAGTGCGGCTGTCGGTTCGTCCATGATCAGCACCGACGGATCGAAGGAGGCGGCGCGGCCGATGGCGATCGACTGGCGCTGGCCGCCGGAAAGATTCTCGACCTTGAGCCTGGTGTCGGCAATGACGATGCCGAGCCGGTCAAGCATCTCGCGCGTCTGCTCATGCATGCGCCTGTTGTCGAGAAAGGGGACGCCGAGCACATGGCGGCGAGGCTCGCGGCCGAGAAAGAGATTGCCGGCCACATCCACCGTGTCGCAGAGCGAAAGGTCCTGGTAGACCATCTCCACCCGTGCGGCGCGGGCATCGGCCGGCGAGGAAAAGGACACGGCCTTGCCATCGATCTCGATAGTGCCGGAATCCGGAATGACCGCGCCGGACAGCACCTTGCTCAAGGTGGATTTGCCGGCGCCATTGTCGCCGACCAGGCCGAGCACCTCGCCAGGTTTCAGGTTCAGGGAAACATCATCCAGCGTCTGGATAGGGCCGTATCGTTTGGAAATACCGGTCATCCTGACGCGGCAGGTCTCGCCATCGCTCATCATGGTTCCAGTTCTCATGCGGCATGTTCAATCGGTCGCCGGGCTGCGCAACGACGACAAAGTCAGTGCGCGGCCCGGCGGTCTGGGGAGGATCTTACTTGAACATGTCCTTGAACTGGCCGACATTTTCCTTGGTTACGATGGTGATCGGAACATTGATGATCGGATCGATCTTCTCGCCCTTCTTGAGCTTGCCGAAGGCTTCGATGGCAGCCTTGCCTTCACCGGCCGGATCCTGCTGGACGACGGCGATTACCCAGCCCTCTTCGAGGCCTTGCACCGCGGACTTGGTCAAGTCCCAGCCAAACACCTTGACGTCGCCGGTACGGCCCTGGCTGGTGACGGCCGAAACGGCGCCGAGCAATGCCGGCTCGCCGGTCGCATAAAGCGTCGTCATGTCCGCATTGGCCGTCATCAGGTTTTCGGAGGCGGACAGCGCCACGTCCTGCACGTTCTGGCCATCGACCGTGTCGAGGAAAGTCACCTTCTGGCCGCTCTCGGTGACAGCCTTCTTGAAGCCGTCCAGGCGCTGGTTTTGGATGAACGAATTGAGCGCGCCGACAACACCGATCTTGGCGGTTCCGTTCAGCTTGGTTTTGACGTATTCGGCGTAGAACTTGCCGATATCCTCGCCGGCCTTGGTGTTGTCGACACCGACGAAGGCGACATTGTCACCATTCGGGATCTGCGCGTCGATGGCAATCACCGGAATACCGGCGGCCTTGGCCGCGGTGATCGCGGGCTTCACGCCGTTGACATCGATGGCGACGAGAATGATGCCGTCGACTTTCTGGGTGATGTAGTTCTCGATCGCGTCGTTTTGCGCGCTCGGCACATTGTTGGCGTTGAAGATGACGAGGTCGACGCCGGCGGCCTTTGCCGCGGCCTTGGCACCGTCATTGATCTGGTTGAAGAACAGGGCCTGCTGGTTGATGGTGACCAGCGCATAGGTTTCGGCCATGGCCGAGGCGGAGCCAAGCGCGAGGGTCATGGCGATGGCTGCGGCGCAGCCTGAAAGGATCTTGGTAAGACGCATTCCGGTTCCCCTTGGTTTTGCGGAAAAGGCCCTTGATCGGGCTCATCTGGCGCTGAGCGCAGACGCATAATTCAAGATACTTGATTCCTTGTCAAGTGACTTGAATTAGCACTGGCGAAAGGGGGCGGGGGCCGGCGAGATCAGAATGTCGCCGGCGTATTCACCCAGAAAATGCTGGCGCGTTCGTCGCCGACATTGCGGTACCAGTGCGGCAGTTCGGAGTCGAAAACGAAGGAATCGCCGGCGGACAGGCGAAACGTCTTTTCACCGACCATCAGTTCGATGGCGCCTTCCAGGAGATAGCCGACTTCCTCACCGGCATGCTGGATTGGGCCGGCGCTTTCCCCGCCCGCCTCGATATGATGGATATTGCACTGCAGAAGGTGGCCCGGCGAATAGGGAATGACGCGCTCCAGCGATATGCCTTCGCCGCGCCTGAGCGGATCGAGCGCGATCAACGGCCGTGCTCCGGCGCGAAAGACGATGCCTTCCTCGCCATCGGCCTCCTCGAACATCCAGCCAATGTTGGTGCCGAGCACCTCGACCAGCCGGTGAAGCATGGGCAGCGACGGTGAGACCTTGCCATTCTCGACCTTGGAAAGCAGGCTTTCGGAGCAGTTGGCGGCGGCTGCGAGCGCCTTCAAGGTCAGGCCACGCGTCTGCCGGGAGAGCTTCAACCTTGTGCCGAGCCTCAGCAGGCTGGTGGCGGTGGAGCGCTCCTCGCCGCCTTTGCTGTTGTGGGTATCGATCTTGTTCATTGGGGGGCGCGAACATCTCCGCTGGTCGGGCTGACTCGTAAAACCGATCCCGGGCGTTGTCCATCCTGTGAAGAACGGACTATGCATCGGATCGGGCCTAGAACCCGTCCAGGGCAGTCTCCGCGCCCCGCCGCATAACATTGGCGAGGCGGTGATCTCTTACGCTGCCTCGCGCTTCAAGGCCTGCGCCATGCAATGGATGCCTCCCCCGGTCTTGGAGATCTCGCTCATGTCGACAGCCGCGACCTCGAAGCCGCGCGCCTTGAGCTGGCCGATCAGCGTCTGGCTGGAGGTCGGCGCGATCACCCGGTCCTTGCCGAGCGACATGAAGTTGCAGCCGAGCGCCATCGTGTCCTGGAAGGGAACATCGATGATCTCGTGGCCCTTGCCCTTCAGCCAGTCGACGATGCCGGGCTCGGTGCAGGCGAGGCACACTGCAGTGAGCTTTTCGGCGATCGGCACCACCATCAGGTCGATATGGACATAATATTCGTCGATGAAGGCGATGCGGGTTTCCCAGCCCTCCTTCTCGAACCAGGATTGCACCTGGCGGGCACCTTCTTCCTGCGTGCGAGCGCCGCCGCAGCCGATCAACACCACGCCGTCCTCGATGACGTTGAAGTCGCCGCCCTCGAATGTGCCTGCCGTGACCATGTCGTAGATCGGGATACCGAGCTTCTCGTAGGTGCGGATGGCGGCATAGTTTTCGCCGCGCCGCCACCAATTGGCCATGGCGGTGATGATGGCGCCGTAAGGCGTCATGACGCTGGAATCACGGGAATAGACCTGCATCGGCAGTTCCGGCGTTGGCTCGTGCCAGTGGATGTTGACGCCGAAATGCTCATAGGCGGCAACCAGGTCCTTGTGCTGCGCCTGCGCGATCTGGACGTTGCAGGGCGCCTCGCGCAGGTGCTTGCGCGACAACGAGCTGGTCGACAGATGCCGCAGGAAATTCGGCGATCCCAGCAGCACGTCGGTCAACACGTCGGTTTCGTTGGCGAAGCCCCATGATGTCAGCGGCTTGGTGCCGCCGGCTGGATTGCGGCGCTGCAGCGAAAACGGCTCGGCGACGATGCGATCATGAACGGTCATGCGGTTCTCCTCGTGGGCTTCTTCTCAAGAGTTGGTCTGGTCATGCCTTGCTTGGGATCCACCAGTCGCGGCCGCGCGCCGTGGTGACATATTCCGGCCAGCGGAAGTTGATCGGCGGTTCGTAGTCGCAGAGCGGGGCAATCCAGTTTGTGCCGCCAATGCCGCCGCCGGTGCGGGTGACGAACTCGTTCATCGCCGCATCGCGGGCTTTTCCGTCCTCGAGCAGGCGCAGCGCCGCCAGCGCGACCGTCTTGGCGGCGCAGGCAACCATCGGATCGATCGTCGCTGAAATGCCGCCCAGCGCATTCATCACCCAGGAGGGATAGGCATGGCCATTGGCCGAGCGCAGCGCCGGACGGGCGACGTAAAAGCGTGCGGTCGGCGCATGCCAGCTCATGTCGGTATAGTCGTCGGAGGTCGAATTCAGCTGTGAAGGCGGCAGGTCCTGGCGCAGGATCGCTTCCGCCTCCTGTGGTGCGATCAGCCGTTCCAGTTCCTCGATGAACGGGTTCTCGGTCGCGGTACCACCGGCATTGACTTGGATTTCGCGCCCGATCGCCCTGGCGGCCTCGTCCCAGCGCGGCGGCCCCACCATAGACAGGGCCTCATAGGCGATCTCGGCCATGGCGTGGTTAGCCAGCCCTGGCCGCGACTTCGATACCCAGTGGCGCTCGTAGCGACAACCGCTGATCGCCGCCGCCGCCGCCGCATTGCGGTCGAGCACGGCGGTGACCTGGTCGGCCATACGAAGCGTCGGCACGCGGATCATGTACTGGATTTCGGCCAGTCCCGCCGGCAGATTGTCGGCCGTGGCCTGGCCGGCGGTCAGGATCGCCTCGCTGATCGACCAGCCGCCCTGGTGCGGCAGCATGGAATCGCGCAGCGCCTTGGATGTCATGTACATCGTCATCAGCGCGTCGTTGGCGCCGGGCGCGCGGATCGCCGAATGCGCCTGCGGGATCGGTGCGCCGTCGCCCGCGCGAACCCAGTTTTCGGGTTCGTCGCACACAAAGCGGTAGATCATGGCGTAGGCTGCCCCACAATGGGTGTCCCAGCGCGCCGTGTTGCAGAGCGGCAGCATGTAGAAAGGGTGGAACGATATCATGCCGGCTAGGCCGTCATAATAGCCCTTCGCGGCATGGATCGGCTTCGAGCCACGCACCTTTTCGGCCGGTTCGCCGGTAAAGCGCAACGTGCCTGGAATGCCATGATGCTGCATCGCCGCCTTGGTGGCCAACAGGCCACCGAGGCTTGCCATGCCCAACCCCGAATGCGGATCGGTGTGGCCGCCAGCCTCGACGCCAAGGCCGGGCCGCGGTTGCTTCGCCGTCACCGCGTCCTGGCAGTTGCCGGGAACCGCGTCATATTCGGCATACAGACCGATCGTCGGCCCGGCGCCATTCGTCCAGTGCGCGCAGAAGGCGGTCGGCATGCCGCCGGAACCTTGCTCGACGGTAAAGCCTTCTCGCTTCAGTCGCTCCACATACCATGCGGCGGACTGATACTCGCGCCAGGCGGTCTCGCCGAAATCGAAGATGGTGCGCGTCCACGCCGACAGCAGCGGCTGGATGCCGTCGAGGCAGGCAAGGGCGGTCTCTTGCGCCGATGTCGTCACCGGTTTGTCCATGCGTCAAAGAAAGCAGTGAAGCGGCTCGCCAAAAAGTGATATGTTTTCCCGGTTCATGCAAATTCGGTTCACCTCTTGAGAATTCCATCCACGCAGGCGCTGCGCGCCCTCGACAGTTTCGCTCGCCACGGCAGCGTCTGGCGTGCCGCCGACGAACTGCACCTCACCCGCAGCGCGGTGAGCCACCAGCTGCGGCTTTTGGAACGCGACCTCGGCTTCGATCTGCTGCAGCGTATCGGCAAGGGGGTGGCGCTGACGCCGCGCGGCCAGCGCTACGCAGCCGATGTCAGGAAGGCGCTGACCGTACTCGGCGACGCGGGAGCGCAGACGAACGGCGCCGGCGTCGGCGGCTCCTTTGCCATCTCCTGCCCGCCCGGCTTCGCCTCCATGTTCCTGTGCACCCATATCGGCGAGTTCCAGCAGATGTACCCTGACGTGGCGCTCTCGGTTCTGACGCCGCGCCGGCTCGACGACGTCTCGAATCCGGACGCCGACGCCTTCATCGCCTTCGGCGTCGGCAACTGGCCGAACCGGATGGTGGAGCTGCTCTGCGAAGTCCACTTCACGCCGCTCTGCAGCCCGACATTGCTCAACAAGGTCGGCGGCTTTTCCAAACCGGCGGACGTCCTGCGCGCCAACCTGCTGCATCTCTCCGACACCGAGGACTGGGCGCGCTGGCTGGCGCTGTCCAAGGTGGAAAACCCGGATACCGAAGGCGGGATCTTCTTTTCCGACATGAACCTCGTCTTCTCGGCGGCCGTCGCCGGCCAGGGAATTGCCATGGGCGACGAGCTGACCGGTCGCCGGGCGCTGAACGAAGGCCGGCTGGTCAAGCCTTTTGAAGCGTCAGTGCCGTCGCCACGCTCCTATTTCCTGGTCTTCGAGCACGCCAAGGCCGGCCATCCCGTGCTCAATGCCTTCAGCGACTGGCTCAGGGCGAAGCTGTCGCAGAGCAGACTCTGATCTATCCCTCTTAAGAAACCTCGATGCGGAGATTCTGCGCGTCCAGACTGCCAGACGTGAATCAAATTTGCCGATCAGGCGAAAACTATTCGATTGCGGTGAGCCGCCGGCCTGCCTACGATTTCACCTGGGACTGAGGAAGAGGCAGGATGCAGCAACCCGGCCGGGCCGCAGAGATCAAGGCAATTGGAATCGGCAAGAGCTTCGGCTCGTTCCGTGCGTTGGACAATCTGTCGCTCAATATCGGCCGCGGCGAGTTCCTGACGCTGCTCGGGCCCTCCGGTTCGGGCAAGACCACGTTTCTGATGATCCTGGCCGGCTTCGTGCAGCCGACGGAAGGCAAGCTTTTCAGCGACGGCACCGACATTACCGACCGCCCCGCCGAGCAGCGCGCCGCCGGCATGGTGTTCCAGGGCTATGCGCTGTTCCCGCATATGAGCGTCGAGGCCAACATCGCTTTCCCGCTCAAGGTGCGCAAGAAATCGGCGGCCGACATCAAGAAGCGCGTCGGCGAGATGATCGAGCGCGTCGGCCTGACCGGCCATGAGAAGAAACTGCCCTCGCAACTCTCCGGCGGCCAGCAGCAGCGTGTCGCGCTTGCCCGCGCACTGGTGTTCGAGCCGGGCGTGCTTCTGCTCGACGAGCCGTTCTCGGCGCTGGACAAGAGCCTGCGCGGCCAGATGCAGGCCGAGATGAAGCGCCTGCACCAGGAAACCGGCACCACCTTCGTCTTCGTCACCCACGATCAGAGCGAGGCGCTGGCACTGTCCTCGCGTGTCGCCATCTTCAACCACGGCAAATTGCTGCAGGTCGGCGCTCCCGACGAAGTCTACGACCGGCCGGACAACCGCTTCGTCGCCGAATTCCTCGGCGAGATCAACATGCTGCCGCTCAAGGGGGTCAAGCCCGCCGACAATGGCTCGACAGGCCTTTGCGAGGACCGCGCGGTCAACATGCACTGCAAGGCCGAGAAGGTCCGGGGTGACGCCATCCTCGCAATCCGGCCCGAGCACATGTCGATCGCGCGCGAAGCGGCGGCGGGCGAAAACGGCATTGCGGCGACGGCCACTGCTTCGACCTATCTGGGTGCGGCGACCAAGCTCGACCTGATGACACGCCAGGGCGCGAAGGTGACCGTCTCGGTGCCGAACGAGGTTGCCGCCGCGGCACTGAGCAAAGGCAATTCCGTCTGGCTGACCTGGCCGGCGGAAAAGGGTTTCCTCCTTCCGGACGGAGGACAATGAGCGCCGGCGCGGCCTGATCCGCCGCACCGGCTTCCGGACTGAAATCAACGAAAACAAAGGGGAACTGACATGAACGACACCAAGAAACAGGCCATCGAAACGCTGTCCGAAAGGACCAGAGGTGGCGAGATCTCGCGCCGCCAGTTCACGCAGCTGGCAGCCCTCGTGCTTGCCGGCACGCCGATGCTGCTGCGCTCGACCGGTGCCTTTGCCGCGGCCAAGGAACTGGTGCTGGTCAATTGGGGTGGCGACGCCATCACCGCCTATGATGCGGCCTATGGCCAGGCCTTCACCAAGGACACCGGCATCACCGTCAAGATGGACGGTTCGGGCCCGACCGAAGGCGCCATCTCGGCGCAGTTCAAGAGCGGCGCGCCGACCTGGGACCTGGTCGACGTCGATCCGTTCTCGGCAATCACCCTCGGCGCCCAGGGTGCGCTCGAGCCGATCGACTACAACATCGTCGACAAGAAGAAGATGCGCCCCGGCTTCGGCTGGGAATATGCCGCCTCGACCTATTTCTTCTCCTATGTCATCGCCTACGATTCCGAGAAATACGGCAAGGACGCCCCGACCGGCATGGCCGATTTCTTCGACGTGAAGAAGTTCCCCGGCAAGCGCTCGCTCTACAAATGGGGCGTGTCGAGCTGGGAAGCAGCGCTCTTGGCCGACGGCATCGCGCCGGCTTCGCTCTACCCGCTCGACCTGAAGCGCGCGCATGACAAGATCGCAGCCTTCAAGGAAAACGTCGTCGCCTACTGGGGTGGCGGCGCCGAGAGCCAGAGCGTGCTGCTCAATGGCGAAGCCTCGATGGCCATCGTCTGGTCGACCCGCGCGTCGCTGATCGAGCAGGATTCCGGCGGCAAGATCAAGTTCATCTGGGACCAGGGCCTGATCTCGCCTGGAGCGCTGGCCGTGCTCAAGAACAATCCCGGCGGCAAGGAAGCGGCGATGAAGTTCATCGCCAGCGCGCAGGATCCGCAGAAGCAGCTCGTCATGTTCGACAAGCTCGGCCAGGGCCCGGCCAACCCGGCTGCCGATGCGCTGATCCCGGCCGACAAGAAGCGCATCAATCCCGTCGATCCCGAGAACATGAAGAAGCAGATCCCGCTCGACATGGACTGGTACGCCAAGAACTACGGCGCGGCGCTCGACGAGTACACCAAGATCATCTCCGCCTGAGCGCGGGATGCTGATCTGAGATGAGAGGCGTTCTCTCCGACAGGATGGGCGCGGCGCTGTTGATGGCGCCGCTGCTCCTGTTCCTGGTCCCGGCCTATGCCTGGCCGTTTCTCGGCGTGGTGAAGTGGAGTTTCACTCTGCCGACGCCAGGGCTTGGCCAATATGAAGCGTTGCTCACCGACGATCTGGTCCAGTCGGTGTTCATCCGTACGCTGCGCATCGCGGCGATCGTCACCGTGGTGTCGGTTGCCGCCGCTTATGCCATCACGGTCGTGTGGGTGCGCGGCAGCCCGGCGCAGCGCCTCATCGCCGAATTCTGCATCTTGGTGCCGTTCTGGATATCCGTGCTGACACGCGCCTTCGGCTGGGTGGCGCTCTTGTCCAATCGCGGCCTGATCAACACCTGGCTGCAGTCGATCGGTTTCATCTCCGAACCGCTGACCCTGGTGCGCAACGAGTTCGGCGTCGTCGTCGGCATGACGCATTTCCTCATTCCTTTCGCGGTCTTCCCGCTGGCGTCCGCCATGCGCAGCCTCGACGACCGCGTGCTTCTGGCGGCGCGTGGCCTCGGCTCAAGCAGAATGCGCACCTTCTGGACGGTGTTCGTGCCGATGACACGCTCCGGCATCATCGGTTCGGCGCTGATCGTCTTCGTCTTCTCGCTCGGTTTCTTCGTCACGCCGGCGATCCTGGGCGGCGGCCGCAGCGTGATGATTGCCGAACTGATCTATCTCAGGATTTTCCAGAGCCCGGACTGGGGGCTGGGGGCCGCGATCAGCGTCGTGCTGGTGTTGTTCGTCGGCGCGCTGATGGCGCTGCTGTTCCGCTACGTCAGACCGAAGCAGTTGATCTGATGCCGACCTATCGCCCCGGCCCGGTCTCGCTGATCCTCGCCGCCCTTGTGGCGCTGTTCCTGCTGATGCCGCTGCTCGCGGTCATCCCGGTGTCGCTGACGCCGAGCCGCATGCTGGCGATGCCGTCCGGCGAACTGTCACTGCGCCACTATCGCTCGCTAATCGATGATCCTCGCTGGCTCCAGTCGATCCTGTTGTCGATCCGCATCGGCATCGTCAGCAGCGCGATTTCCACGGTGCTGGCGCTTTGCTTCAGCCTAGGCATCTGGATGTTCCAGCCCCGCTTTACCGCAGCACTGGTCGGTTTCGTGCTGCTGCCGATGGTTGTGCCGCCGGTGGTCTCGGCGATCACGCTCTACTTCCTGCTGACCTCAATCTCCGGCTTCAGCTCGTTCTTCGGTTATGACACCTGGCTCGGCGTTGCCATGGCCCATTCGGTGATGACGGTGCCTTTCGCAACCGTGCTGATCCTGGTCTCGCTCAGCCAACTCGACCGTCGCATCGACCTTGCCGCGCGCGGCCTTGGCGCGACTGTCTGGGAGCGCGCCACCCGCATCATCATGCCCAACATCAAGTTCGGCATCATTACCGCGGCGCTTTTGTCCTTCGTCCTGTCCTGGGAAGAGATCGGCGTTACCCTGTTCATCACCTCGGTAAACGCCATTACGCTGCCCCGACTGATGTGGATGGGCCTGCGCGACAACATCGACCCGGCGATCGCGGCCCTGTCGGTGATCCTGATCCTCATCACGGTGCTGGTGCTGGCGGTGCGCAGCTTCGTGGCCAGGACGCGCGGCACCGGTTGAGGAGGTTGTCGGCAGGTCGTATTGTCGAGATTGGCTTTTATCGTCGCGCCGAGGAGAATCATGCGATATGGCGCAGGCTTGACGAGCTGGTGGCTGCGCGTGAATTTGCCGGTATGACGAACCGCTTGCACGAGCCATGACAGGCGAGGGGGACGATAAATGACCGCGCCCGGCGATTTGCTGCAGGCACTTTTTCTAAGGCTCAAAAGCGATAAGTCGCTGTCTGCGCTGCTTGGTGGCGCCGGGCTGCTCGAGCGGGCGACCGAGAATGCCGCTTTTCCTTACGTGACTTTTGGTCAGACCAGCGCCTTTGACTGGGACACCGGTGCCGAGAACGGCAACGATCAGTTGATTACGCTGCATGTCTGGTCGAAAGCCCATGGTGAAGGCGAAACCCTTGCCATCATGGCCGCCATCAAGGCCCGCCTTGCCAACGCCGCACTGGTGGTCGGCCGGCGCGGCAAGACGCGGCTGTCGCTTGAATTCACCGAGGCCCGGTACGACGAGGAACTCCTCGTGCATCACGGGCTGCTGCGGTTTCGCGCGCTGACGCAGGAAAACGCCTGACACGCTTTCAATCCGGCCGAAACGGAGTCTAGACTGGCGTCCGCGGGATTTCGGCGGTTCGGCGCGTCGAAATGGCCATCGGTCGTCTGAGGTTCAGGGTGTAGCGGGCATGTTTTTCGCATCGATCACCGTTCATTTCACGTTCAGCACCGATGCGTTACAACGCCGACCATGAAAACGCTGCGCTCCCACTTTCGAACCGCGACCCTGGCGCTCTGTGCTGCCGGGCTGTTGGCGTCGCAGGCGACGGCGATACCGCTGATCACGCCCGACCAGTCCAGCCCGATCGTCCTGGCCGCATCCGACTGCTACGCGATCGGCCAGCAAGTGGCCGAGCAGAATGGCGGGACGCTGGCCAAGGCCTCGCAGTCGACACGCGGTGGCCAGCCGGTCTGTGTCATCGTCGTGCTGGTCCCTGGCAAGGACGGGCAGCGTCCCCGCCGGTCCGAAATCGTCGTTCCGCAGAACTGACCCGTCCGTTTCCCAGGCTGCCGGAATCGGCCTATATCTGAACAAGTCCTTCAAAGGTATCGATCTCCGCATGCGCGTACTCGTCGTCGAGGATGACAAGGATCTCAACCGGCAGATAGCGGACGCGTTGGTCGACGCCGGCTATGTCGTCGACCGTGCCTTCGACGGTGAGGAAGGCCATTTCCTCGGCGACACCGAACCCTACGACGCCGTCGTTCTCGACATTGGCCTGCCGCAGATGGATGGCATCAGCGTGGTCGAACGCTGGCGCCGCAGCGGCCGCAAGATGCCGGTGCTGATCCTGACGGCGCGCGACCGCTGGAGCGACAAGGTCTCCGGCATCGATGCCGGCGCGGATGATTATGTTACCAAGCCCTTCCACATCGAAGAGGTGCTGGCGCGGCTCAGGGCGCTGATCCGCCGCGCCGCCGGCCATGCCTCGTCGGAACTCACCTGCGGGCCGCTGCGCCTTGACACCAAGGCCTCGAAGGCCGATGTCGACGGCGTGCCGTTGAAGCTGACCTCGCACGAATTCCGCCTGCTCGCCTATCTGATGCACCATATGGGCGAGGTGGTGTCGCGCACCGAACTGGTCGAGCATCTCTACGATCAGGATTTCGACCGCGATTCCAACACCATCGAGGTGTTTGTCGGGCGGCTGCGCAAGAAGATGGGCATCGATATGATCGAAACCGTGCGTGGCATGGGCTACCGCATGCGCGAGCCGGAGGCGTAACTCGGAACCGCTCAAACCAACCGCAAGGACGCCGCTTTCGCCGCGTTTGTGGCCGCGTTCGCTGACGTTCCGCGTGATCGCCTTTTCGACTGTGTGGGCGATCCTCACCCTTGTCGTCATTTTCACCCTGATCACCACGCTCTACCGCCAGGCCAGCGAGCGCGGCTTCGACAGCCTGCTTTCAGCCCATCTGTTCAACCTGATCGGGTCCATCGGCATTTCCGACACGGGTGCGCTCACCGGCGCCCCGGACCTTGGCGACCTCCGCTTCTCCGAGCCGAATTCCGGGTGGTACTGGTCGGTCGAGCCAGCCTCGGAAGGCGTGCATGGTGACCTTCATTCGTCGTCGATGACGAGAAAAATTCCGTCGCCAAGCGTCGCCGAGGTGCCCTTCAATGCCAGCTTCCAGCGCAGCTATTCGGCCGAAGGCATAGACGGCGAGCAGCTCGAAGTGTTCGAGAGCGAATTCGTGCTCGATGCCAAGAACCGCGCCGCGCGTTTTCGCGTGATGGGCAACCAGAGCGAACTCGAACAGGAAATCGCCACCTTCCAGCGCCGCCTGCTGACTTATCTCAGCCTGTTCGGCGTCGGCATGATCGCCATCAATGCCATTGCCATCCTGCTCGGCCTGCAACCGCTGCGCCGGGTCCGCAACGCCCTTGCCATGGTGCGCGAAGGCACCGCGCAGCGGCTCGACGGCCGCTTCCCGGCCGAGATCGAGCCGTTAGCCAACGAAACCAACGCTTTGATCGAAAACAACAAACGCATCGTCGAGCGCTCGCGGACCCAGGTCGGCAACCTCGCGCATTCGCTGAAGACACCGCTTGCGGTGCTGCTCAACGAGGGCCGGGCGCTTGGCGGCGCCAAGGGACAATTGATCGCCGAGCAGGCCGCCTCGATGCAGAAGCAGGTCGACCATTACTTGCAGCGCGCTCGCGTCGCGGCGCAGCGCGACAGCGTCGTCTACCGTACGCCGGTGGCGCCGCTGGCGCAGCGCATGGTGCGGGTCTTGCAGAAGCTCAACCCGCAGACCAGCCTGTCGCTGTCACTGCCGGCCACCGAGATCGTCTTTGCCGGGGAGCGCGAGGACCTCGAGGAACTGCTCGGCAATCTTCTCGAAAATGCGATGAAATGGGCAAGGAGCGCGGTCTCGGTCACGGTGGCACCCTTGGCCGGCAAGGACGATAATCTTTTCGAGATCAGCATCGACGACGACGGTCCCGGCATTCCCGAGGACAAGGCGCGCGACGCGCTGAAGCGTGGAAGGCGTCTGGACGAGACAAAACCGGGAACAGGTCTCGGTCTTGCCATTGTCGCCGACCTCGTCAACGAGTATGGAGGCGTTCTCGCGCTCGAACGGTCCGGCCTGGGTGGATTGAAGGCAGTGGTGCGCTTGCGGAGCCTTCCGTGACGCTTTCCCGGGCCAACCGACAGCGATGGAAGGCGTTTGTCATGGCGGCATATCGATTGATCCCGGAGCAATGCCGATTGTTCTCGAACTTGCCGGCGGCGGCCAAATTTCCGACAAATATCAATACTATGGCCACCCCAACTTCTCCGATGACGCGGCCCCCGGCGCATCCATGGCAGGCTCCAACTCAAGAAAACCGGTTGTTGGCATGAAGATTCGCGTCGCGCTTGTTTCCGCATTGCTGGCCGTCTCCGGCTGCACCACCTTGAGCGGCAAAGGTCCCACCGTGACGCCGACACCTGCCTTGACGCCTCCCTCAAGCGGCAAGGTCACCACGTCGATCATTTCGGCAATGGACGGCGGCCTCATCGGCGGCTCGATCGGCAACGGCCTCAGCGACGCCGAGAAGCGCAGCGCGCTCGAAGCCGAATACAAGGCGCTCGAATATACGACGAGCGGTCAGAAGGTTGCGTGGAAGGGCGATCAGGCTTCGCACTATGGCGAGGTGGTTCCGGCACAGCCCTATCGCGTCGGTTCGCAGGACTGCCGCCAGTACACGCAGACGGTGTTCACCGGCGGCGCCGGCGTCACCGCCCGCGGAACCGCGTGTCGCAATGCGGATGGCAGCTGGACGCCGCTGACCTGAGAGTTGTTACCGCCCAAAAGTGCGCAGCGGTTTTGGGACAACGACATGAACAAACAAAGACCGGACCGGCTCCGGTTGGAATCCGCCCGGTTGATGTCGATCAAGGACGCCAGGCGCGCTGACCGTCAAAGCGTCGCAGGATGCCTGAGTTGGCAGGGCAGGGCTCTGTCGTTATTGGAAGAACCATGCTGTTCTGGGTCATAGCCGCAATACTGACGCTGGGCGCGAGCCTGGCGGTGCTGCTGCCGCTGGCCGCGGGAGCCAAGGGTGCGTCGTCGAGCGGCGATCACGATCTGGAAGTCTATCGCGACCAGTTGTCGGAGCTTGACCGCGACGCCGGGCGCGGCTTGATCCAGCCGGCGGAAGCAGCCGAGGCGCGCGCTGAAATCGCGCGCCGCATCCTGCGCCTCGACAATGCCGATGCGGCCGGCAAGGCGTCGGCCCGGCCGGCTTCGGTCACGGCGCGACTTGTCGCGACCATCGCGGTGCTGGCCGTGCCGTTGGTCAGCTGGGGTGTTTACAGCCAGATCGGCTCGCCTGACTTGCCGGCGCAGCCGCTCAGCCAACGGCTGGCCAAGAACCCGGCCGACAGTTCGGTCGACGAATTGGTTGCACGGGCCGAGGCCCACCTTGCCGCCAACCCGTCCGACGGCAGGGGGTGGGACGTGCTGGGCCCGGTCTATTTGCGCATGCAGCGTTTCTCGGACGCGGTCGCCGCGTACCGCAATGCCATCCGCCTTGACGGCGACAGCGCTGTTCGCCAGGCCGGCCTCGGCGAGGCAATCGCCGGCGCGGCGGGCGGTATCGTTTCCGCCGATGCCCAGGACGCCTTCGAGGCAGCGCTGAAGCTCGATCCCGCCAATGCAAAAGCCAGCTTCTATCTGGCCATGGCCTTGGCACAGGAGGGACGCAAGAAGGAAGCGACCACGGCCTGGCAGGCGATGCTGGGCACCTTGCCGCCGGATTCGCCATGGCGCAGTGCTGTCGAGCAGGCACTGGCAAAATCCGCCAGTCCCGAAGTCGCTTCCGGCGCGGCGGTGAAGGGCCCCGATGCCGCGGATGTCGACGCCGCGTCTTCCCTGTCGCCACAGGATCGCGAAGCCATGATCAACACCATGGTCGCCGGCCTCGACGAAAAACTGCGGCAAAATCCGCGTGACCCGGAAGGATGGATGCGGCTCGTTCGTTCCTATGTCGTGCTGGGCAAGTCCGATCAGGCGCGCGAGGCGCTCGGTCGCGCCATCGCCGTCTTCGGCTCGGGCAGCGACGAAGCCAAGAAATTCACCGCCCTTGCCGCCTCGCTCGGCCTGACGGCGACGGAGTAGACGTGTCATGACACGCAAGCAGAAGCGATTGTCGGTGATTGTCGGCGGATTGGCCTTCCTGGGTGCCGCCACCGGGCTGACCTTCTACGCGCTTGGCCAGAAGGCTTCCTATTTCTACATGCCGGCCGACCTCACCACGGCCAGTGTCCAGCCCGGCCAGCGCATCAGGCTCGGCGGTTTGGTTGAAAAAGGCACCATCCAGCGCGGCCAGGGCGCGACGGTCGCCTTCTCGGTCACCGATACGCACAAATCGGTTAAGGTCACTTATACCGGCATCCTGCCCGACCTCTTCCGCGAGGAGCAGGGCGTCATCACCGAAGGCAGTTTCGGTCCGGACGGCGTCTTTGTCGCCGACAGCGTGCTTGCCAAGCATGATGAGCGCTACATGCCCAAGGAAGTGGCCGACGGGCTGAAGGCCAAAGGTGTCTGGCAGGAGAGCAAAAGTGAGTGAGGGGCATGGTTGAAACCGGACATTTCGCCCTGGTCCTGGCGTTCGCGCTTTCGCTGGTGCAGACGATCGTGCCGCTGTTCGGCGCGCGCCTCAACAACCAGCGCCTGATGGCTGTCGGCGGTCCTGTCGCGGTGACTGGTTTTGCCTTGACCGCGCTGTCCTTTTTCGCACTGGCGAGCGCCTATGCGAACTCCGATTTCTCCGTGGCGAGCGTCTGGGAAAACTCGCATTCGCTGCAGCCGATGATCTATAAGGTCACCGGAACCTGGGGCAATCACGAAGGCTCGATGCTGCTCTGGGTACTGATCCTGACCTTTTTCGGTGCTCTTGTTGCGGCTTTCGGATCCAACCTGCCGGCGACATTGCGCGCCAATGTGCTGGCCGTGCAGGGCGCTATCGGCGCTGCCTTCTTCCTGTTCATCCTGGCTACGTCCAATCCTTTCATCCGGCTCAACCCGGCGCCGATCGAGGGCCGCGACCTCAATCCGGTCCTGCAGGATCTCGGCCTAGCCATTCATCCGCCGCTGCTCTATCTCGGCTATGTCGGCTTCTCCATCTGCTTTTCCTTCTCGATCGCCGCCCTGATCGAGGGGCGCATCGACGCCTCCTGGGCGCGCTGGGTGAGGCCATGGACGCTGGTCGCCTGGATGTTCCTGACCGGCGGCATCGCCATGGGGTCGTACTGGGCCTACTACGAACTCGGCTGGGGTGGCTTCTGGTTCTGGGATCCTGTCGAGAACGCCTCCTTCATGCCGTGGCTGGCTGGCACAGCGCTGCTGCATTCGGCCATCGTCATGGAAAAGCGCTCGGCGCTGAAGATCTGGACGCTGCTGCTCGCCATCCTCACCTTTTCGCTGTCCCTGCTGGGCACCTTCCTGGTCCGCTCGGGCGTGCTCACTTCGGTGCATGCCTTCGCCACCGACCCGGCGCGCGGCGTCTTCATCCTGTGCATCCTGACGCTGTTCATCGGCGGTTCGCTGGCGCTGTTTGCGCTGCGCGCCTCGCGATTGACGGCCGGCGGCCTGTTCCATCCGATCTCGCGCGAAGGCGCGCTCGTTCTCAACAATCTGTTCCTGACCACGGCGACCGCCACGGTGCTCGTCGGCACCCTCTATCCGCTGGCGCTGGAGGCGCTCACCGGTGACAAGATTTCGGTCGGGGCACCGTTCTTCGACCTGACTTTCGGCCCATTGATGCTGCCGCTTCTGGTCCTCGTGCCGTTCGGCCCGCTGCTGGCCTGGAAGCGCGGCGACATCATCGCCGCGTCGCAGCGCCTGATGGCGGCCTTCGCCACGGCGCTGGCGGCAATGCTGGTCACCGGCCTGTTTATCGACGGCACGTCGGTGTTCGCGGCCCTCGGCATCGGCCTTGCGGTCTGGCTGATCGCCGGTGCGCTCACCGACCTTGCCGTAAAATCAGGCGTCGGATCGGTTGCGCCGGCTGTCATGCTCAGGCGCTTTGCCGGCCTGCCGCGCTCGGTCTTCGGCACGGCATTGGCCCATCTCGGGCTCGGCCTGACATTGCTCGGCATCGTCGCCACGCTCTCCTTCGGCACCGAGAAGATCCTCACCATGCGCGCCGGCGAGACGGTGGAATTATCTGGCCATACGCTGCGTTTTGTCGGGCTTTATCCGGCGCAGGGGCCAAACTACAGCGAGGACCGTGGCCGCTTCGAACTGATCGGTGTCAGCGGCAGCGCTGTCGGCGAAATCAGTTCCGCCAAGCGCTTCTATCCGGTGCGGCAGACGACGACGACGGAGTCCGGGATCAAGACCCTCGGTCTTTCCCAACTCTACATCTCGCTTGGTGACGAGGCAAAGGACGGCTCGGTCGTGGTGCGCCTGTGGTGGAAGCCGCTGGTGACGCTGATCTGGGGCGGCGGTCTGGTGATGATGGCGGGCGCGGCCATGTCGCTTATGGACAGGCGTCTGCGTGTCGGCGCGCCCTCGCGCCGGCGCAAGCAGGCGGGCGCCGAGGCGCCAGCGGTCCTGCCATGAAGGCAAGGTTTTCCGCCGCGTTGCTCGTCCTGATGCTGGCGCTCGGCTTTGCTGGCTCGGCGCTGGCGGTGAAGCCTGACGAGATGCTGGCCGATCCGGCGCTCGAGGCGCGGGCGAGGGCGCTGTCGGAAGGCCTGCGCTGCATGGTCTGTCAGAACCAGTCGATCGACGAATCCGATGCCGACCTTGCCCGCGACCTGCGCATCTTGGTGCGCCAGCGCCTCGTCGCCGGCGATACCGACCAGCAGGTCATGGACTATTTGGTTTCGCGCTACGGCGAATTCGTACTGCTGAAGCCGCGCTTCGACCTGCGCAACGCGCTGCTTTGGGGCACACCGGTCCTGTTGCTACTGGTCGGAGGCGTGTTCATCTTGCTGACCGCACGCTCGCGCCGGACGCTGGCGACAAAGACCCTGTCGGCCGACGAGCAGGCGGCATTGGACGCTATCCTGCACCGCGACTGATGGCTGCCATCGCCGGCCAACATTACCAAAGTTTCATGTGTCGGAAATGGCGCTGTAATGTGCGTCGCTCTAATTCTCCTTGCCTGAGGATGCCGATCAAGGCGCGTCCCTTTGAAAGAGGATACGAGACCCCATGAATGTTGCCCCCAATTCATATTCCCGCACCCGCAAGCGTCTCCTGGCTGCAGCCGCTTCCATCGCCGTTGCCGGCGCTATCGGCGTTGGCGCGCTGACCAGCGGAACCAGCCCCGTTCTGGCCGATGCCGTACGCGTCGAGGCGCCGCAGGTGCAGGGCTTCGCCGATGTCGTCGAGCGCGTTTCGCCCGCCGTGGTCAGCGTCAAGGTGAAGGCCAAGATCCAGCCGACCGCCGATGATGGCTCCGGTGACCAGGACGGCTTCGACAATCTTCCCAACAATCCGCAACTGCGCCGCTTCTTCAAGGAATTTCGCGGCTTTGGCGATCAGGGCGGCCAGAATGACGAAGGCCACCGCCGCTTTGGCCACCGCGACCGCGGCAATGACCAGCCGCGCCCGGTGGCGCAGGGCTCCGGCTTCTTCATTTCGGAGGACGGCTACCTCGTCACCAACAACCACGTCGTCGAAGAAGGCACCGCCTTCACCGTGGTGACCAATGACGGCAAGGAATTCGACGCCAAGCTGGTCGGCACCGACCCGCGCACTGACCTCGCCGTCCTCAAGGTCGAAGGTGGCGACAAGTTCACCTATGTCGACTTCGCCGATGATTCCAAGGTTCGCGTCGGCGACTGGGTCGTGGCCGTCGGCAATCCGTTCGGCCTCGGCGGCACCGTCACGGCAGGCATCGTGTCGGCGCGCGGCCGTGATATCGGCGCCGGCCCCTACGACGATTTCCTCCAGATCGACGCCTCGGTCAACCGCGGCAATTCGGGTGGCCCGACCTTCAACCTCAATGGCCAGGTCGTCGGCATCAACACGGCGATCTTCTCGCCCTCGGGCGGCAGTGTCGGCATCGCCTTCGACATCCCTGCCTCGACCGCCAAACAGGTTGTCGAGGACCTGATGAAGAGCGGCGCGGTGCAGCGCGGCTGGCTCGGCGTCGAAATCCAGCCGGTCACCTCCGACATCGCTGAATCGCTCGGCCTGAAGTCCAACAATGGTGCGTTGGTGTCGAGCGCCCAGGACGATGGCCCCGGCAAGAAAGCCGGCATCACGGCTGGCGACGTCATCACCCAGGTCGACGGCAAGGATGTTGCCTCGCCGAAGGAACTCGCCCGCCTGATCGGCGCCTATTCGCCCGGCAAGTCGGTCGACGTCACCGTCTGGCGCGACGGCAAGAGCCAGGCGATCAAGGTCGATCTCGGCAAGCTGCCGGCCAGCGACAAGCAGGCCTCGAACGACCAGCAGCAGCAGCCCGCGGCTCCGGCAAAGCCTGATACGCTGGCCGATCTCGGCCTCACTGTCACGAAGTCCGAAAACGGCAAGGGCCTTGTGGTGACCGATGTCGATCCCGACAGCGCCGCCGCCGACCGCGGCATCCAGCCGGGAGACATCATCACCGCGGTCAATTCGAACGAGGTGAATGGCACCGAGGATGTCACCAAGGCGATGACCGACGCCGTGAAGTCCGGCCGCAAGGCGGTGCTGATGCAGGTCACCCGCGACAACAACAACCGTTTCGTCGCGCTGCCCGTCGCCAAGGGCTGACAACGACTTTTCCGGTGCGGCGGTATCAAACACCCCCGAGCCGCCGCATGGGAAAGCATGGAGCCGGGTACGTT
>NZ_PNOT02000370.1 GCF_002879535.1 Mesorhizobium intechi
CCCAGGGAGGAAACCAATGAACAGACTGCTTTCCGGCGTCTCCGCCGGCGCATTGGTGCTTGCATTCGGTGCAGGCACGGCCCTTGCCGGCGACCTGCCCGGCAAGTTCGAAGGCGTCACCGTCGACGTGAAACTGATCGGCGGCCAGCAATATGAAAAGCTTTATGAGCGCATTCCCGAATGGGAGAAGGCCACCGGCGCCAAGGTCAACATCCTGACGAAGAAGAATGGCTTCGACATCGACAAGGAGTTGAAGTCGGACATCGCCTCTGGCAGCACCAACTGGTGCGTCGGCTGGAACCATTCGTCCTTCGCGCCGCAATATACCGGCCTCTATACAGACCTCGGCAAATTGCTGCCCAAGGAAGAGATCGACGCCTTCGTGCCGTCGACGATCAAGGCGGCAACCATCGACGGCAAGCTCGAGATGCTGCCGCGCGCACAGTTCGACGTCTCGGCGCTCTACTACCAAAAGAGCCTCTACGAGAACGCCGACAACAAGGCCAAGTTCAAGGCCAAATACGGCTACGACCTGGTGCCGCCGGACAGCTGGAAGGAAGTCACCGACCAGGCCGAGTTCTTCGCCAACCCGCCCAATTTCTACGGCACGCAATTCGCCGGCAAGGAAGAGGCGATCAATGGCCGCTTCTACGAGATGGTGGTCGCCGAAGGTGGCGAGTATCTCGACAAGGACGGCAAGCCGGTCTTCAATTCGGAGGCCGGCATCCGGGCGCTCGACTGGTTCGTCAATCTCTACAAGGCCAAGGCCGTGCCGGCCGGGACGACCAACTATCTCTGGGACGATCTCGGCCAGGGCTTTGCCTCGGGGACCGTCGCCATCAATTTGGACTGGCCGGGCTGGGCCGGCTTCTTCAACGACCCGAAGTCGTCGAAGGTGGCGGGCAATGTCGGTGTGAAGGTCGCGCCGAAGGGTTCTTCCGGCAAGCGCACCGGCTGGTCCGGTTTCCACGGTTTCTCGGTGACCGAGAACTGCCCGAACAAGGAGGCCGCAGCCTCGCTGGTCTGGTGGCTGACCAATGAGGACAGCCAGAAGCTGGAAGCCGCCGCAGGCCCGCTGCCGACCCGCACCGCCGTGTGGGATTGGGACCTGAAGCAGGCCGAAAACGATCCCTACAAGAAGGAGGTCCTCTCCGCCTTCCAGGAAGAAGCCAAGCACGCCTTCGCCGTGCCGCAGACGCCTGAGTGGATCGAGATTTCGAACGCTGTCTATCCCGAACTGCAGGCGGCGATCCTGGGCGACAAGACCTCCAAGCAGGCATTGGACGAAGCGGTCGCCAAGGCGACGCAGATCCTGCAGGATGCCGGCAAGCTCTAGAACATTCCCAAGGCTACCTCCCCCATGATGAATGGGGGAGGCGATCGCGGCTCGTCGGAGGCCCCGCGATGCACGCCGCCTTCCGGCGCCTCGCCCACGCAACGCAAAACCTCACAGGATCCTGATGAAGGGCTTCAAGCCATCGGCGCCATTCCTGCTGCTGCTTCCAGCCTTCATCGTGCTGGCGGCGGTCGTCGTCGTTCCGCTGCTTCTGTCGCTCTATTCCAGCTTCACACCGTTCCGCCTGACCAAGCCCGAAACGTTCTTCGTCTTCGTCGGCTTCAGGAACTATCTCTCGATCCTGGCCAACTCCGATTTCTGGTGGGCGTTCGGGCGCACGGTGCTGCTGCTGACCATCGCGCTCAATCTCGAAATGCTGCTGGGCCTCGGCCTTGCCATGCTGGTCGAAAAGGCAACACGCGGCCAGCGCATCCTGCGCACGCTGATGATGTTTCCGATGATGTTTTCGCCGATCCTCGTCGGATTCCAGTTCAAGTTCATGTTCAACGACAATATCGGCCTGGTGAACAACGCCCTGCAGTCACTCGGCATCGCGCAGGACGCCATTGCGTGGCTGATCGAGGGCCATCTCGCCTTCATCGCCATCTCGGTCGCCGAGATATGGTCGTCGACCGCGATCTTCGCCATCCTGATCCTCGCCGGCCTGCTCGCGATGCCCAAGGAGCCGATCGAAGCCGCGCGCGTCGATGGCTGCACGCCCTGGCAGACCTTCCGCTATGTGACGTGGCCGTTCATCATGCCCTTCGCCTATATCGCCATGACCATCCGTTCGCTCGACGTCGCGCGCGCCTATGACATCGTCAAGATCATGACCGATGGCGGACCGGCGGGCCGCACCGAGCTGTTGTGGACGCTGGTGGCGCGCACCGCCTACAGCGACGGCCGGATGGGGATGGCCAACGCCATGGCCTATTTCTCGATCCTGCTGTCGATCGCCTTCACCGTATATTTCTTCAACAAGCTCGCCGCGGCGCGCACGCAGATCGGTGCGGAGTGGTGATGGACGAGAATTCTTCCGCCCGCCTGAAGCGCCAGCTGTTGGGCATCGTCCATCGCATCGGCCTGTTCCTGGCGATGCTGACGATCTGCCTGCCCGGCCTGTGGATCGTGCTGTCATCGCTGCGGCCGACCGTCGAGATTATGGCCAAGCCGCCGGTGTGGATCCCGCAGGAGATCTCGTTCGACGCTTACATCGCGATGTTCTCAGGCATCGGCAAAGGCGGCATCCCGGTCATCGAATATTTCCGCAACTCGCTGATCATCTCGGTGACGTCGACGATCATTGCGGTGGCCATCGGCATGGCCGGCGGCTATGCCTTCGCGCGCTATCGCTTCCGCGGCAAATCGAGCGTCTTTCTCGGCCTGATGCTGACGCGCACGGTGCCAGGCATCGCGCTGTCGCTGCCTTTGTTCTTCCTCTATGTGCGGCTCGGCATCATCGACACGCATTTCGGGTTGATCATCGCCTATGTCGCGCTCAACGTGCCGTTCACCATCTGGCTGATCGACGGCTTCTTCCGCCAGGTGCCGAAAGACCTCGCGGAGGCGGCACAAATCGATGGCTGCACGCGCTGGCAGGCCTTCTGGCAGGTCGAATTCCCGCTTGCCGGACCGGGCATCGCATCCGCCGCCATCTTTGCCTTCCTCACCTGCTGGAACGAGTTCGCGCTGGCTTCGCAGCTGACCCGCTCGGTCAGCGCCAAGACGCTGCCGGTCGGCCTGCTCGACTACACGGCCGAGTTCACCATCGACTGGCGCGGCATGTGCGCCCTGGCCGTGGTGATGATCATTCCCGCACTCACCCTCACCTACATCGTCCAGAAACACCTTGTCGGCGGCCTGACCTCCGGCGCGGTGAAAGGCTGATCCCATGGCAACCGTTTCCCTCAAAAAGCTGACCAAGCGCTACGGCAATATCGGGATCGTGCATGGCATCGATCTCGACATCGCCGACCGCGAGTTCATCGCCCTTGTCGGCCCGTCGGGCTGCGGCAAGTCGACGACTTTGCGCATGATCGCCGGACTGGAGGAAATCAGCGCCGGCTCGATCGAGATCGGCGGGCGTGTCGTCAACGATCTGCCGCCGCGCTCGCGCAACATCTCGATGGTGTTCCAGTCCTATGCGCTCTATCCGCATATGACGGTGCGCGAGAATCTCGGCTTCTCGCTGAAGATCGCCGGCGCGGCCAAGGAGGACATGGACCGCCGCGTCGCCGAAGCCTCGGCCATCCTCGGCCTCGACACGTTGCTCGACCGCCGCCCGTCGCAACTGTCGGGCGGCCAGCGCCAGCGCGTCGCCATGGGCCGCGCCATCGTGCGCCACCCTGACGTGTTTCTCTTCGACGAACCGCTTTCCAATCTCGACGCCAAGCTCAGGACGCAGATGCGCACCGAGATCAAGAAGCTCCATGCCAAGGTGCAGTCGACGGTGATCTACGTCACCCATGACCAGGTCGAGGCGATGACGCTGGCCGACCGCATCGTCATCATGCGCGAGGGCCATATCGAACAGGTCGGCACGCCCGACGAGGTCTTCCGCCGCCCGGCGACACGCTTCGTCGCCGGCTTCATCGGTTCGCCGCCAATGAATTTGCACGAGGCGACTGTCGACGACGGCCAGCTGGTTTTCGCCAGCGGCGAAAAGCTGCCGCTACCCGCCCAATTCAAGGCCAATGTCGCGACCGGCGACAAGGTCGTGTTCGGTCTGCGGCCTGACGACATCTATCCGACCGGCCACGGCATCAGCTCCGGCGGCGCGGCCGACGTGCATCAGATCGAGCTGCCGATCACCGTCACCGAGCCGCTCGGCAACGAGACGCTGGTGTTCGTCGAGTTCAATGGCACGGACTGCGTTTCGCGCATGCTGAACCCGCGGCCGCTGCGTTCGGGCGAGCGGGTGGCGATGAGCCTCGACCTGTCGCAGGCGCATCTGTTTGCCGCCGGGACCGGAAAGACCTTGCGGAGCTGACCGATGGCTAGAATCGAGAAAGTCGACCTGCGGATGGTGGACCTTGTGCCCAAGGTCAAGCGCACGGATGCCATCCAGAGTTTCGTCAGCCAGGAAACACCTATCGTTACCATCACGGATTCCGACGGCGCGGTCGGCACCGGCTACAGCTACACGATCGGCACCGGCGGCTCCTCGGTAATGCGGCTCTTGTCCGACCATCTGGCGCCACGCCTGATCGGCCGAGACCCCGACATGATCGAGGCGATCTGGCACGATCTCGAATTCGCCACCCACGCGACCACCATCGGTGCGATCACCGCCATTGCTATCGCGGCGATCGATACGGCGCTCTGGGATCTCAGGGCGAAGAAGCAGAACCTGCCGTTGTGGAAACTGGCCGGCGGTGCCAAGGACCGCTGCCCGCTCTACACCACCGAGGGCGGCTGGCTGCACATCGAGGCGGCAGCACTTGTCGACGACGCGCTGGCTGCCAAGGCCAAGGGCTTCCGCGGCTCGAAAGTGAAGATCGGCAGGCCGCACGGGTCGGAGGATCTCGCCCGCCTGTCGGCGGTGCGCAAGGCGGTGGGCGACGGCTACGAGATCATGACCGACGCCAACCAGGGGTTTTCCGTCGACGAGGCGATCCGGCGCGCGGCGCGGCTGCGCGAACTCGATCTCGCCTGGATCGAGGAACCGCTGCCGGCCGACGATGTTGACGGCCATATCAGGTTGTCCAACTCGACGCCGACGCCGATCGCCATTGGCGAGTCGCTCTATTCGATGCGCCATTTCCGCGAATACATGCAGAAAGGTGCCTGCTCGATCGTGCAGGTCGATGTCGGCCGCATCGGCGGCATCACGCCATGGCTCAAGATTGCCCATGCGGCGGAGGCCTTCGACATTCCGGTCTGCCCGCATTTCCTGATGGAGCTGCATGTCAGCTTGACCTGCGCGGTTCAGAACGGCAGGTATGTCGAGTACATTCCGCAACTCGACCAGTTGACCGGCAAGCATATGCGCATCGAGGATGGGCATGCGCTGGCGCCCGACGAACCCGGCATCGGCATCGACTGGGACTGGGACGCGGTCAAGGCCATGAGCATCGCCGAATTCACCACGGCGATCACCAGATAGGAGTGGGATATGCAGCGAATGGGCATGGTGCTGGGGTTAAAGCCGGAAAAGGTCGAGGAGTATGTCCGCCTGCATGCCGCCGTCTGGCCCGACGTGCTGACCATGATCTCGGCCTGCAACATCAAGAATTACTCGATCTATCTGAAGCGGCCGGAGAACAT
Organism: Mesorhizobium intechi; assembly: GCF_002879535.1. Classification (GTDB taxonomy): domain Bacteria; phylum Pseudomonadota; class Alphaproteobacteria; order Rhizobiales; family Rhizobiaceae; genus Mesorhizobium; species Mesorhizobium intechi. The sequence goes on from NZ_PNOT02000370.1 coordinate 5,603, forward strand.
GCTGTTCTCCTATTTCGAGTATCACGGCACCGACTATGCGGCCGACATGGCCAAGATGGCCGCCGATCCGAAAACGCAGGAATGGTGGGCGTTCTGCATACCATGCCAGGAGCCGCTCGCGACCCGCAAGGAGGGCGAATGGTGGGCCAGCATGGACGAGGTCTTTCACTATGACTGAGGGCGGTTTCGACCCTGCCTTACTCGTCCAGTCCTGGCCAAAACCCTCGAAGCCTCGCCCGATCGTCACTTTCGGTGCCGGATCGATTGTCGGCGACGCGCATTTTCCCGCCTATCGCAAAGCCGGCTTTCCAATGGCCGGCCTCTATGATCCGGACCAGGCCAAGGCGAAAACCCTGGCCGACAAATGGGGCGTGACGGCGTTCCGTTCGGTCGACGAAGCCGCATCCGTCCAGGGTGCGATCTTCGATCTGGCGACCCCGCCGGGACGGCACGCCGAGATCCTGAATGCCCTGCCCGAAGAGGCGGTCGCGTTGATCCAGAAGCCGATGGGCAACTATCTCGGCGAGGCCACCGAAATCCTCGAAATCTGCCGCGCCAAGAACCTCAAGGCGGCCGTGAACTTCCAGCTGCGCTTCGCGCCGATGATGCTGGCGCTCAAGGACGCCGTCGCCAAGGGCTGGCTCGGCGAAGTCGTCGACTTCGATGCCTGGCTGGCGCTGGCGACACCGTGGGAGTTGTGGGAGTTCCTGCTCAAGGCGCCGCGCGTCGAGATCGCCATGCACTCGATCCATTATCTCGACCTCATCCGGCAATTGCTCGGCGATCCCAAGGGCGTCCACGCCAAGACGCTCGGCCATCCCAACCACAAGGTGGCGCAGACGCGCACCAGCGCCATTCTCGACTATGGCGACACCGTGCGCTGTGCGCTGTCGATCAACCATGACCACAAGTTCGGCCGCCGGCACCAGGCATGCGAGTTTCGCATCTGCGGTACGGAGGGAGCGGCCTATCTCAAGCTAGGCCTGAACCTCGACTATCCCCGGGGCGAACCGGACATTCTGGAAATCCATCCGAAGGGCACAACGGACTGGACCGCGGTACCGCTTGCCGGCGAATGGTTCCCCGACGCCTTCGTCGGGCGCATGGCCAATGTGCAGCGCTTTGCGGCGGGAGAAGACGGCGAACTGGTCAGCTCGGTCGAGGACGCCTGGAGCACGATGGCGTTGGTTGAAGCCGCCTATAAATCGAGCGCGGCGCCAGCGACGCCGATCGCGGAAAGACCCTGATGGAACACATCCAGTATTTCGAAGACTATGAGATCGGCTCTTCGCGGCTGACCAGCGGCCGCACCATCACCGAGACGGACTTCGTCGTCCATGCCGGCCACACCGGCGATTTCTTTCCGCACCACATGGACGCCGAGTACATGAAGACGACGCCGTTCGGCCAGCGCATCGCGCATGGCACGCTGGTGTTCTCGGTCGGCATCGGGCTGACGGCAAGCATCGTCAACCCCGTCGCCTTCTCCTATGGCTACGACCGGCTGCGCTTCATCAAGCCGGTGTTCATCGGCGACACGATCCGCACGCGCACCACCATCACCGCCAAGGAGGACGATCCCAAGCGGGCGGGCTCGGGACGGGTGATCGAACGCTGCGAGGTGATCAATCAGCGCAGCGAAGTGGTGCTCGCCGCCGACCACATCTACATCGTCGAACGCAGGCCGGCGCAGAACTGAAAATCAGCGCGGTTCTTACGAACCGGTGGCGCGCGGCGATGCGGTTGAGCCTCGAGCAGCAGGACCATCCTGGCTATGACTTTCGCGACAGGCCGCCGCCCTCTATCGCATTGACGAGCGTGTCGCTTCCTTCGCGCAGATGCTGCCGCAGCATGCTCACGGCCTTCTTGACGTCGCGCCGGCGGCAGGCGGCCAGCAGGTCGCGATGTTGCGCCTGCGAGCGGGTGCAATGGTCGAGGTTGGACAAGAGGATGCGGACATAGCGATCGGCAGCGTTGTGATGCGCCTCGATCAGGCCGAGCAGACGCTGATTGCCGCAGGCAGCGTAGAGCGACAGGTGGAAGGTCCGGTTAAGGACACCCCAGCGGCCGACATTGCGCTCCGCGTCGATCTGGTCGAGCACCTGTTCTGTCTCATCGAGATTGCCGTCCAACAAAGCCGGAATGGAGAGGCGGAGCGCTTCGCATTCGAGCAATTCGCGCACCGCGTAGATTTCGCCGATCTCGGCTCCATCCATGCGTGCGACATGCGCACCCTTCGTCGGATGGATCGAGACAATGCCCTCCGCCTCCAATTGGCGAAGCGCGTCACGAATAGGCATCCGGCTGAAGCCGAACTGTTCAGCCAATTCGTCCTGGCGCAAAGCGGTGCCGGCCTTCAGCGTGCCGCTGGCAATAGCCTCGCGAAGCACGTTGGCGACCTGCTCCGCCACCGTCCGCGGCCTCTCGATCAGGCCTTCCGCAAATCCACGCAATCGATGCTCCCTGTGGCGCGGAACGAGGGTAACGGAAAACCCGTCAACAGGATACGAGTATCCTCGTGTACACGCTGCGGCACAGACCGCTGAAGACCAACCGGTGTGGATATCGACATGCCCGAGCCGATAGCCTCGGCCGGATATCTTTGCAGGGCGCAGCCCAGCAAGGATATCCGCTTATCCTGCCGTGACCTGCCGATCCTTGAACAGGACCGGATCAGCAACACGCGGCTCCGCATAGCGTACACGCAGGCGCAGAAATGGCGCCTCGATGCAGGTGTAGCTGAGATAGCCGATCGGGATCGTCGCCAGAAAGCACAGCAAGGACCAAAGGCAGGCAATGTAGAAATTGCTTATGCCCATGATGTTCGTGTTGATGAACGCCGCCAGCTGCATGACGAAGAACAGGTGCAGGAGATAGATCGAATAGCTGTAGGCCCCCGCCTTCTCCAGGATCTTGAACGGCAAGCCTGTTCGCTTCCTTGGAAAGCTGGTGTCGTAATAGGCGATCCCAAACGAATAGGCCGCCGCCTCCACCGTCGGCAGGATGACCCATATCCAATGCGGCGAGGGATAGCGCTCCAGCTGGTAAAATCCCCCGGCGGCGTCAAACCACCAGAAAAACCCCGAAAAGGCCAGCAGTACAGCCAGCGCCAGGAGGTGCCGGTCCTTCGCATAGGCTCGGAGATGGAAGGCAAGGATGCCGGCGAGGAACTGATCGGCACGGCCAATGATGGTCCAGGCCGCCGCCGACTGCACCTCGCCGAACTGCACGTAAAGCGCCCATCTCAGCAAAATGGCTGCAGCGATGAACAGCAAAGGGGCGAACAGGAAGCGTCTGGACGCCATCAGCAGGAACGGCAGCAGGATGTAGAAATGGGCCTCCACGGTTATCGACCAACCGCCGTTCGGGAGGGTGGGAAAGATCACCCCCTTCCCGACATCGGTGAAATAGTCGCCCAGGGCTTGGCCTGCCATGAATACGCGGCAAGCCTCGATGGCTATCACGGCCAGCAGGAGTGGAAGCAGCCTCAGCGCCCGGTTGGCGAAGAAGGGCAGATAGCTGACCTGTTTCCCATCAAGAAGCTTGGCGAACAGGTAGCCGGAGAGCGCCATGAACAATGAGACGCCGGTGAACCCCTCATCCAGCAGGCTGAAAAGGGGCACGGCAGGCACGAAATCATAGGGCACCGGCGCCTCGGGAGACTGATGGAGGAAATGCCAGGTGAAGACCAGGAAAGCCGCAAGGCCACGAACATGGTCCAGCGCCGGATAATGTTCTCCAGTCGAAGATCTCATGATTCAGACCAGGTGTCCGGGCGTTCAACGATCATCGCCATGTCGCGCGGTGCAATGCCCGCACCATGGCGGCAGAGCGAGGGTCCGCTCGCCAATGCCTAGTTTGTCCGCCTCTCGTTAATTTACACTTCCATCCGATGGAGAAAATTGATGTTCGGCGCCGCCAGCCGCAATCGCCGGAAACCCCGCGGGGTGTGCCGGAACGCAGCCGTGTCGATCAATCGATCTCCACGGCTACCACCGCCGCGCAGTCGCCAGCCTTGACCAAGCCGGGAAAATGCCGCGCCGCCAGCATGCCCGACATTTTTGCCCGAATCTCCTGCGGGGCAATGCCTGTGCGGCCAACCGAATGGATCCGTGCCAGCACCGCGCCCTCTTCGATGGGCTCGCCGAGATCGACCATGGTTTCGATCATGCCGTCCTCCTCGGCGAAGGAGAAGCAATCGCCCGACGGCATGTCCAGCCATCGAGTTCTGTCCTTCTCGACCGCACCATCCACTATGCCGGCATGGCGCAGCACGTTGAGAATGCCACGCCGCGCGATACGCACGGTTTTCGCATGCGAGGTGCCGCCACCGCCCAGTTCGGTGCTGACGAAGACCTTGCCCATCTCCTCGGCCGCAGTGTCATACATGCCGACCGAGTCGATTTCGATCATGCGCATCGAGAACGGAGCCGAGAATGCGGCCACCGCATCGAAGGCTTTCTGCTCCAGAGCCTTGTCGGGCAGAGTGTGGGCCGCGCAGAACGGCACGAAATCCAGCGTCTTTCCCCCGGAGTGGAAGTCGAAGACGATGTCGGCGCGAGGCAGCAATTCGCGCTGGAAATAGTCGGCAATCTTTTCCGTCACCGTACCGTCCGGCCGGCCGGGAAAGCTGCGGTTCATGTTGCCCTTGTCGATCGGTGAGGTCCGCGTGCCGGCGCGGAAGGCCGGATAGTTCATCGCCGGCACGATGATCACCGTGCCGCTGACGGTTTTCGGGTCGAGCGTGCGGGCGAGATCGTAGAGCGCCAACGGCCCTTCATACTCATCACCATGGTTGCCGCCGGACAGCAGCGCCGTCGGTCCCTTGCCGTTGCGGACGACGCAGATCGGGATCATCACCGAACCCCAGGCCGAGTCGTCGCGACTGTAGGGCAGGCGCAGGAAACCGTGCTGGATGCCGTCACGATCGAATTCCACGGTCGGCGCGATCGGGGACGGGCGGAGGCTGGGCATCGGGCTCAATTCTTCACCACCAGTTTGCGCGGAACATCGGCCAGGCACTCTACACCGGTTTCGGTGATCAGGATGGACTCAGTGATCTCCAGCCCCATCGTCTCCAGCCAGAGGCCGGTCATGAAGTGGAAGGTCATGCCGGGCTTGAGTTCGGTTCGGTCGCCGGGGCGCAGGCTCATGGTGCGTTCGCCCCAGTCCGGCGGGTAGGACAGGCCGATCGAGTAACCGGTGCGGTTGTCCTTGACGATGCCATACTTTTTCAGCACGGCGAAGAAGGCATTGGCTATGTCTTCGCAGGCGTTGCCGGGCTTGGCGGCGGCAAGACCCGCCTCCATGCCTTCCAGTGTCGCCTTCTCGGCATCGAGGAACTCCTGCGTCGGCTTGCCGAGGAAGACGGTGCGCGACAGCGGACAATGGTAACGGTTGTAACAGCCGGCGATCTCGAAGAAGGTGCCCTCGCCTCGCTTCATCGGCTGGTCGTCCCAGGTCAGATGCGGCGCCGAAGCGTCCACGCCGGACGGCAGCAGCGGCACGATCGCAGGATAGTCGCCGCCGATGCCGTCCACGCCGCGCGTGCCGGCATCATATATCTCGGCGACGAGATCGCATTTGCGCATGCCGATCTCGATCTTGTCGAAGATGCGCTGGTGCATGGCTTCGACGATGCGGGCGGCCTTGCGCATGTAGTCGATCTCGGTCGGGCTCTTCACGGCGCGCTGCCAGTTGACCAGGGCGGTGGCGTCGACGAAGCGGGCATTGGGCAGATGCTTCTGCAGCGAGGCGAAGGCGGCGGCGGAGAACCAGTAGTTGTCCATCTCGACACCGATGGTGAGCTTGCCCCAACCGCGATCGACAAGCACGCTCGACAAGAAATCCATCGGGTGGCGTTCGGTCGACTGCACATAGTGATCGGCGTAGCCGACGATGTTGTCCTGCGCGAGATAGGCGGTGCGCTTGGCACCATTGGCATCCTGGCCGCGGCCGTACCAGACGGGCTCGCCCGAGGGCGGCACGATGACCGCCTGGTGCACGTAGAAGGACCAGCCGTCATAACCCGTCAGCCAGGCCATGTTGGATGGATCGCTGACGATCAGGAGATCGACGCCCTTGGCCTCCATGGCTCGCCGCGTCTTGGCGAGGCGATCCGCAAATTCGCCGCGCGAGAATTTCAGATTCGGTTGCATTCTTTGGCTTCCTCGTTTGTTAGGCCCTGGGTCCCGTTTCAATTTCGGTGGATCCGGCTCCAGGAGTTTTTTGCTTGAGCATATTCTGATCGGAAAACCGGTTCGCATTTTTCCGGACCATGCTTGCGGCCAGCATCAGCTCTCGAAAATGGTTCCGGCATTGGCAGCCCGCGCGAGGTCGCGGGCGAGCGTGGCGATCGCCGTGTCCTGCACGCCGGTGCCGGTGAGGTCGGCGATGGTGATATCGCTGGCCGAGCGCCTTCCGTGTCGTTCGCCCGCTATGATCTGGCCGAGTTCGGTCACTTCTTCCTCGGCGGCCATCACCCCTGCCGCGATGGCATGATGCAGTTCCCCCAGACGCCGCGTCTGGCGCGCGCTGTCGGCGACATAGAGATCGGCCATGCGCAAGACGGCCGGCACGATCTCGTTCTTGTGTTCGGCGTCCGAACCCATGGCGGTAATGTGCTGGCCAGCGGCGATGAAGCCGGGCTTTATCAGCGGCTCGGTCGATGGCGTGGTGGTGACGATGATGTCGGCGCCGGCAACGGCATTTGCTGCATCAGGTTCGGCGCGCACGACAATGCCCAGTCTTTCGCGTAAGCGGGCAGCAGTGGCTTCGGCCCTGGCGGCGTCGCGCGCCCAGATGCGTGCCTCGGCGATCGGCCTGACAAGACGCAGTGCCTCCAATTGCAGGCCCGCCTGCAAACCGGCGCCGAAGATAGCTGCCACGGTGGAGTCTTCGCGCGACAGGTGCTTCGCCGCGACCGCGCCGGCAGCGGCCGTGCGGACATCGGTCAGGTAGCCATTGTCGATCAGCAGCGCCTCGACCACGCCGGTCCTTGCCGAAAGCAGCACCATCATGCCGCCACCGCTCGGCAGGCCGAGTTTTGGATTGTCGAAGAAGCCGGAGCTGATCTTCACGGCGAAGCCGTCGATACCGGGCACATAAGCGGACTTCACGTCGACCTCGCCGCGCTGCTCGGGAATGTCGAGCCGCAGGATCGGCGGCATCGCCACTGGCAGAGTGGCGAGCGCGCGAAAGGCGTTCTCGACGCAGGCGACCGCATCGAGATCGAGCGTCACGATCTTGCGCAGCTCGGCCTCGGTCAGAATCGTCATACGGCTCATGCGGCGCACCCCCCGATTGCCGCGTCGCAGACGATCCTGCGATGCGCGTTCATGTCGATGTTGCGGCCGGAGAGAAGTACGACCACCGGCCCTTTCGCCTTGACCTTGCCTGCTAGAAGCGCTGCGATGCCGACCGCGCCGGCACCCTCGACGATCTCGCGCTCCTGCGCATAGGCATGGCGGATGCCGGCGGCGATCTCGTCCTCGCTGAGCAGGACGACGTCGTCGAGCAGGTCGCGGCACATGGCGAAGGTCAGCCTATTGTCGAGGCCGACACCACCGCCAAGCGAATCCGCCAGCGTCGGCAGTTCCTCCACCAGGACAGGCCGGCCGGCATCGAGGCTCGCCTTCATCGCAGCACCCCGCGCCATCGAAACGCCGACGACTTTCGTGCCGGGGCTGACACCCTTGACGGCTGCGGCAACGCCAGAAGCCAAGCCGCCGCCGGAAAGCTGCACCAGCACGAGACCGGCGTCAGGAACCTGCTCGATCATCTCGAGCCCGAGCGTACCTTGCCCGGCGATGATGGCGGGGTGGTCGAAGGGCGGCAGCATCACCAGCCCCTCCTGCGCCACCATCCGTTCGACCTCCTGCTGGGCGTCGTCCTGGCTGTTGCCGACGATGCGGACCTCCGCGCCGAGCCGGCGGATTTCGTCCAGCTTGTTCTGGGGCACCAGCCGCGACATGCAGATCACCGTGCGCATGCCTTCAAGCTTCGCCGCATGTGCCAGCGCGCGACCATGGTTGCCGGTCGAGGCCGCGATGACACCGCGCGCCTTCTCTTCCGCGCCAAGGGAAGCGACGGCATTCGAGGCACCGCGCAGCTTGAAACTGCCGGTGGTCTGGCGATGCTCGAGCTTGAGATGCACGGGGACACCGAGACGCTCCGAAAGGATCGGGGAAAAAACGGTCGCCGTGCGCTCGACTTTGCCGGCGATGCGGTCGCGAGCGGCGCGGATATCGCCAAGGGAGACGGTCGCCATAGTCATCAATCGTGCGGCAGCGGCAGCGTCATCAGCCGCCCGAATTCGGGACGCGGCCTCTCGTCGCTACACAGCCGCAAGCAGTTCCAGGCGGTTGCCTGGTTGCTGGTCACCACAGGACGGCCGATTGCCTGTTCCATGCCGGTGACCGCAAGCACACCGCGCAGTGCCGTGCAGGACACAAACAGGGCGTCGGCCTGCGGGTGGGTCGCCTGGCGCGCGAGATCGACGAGGGCTGTCGGCTGGATGCGCGCCATCTCGCGATCGTCCTCGAAGCCGAGACAGGTGAAGCTGGCGATCTCGAAACCGCGCGCGGCGAAGTAGGTCGCCATCGGCCTAGAGGTTTCGACCGTGTAGGGGGTCAGAATGCTGATCCGGCGCACGCGGAGGGCATTGAGCCCGCGCATGCCGGCCATTGGCGGGGTGACCACGGGAACGCCGGGCTTGGCCGCCTGGATCGCCGCCTCAATCTCGGCATCGCCGATCACCACCGAGGCCGACGTACAGGAGTAGCAGATGGCGTCGAGCTTCTCGTCGGGCAGGATCAGGGCCGCGCCGGCCGTCAGCGCCGGCTGCATCTTGCGCAGATTTTCCGGCGTCGTCGGATTGGCATAGGGAATGCGCGCGACATAGACACCGATGCCTTCGCTCGCCACCATTCGGCGAAAGTCCGGCTCGCTGGTGTGATCGGTGGCCAGGATGATCAGGCCGACGCGCTTGTCGAGCGGACGCTCGTCGAGCGATGGCCGTTTCGGATAGATCTTGATCTCGGGCAAGGGTTTCATCTGCTATCTCTCGATCTTGCCGTAACGGCGTTCCAGCCAGCGCAGGAGCACGACCGAACAAAGACTGATGGCGAGGAAGAAGGCACCGACCAGCGTGATCGGCTCGATGTAGCGATAGTAAGTGTTGGCGACGCTTTTCGCCTGGTTCATCAGTTCCAGCACGGTGATCGCCGAGAGCAACGGGGTCTCCTTGAACATGGCGATGAAATAATTGGCCAGCGCCGGGATCATCGGCGGGATGGCCTGCGGGATGATGATATGCGTCCAGGTCTGCCGGGCGCTGAGATTGCAGGCCTTGGCGGCCTCCCACTGGCCACGCGGTACATTGTCGATGCCGGCGCGGTAGACCTCCGCCGTGTAGGTGCCGTAATGCAGTCCGAGCCCGATGACACCGGCGACCAGCGGCGGCAGCAGGATGCCGATGTCGGGCAGGACGTAGAAGATGAAATAGAGCTGCACCAGAAGCGGCGTGCCGCGGATGAATTCGGCCGCCCAGCCGACGATGCGCGACAGGGCCTTGTTGGGCGAGCGGCGCGCAAGCGCGATGCCCAGGCCGACGACCGCCGCCAGCACCGAGCCGAGCAGCGTGGCCAGGATGGTGATCTTCACCCCCTGGATCAGCGTCGGCATGATCTGCCATACGAAATTCCAGTCCCACTCCATCAGACGCGCACCCCGTCGAGGCCGCGCGCCATGCGGCGCTCCAACGAGCGCACGCCCCACGAAATGAGCAGCGCCAGGACGAAATAGATGACCAGGATGGTGGCGAACGGCACCATCGTGTTGCCGGTCTGGGCGCGCACCACCTGCGCCTGGAAGGTCAGGTCCGCGAGCGAGATCAGCGAGACCACGGAGGTGGCCTTGAGCAGTTCGATGGCGTTGTTGCCGAAGGTCGGCAGCATCACCAGAAAAGCCTGCGGCAGGATGACATGGCGCAGGCCTTGCCAGCGGCCGAGATTGAGCGCGATGCAGGCCTCATGCTGTTCACGGCCGATCGACTGCACGGCGCCACGCACCACTTCGGCGGCATAGGCCCCAACATTCAAGCCCAGGGCCAGTACGCCGGCCTGCAGCGGGGTCAGTTCGAGGCCGATCAAAGGCAGCACGAAATAGGCGAAGAACAGCTGCACGAAGATCGACGTGCCGCGGAAGAATTCGATATAGGCTGTGGCAAGCGCCCGCAAAACGAAGAAGCGCGACAGCCGTCCCATGCCGGCAAGAAAGGCCATGATCAGGGCAAGCACCGACCCCATCAGCGTCAGCTCGATGGTGACAAGCGCTCCCTGCAATATCAGGCCGAGATAGCCGGACCACTGGGTCATCTAGATTCCAACATTGGTGGTACTTGAGCCCTTCTCCCCGTTCTCACGGGAGAAGATGCCGATTTACCCTTCGTAGCTGCAGCGCAGCAGCTGCGTAGGACGGGCAGGCGGATGAGGGGCGGCGCCAGCAGAATTTGGCGCTGCCCCTCATCAGCCCCTTCTCCCCGTGGAACGGGGAGAAGGCAAAACAGTGCGAGCTACTTCGCCGCGCAGAGCTTGTCGCGCGTCGTCGACATGGCGGCGGCGGCCGAGAAACCATAGGGCTCGATGATCTTGGCGAACTCGCCCGACTTCTTCATCTTGACGAGTTCAACGTCGAACGCATCGCGCAGCGCCTCGTCGCCCTTCTTGAAGGCGGCGCCGTCGCAATAGACCGGGGCGCCCTGCACCGGGGCGATGACTTCGAGGTTCGGGTCGTTGGCCTTCTTCATCAGATCGTTGATCGACAGGACCGGCAGCGAATAGGCGTCGATGCGGCCGTCCTGCACCATCTTCAGCCCGCTCTGGCCGTCCGGGACGACGATGACGCGTTCGCGCGGCACGCCGGCGTTGAGCGCCAGCTTCTCCTCGGTGCCGCCACCGGGCGCGCCGATCGTGGCCGATGTGTCCTTGGCGACGTCCTCGTAGCTCTTGAAGCCTTTCGGATTGCCCTTCTTCACCAGCATCGCCTCGGCGTCGCACAGCACCGGCTCGGAATAGGCAACCGCCGCACAGCGTTCAGGCTTCATGAACAGGCCGGCGGTGACGACGTCGAAGCGGCCGGCCTGCAGGCCGGGGATCATGGCGCCATATTCAGAGATCGAGGCGACGATGTCGGCAACGCCAAGCCGCTTGAAGATCTCGCGCGCCACGTCCGGCGCCGCGCCCGAGACCTTGCCGTCCGCGGCGACCGCCGTATAGGGCGGCTCGTTGGCGATGGCGACACGGGCGAAGCCCTGTCCCTTCAACTGTTCGAGCTTGCTGTCGTCGGCCGAGCCCGGGATCGAGGCGGCCAGCACCGTCGTCAGCGCAAGGCCGGCGACGCCGGCCAGAATACCAAGTTTCTTCATTGTTCCCAACTCCTTGTTTCTTGTCCTGGTTTGACTTCCGGTCTTGGTTTGTCCGGGGCGATCCTCCACCCCGCAAAGCGGTCAGACGCGATGTCCGGCCGCGATGATCTTCTTCAGGAAGCCTTGCGTGCGCTCCTGCTTGGGATGGCGGAAAATCTCGTCGGGCTTGCCCTCCTCGACGATCTTGCCGCGATCGAAGAACAGCACCCGGTCGGCAAAATCGTGGGCAAAACCCATCTCGTGGGTGACCAGCAGCATGGTCATGTCGGTCTCGGCGCAAAGCCGCCACAGAACGTTGAGCACCTCTTCGACCAGTTCCGGATCGAGCGCCGACGTCACCTCGTCAAACAGCATGATCTTCGGCTGCAAAGCTAGCGCCCTGGCGATCGCCACGCGCTGCTTCTGGCCGCCCGACAGTTGCGCCGGCATGGCCTTTGCCTTGTCGGCCATGCCGACCATGTCGAGCAGTTCCATCGCCCGCTTCTCGGCGGCGGGGCGCGGCATGCCCTTGGTCAGCATCGGCGCCAGCGTCACATTGTCGATGACGCTCTTGTGCGGAAACAGGTTGAAGAGCTGGAAAACCATGCCGATCTTCTGGCGCATCCGCGCCAGATGCCGCTCGTCCGCCGGCACCAGCTGGCCGTTGCGTTCCATGTGGTAAAGTTGCTCGCCGTCGATCTGGATGTAGCCGCCATCGATGCGCTCCAGCGTCATCAGGATGCGCAGGATCGTGGTCTTGCCCGATCCGGAGGGGCCGATGAGCGCCAGCTTCTCGCGCGGCATGACCTGCATCGACAGGCCGTCCAGCACCTTGAAGGCGCCGAAGCTCTTCGAAATGGCATCGACCTTGATGATGGGTGCGGACAAATGAATTTCCCCGTGTTGGAGAAGCCTGTGCCCTTAACGATGCGGAACGTGCCAAATCATGTCAATCGGGAAAATAATATCATGACAATTATTCTGATTGCGCACATTTTCCGGTCAATCGCGGCCGGGTTTTTGGGCATGCCGTCGTCCCGAAACCGCTTCGCACATTCGGGCGACATGCTCAGATAGCGAGCAGCAGATGCTCCGGATCGCCAAGCAGCAGCTTGGTGACAACGCCGAGACCGGCGCGCAGTTCCCCTTCGGTGGTCGAGCCCAGCGAGATGCGCACCGCCGGACGCCAGGGAGCGTCGGAAATGCGAAAGGACCCGCCCGGCGCGATCGCCACGCCCTGCAGCCGGGCCTGGGCGACAAAGCCCTCCTCGGCACGGTCGTCGGGCAGTTGCAGCCAGATATGCAGCCCGTCGCGCCGGGCGCGATAGTCGATTCCGGCAAGCACCTCGGCGGCGATGTCCTGCCGCCGCCGCAACGCGGCGCGCTGCCAGCGGACGAGCTCCATCGCCGTGCCGTCGGTCACCCATTTGGTGGCGATCTCGGCCACCAGCGGCGTTGCCATCCAGTTCGACACCAGGTGGCGGTTGGCGACGGCGGCGACATAGCGGTCCGGTGCGGCGAGGTAGCCGATGCGCAGACCGGGCACGGTGATCTTGGTGAAGGAGGTGACGTAAAGCGTGCGCTCCGGGGCAAAGGCGGCAACCGGCGGCGGCCGATCCTCGACCAGCGGGCCCAGCACATCGTTCTCGATGATGGCGATGTCGTGCTTGCGCGCTACCGCCGCGATTTCCTCGCGCCGCCGCTCGTCCATAAGGGTAGCCGTGGGGTTGATCACCGAGGGCTGCACGAACACCGCGCGGATGTCGGAAAGACGGCAGGCCTCATCCAGCGCCTCCGGGATCAGGCCGTTACCATCGATCGGCAGGCCTTGGAGGTTGAAACCGAGGTAGCGCGCCAGTGGCACCAGCGTGTGGTGGCCGATCGCCTCGGTGGCAACGGTCGAGCCAGGCGGCGCCACGCTCATCAGCGCCACCGTCATGCCGGCGGTGGCGCCATTGGTCAGGCTGATGTTCTGGGCGGAAATGTCGAGTCCGCACAATTTCAACCATTCGACCGCCAGAGCACGATGGCGCGGAAACACCATGTTGGGCCGGAAGGACAGCGCCGAACTCGACGGCAGGTTTTCGGCGAGCCAGCCCAGCGCCTGCCTCAACCGCTCCAGATGCATGGGCTCGCAGACCGGTTTCAGGATGGAGAGATCGATGACCTCGCCGAGACGCTCGGGCAGATAGGGCGGCTCCGGCTCGCGGCGTTGCGTCTGGACGAAGCTGCCGCGGCCGATCTCGCCCGAGATCAGGCCGCGCCGGATCAACTCCTCATAGGCGCGGCTGACGGTCTGCACCGACAGCTTGAGATCGTCGGCCAGCCGTCGATGTGTCGGCAGCCGCGCGCCATTGGCAAGACGCCCGTCATGGATGGCGCGCGCGAACTGGTCGGCAAGCGATTGATAGGCTGGCCGCCTTATGAGCGCGGGATCGGGTCGCCACAATGTCATGACTTATTAGAGATCGAAATCAGTGCAATTGACAATCGAAATAATGCGCCATCATGGTACTGTGGACGAAAAAGTGGGCGCTGATGACTGCTGCGAAACTCGACGCGATCGACCTCAAAATCCTCGACGCCATCCAGCGCGACGGGCGCATCACCAAGCTGGCGCTGGCCGAGCAGGTGGGCCTGTCGCCCACCCCATGCTGGATGCGGCTGCGCAAGCTGGAGAAGGTCGGCATCGTCTCGGGCTATCACGCAAGGATCGCCATGCGCGTCGTGGCGCCGGTGGCAACCGTGCTGATGGAGGTGACGTTAGCCAGCCACCGCCAGGCCGATTTCGACCGCTTCGAGCGTGTCATCCGCGATATCCCCGAGATCGTCGCCTGCTGGTCGGTGGGCGGCGGTGTCGACTATGTGCTGAAGGTAATGGCTCGCGACATCGACGCATACCAGCGGCTGGTCGACGGCTTGCTTGCCCGCGAGATCGGCATCGACCGCTACTTCACCTACATCGTCACCAAATCGGTGAAGGAAGAGATCGCACTTCCCATCGCCGCGTTGCTGCCGGTGTCGCCGTAGTGCGGGAGAGATCGTCTGCGGAGGCGGCACGACAGAGAGAATCTCTCTACTTCAGGACACCCAAACAGCCACACCTGTCTGCCCACAACGGGTAGTCTCCCAGGGTCAGACCGAACCGGGAGGCTTCGACCATGTCCGCGCATTTCGCCCGCTCGCATCGCCATGAGGCGCTCGACCGCCTCGCCGACCGCCGCCTGCTGCGCGAACTCGCCTATGTCGACGGCCACTGGACGGCCAGCGAGGCCGCCGAAAGCTTTGAGGTCACCGATCCGGCGACAGGAAGCACGCTCGCCTTCGTCACGGCGCTGGATGCACGGCAAACGACAAAAGCAATCGATGCCGCCGCGCGCGCTTTTCCGGCCTGGCGGTCGCTGCTGCCGCAGGAGCGGTCAAGAATCCTGCGAACATGGTTCGAGCTGATCATCGCCGCGAAAGACGACCTCGCGCTGCTGATGACCCTGGAACAGGGCAAGCCCTTGCAGGAATCGCGCGGCGAGATCGACTATGCCGCCTCTTTCGTCGAGTGGTATGGGGAGGAAGCAAGACGCCTCAACGCGGAGAGCGTCACCAGCCATCTGGCGAATGCGGAAATGATGGTGCGGCGCGAGCCGCTCGGTGTCGTCGGCATCGTCACGCCGTGGAACTTCCCCTCGGCCATGCTGACCCGCAAGGCGGCCGCAGCCCTGGCCGCCGGCTGCACCATTGTCGCGCATCCGTCCTCGGAAACGCCGCTGTCGGCGCTGGCACTGGCCGAGCTTGGCGAGCGCGCCGGACTGCCGGCCGGCGTCTTCAACATCGTCACCGGCAAGGCCGCGACGATCGTCGGGCGCATGTGCCAGGACCCACGCGTCCGCGCCATAAGTTTTACAGGCTCGACCGAGATCGGCAGGCTGATCGCCGCGCAGAGTGCGCCAACGATGAAGCGGCTGGTGATGGAGCTTGGCGGCCACGCTCCGCTGATCGTGTTTGCCGATGCGGATCTCGACAAAGCGGTACGCATCGCCATCGACGCCAAATTCGCCACATCTGGCCAGGATTGCCTCGCCGCAAACCGCATCTACGTCCAGCGGCCGATCTACGACAGCTTCTGCGCCGCCTTCGCCAAGCGCATCGAGGCGCTGCGGACCGGCAACGGCCTTGACGACACGACTGACATCGGGCCGCTGATGCATGAGCGCGCCGTCCAGAAAGTCGAGGAGCAGGTCGCCGACGCCATCGCCCATGGTGCACGTTGCCTTGCCGGCGGCAAGCGACATCAGGCCGGGCCGCTGTTCTACCAGCCGACGCTGCTGGCCGACATTTCCGACGCGGCGCTGATCATGCGCGAGGAGACCTTTGGACCGGTCGCCGCGGTGACGCCGTTCGACGACGAGGGCGAGGTGATCGAGCGCGCCAATGCCACCGAATACGGCCTGGTGGCCTATGTCGTAACCGAGAACGGCGCGCGCCAGCAACGCATGGGCCGCGCGCTCGACTACGGCATGGTCGCCATCAACCGGGTGAAGATCACCGGCGCGCCAATCCCGTTCGGCGGCGTCAAGCAATCCGGCATCGGTCGTGAAGGCTCGCGCCACGGGCTCGAAGCATTCACCGATCTCAAGTATCTCTGCCTGGACGTCGCCTAGTCCGTCCGGCCATATCTCAAGGAGTAAAAAATGCTCGACCAGTCAAACGAACTCGCCGCGTGGGATCGCGACCACTTCTTCCATCCCTCGACGCATATGGGCACCCACGCGCGAGGTGAAACGCCGACCCGCATCATGGCCGGCGGTGAAGGCGTCACCGTCTGGGACAACAATGGCAGGAAGAGCATCGATGCCTTTGCCGGCCTCTATTGCGTCAATGTCGGCTATGGCCGCCAGAAGATCGCTGATGCCATAGCCACCCAGGCCAAGAACCTCGCCTACTATCATGCCTATGTCGGCCATGGCACCGAGGCCTCGATCACGTTGGCAAAGATGATCATCGACCGCGCACCGAAGGGCATGTCGAGGGTTTATTTCGGCCTCTCCGGCTCGGACGCCAACGAAACCAACATCAAGCTCATCTGGTACTACAACAATGTGCTCGGGCGACCCGAGAAGAAGAAGATCATCTCGCGCTGGCGCGGCTATCACGGCTCGGGCGTGATGACCGGATCGCTGACCGGGCTCGATCTGTTCCACAACGCCTTCGACCTTCCGCGCGCGCCGGTGTTGCACACCGAAGCGCCCTATTATTTCCGCCGCGCTGACCGCTCGATGAGCGAAGAGCAGTTCTCGCAGCACTGCGCCGACAAGCTCGAGGAGATGATCCTGGCGGAAGGTCCCGAAACCGTCGCCGCCTTTATCGGCGAGCCGATCCTCGGCACCGGCGGCATCGTGCCACCGCCCGCCGGCTATTGGGAGAAGATCCAGGCGGTGCTGAACAAGTACGATGTGCTGCTGGTCGCCGACGAAGTGGTTACCGGCTTTGGCCGGCTGGGCACCATGTTCGGCTCCGACCATTACGGCATCAAGCCGGATCTGATCACCATCGCCAAGGGTCTGACCTCGGCCTACGCGCCGCTGTCGGGCGTCATTGTCGCCGACAGAGTGTGGAAGGTTCTGGTCGACGGATCCGACAAGCTCGGCTCGCTCGGCCATGGCTGGACCTATTCGGCGCATCCGATCTGCGTTGCCGCCGGTGTCGCCAATCTCGAACTGATCGACGAGATGGATCTGGTGACGAATGCCGGCGAGACCGGCGCCTATTTGCGAGCCGAGCTCGCCAAGGCCGTCGGCGGCCACAGACACGTCGGCGACGTGCGGGGCGACGGCATGCTGGCGGCGGTCGAGTTCGTCGCCGACAAGGACGACCGGGTGTTCTTCGACGCATCGCAGAAGATCGGGCCGCAAGTGGCGGCGGCGCTGGCCGCCAGCGGCGTTATCGGCCGCGCCATGCCGCAGGGCGACATTCTGGGCTTCGCGCCGCCGCTCTGCCTGACACGCGAGGAGGCCGACATCGTCGTCTCGAAGACGGCGGATGCGGTGAAAAGCGTGTTCGCCAATCTCTGAGATCGATGATGAATGCCATGACCAGAACCGTTCCCGCCACCATGGCCGCCGTGCTGCTCACCGGGCACGGCGGACCGGAAAAGCTCGTCTACCGCACCAATGTGAAAGTGCCCTCGCCCGCACCGGGTGAAGTGTTGGTCAAGGTCAGCGCTTGCGGCATG
This sequence comes from Mesorhizobium intechi, assembly GCF_002879535.1. GTDB lineage: Bacteria > Pseudomonadota > Alphaproteobacteria > Rhizobiales > Rhizobiaceae > Mesorhizobium > Mesorhizobium intechi. The sequence continues at coordinate 23,233 of NZ_PNOT02000370.1, forward strand.
AACAACACCGACGTCTGGGTGCGCCAGGGTGCCTATGGCACTGAAGAAGATGCCGCCGCCGTGTCGACTTGGCGGCGCCAGGGCAACACGCTTGTTTTCCCGCGCATCCAGGGCACCGACACGGTTGGCACCATCATTGCCGTCGGCGAAGGCGTTCCGCCGGACCGTATCGGTGAGCGGGTGATGGTCGATTTCTCCATCTACAACCGCGACGACGATTCACTGGCCGACATCGACTATATGGGCCATGGCCGCGACGGCGGTTACGCCGAGTACCAGACCGTGCCGGCGCAGAACGCGCATGTCGTCGATACGGATATGAGCGACGTCGAACTCGCCACCTTCTGCTGCGCCTACCTGACCGGCGAACAGATGCTGGAACGCGCTAGCCTGAAGGCCGGCGAACGCGTGCTGGTCACCGGTGCCTCGGGCGGCGTCGGCTCCGGCATCGTGCAATTGGCGCGGGCGCGCGGCGCCATTCCCTACGCCGTCGTCGGCAAGGGCAAGGAACAGGCGGTGCTCGACATCGGCGCCGAAGCGGTGATCACCCGTGGCGTCGCCGATCTGCCGCGAGCCGTGGCTGAAGTGACGGGCGGCCAGCCGATCGATGTGGTGGCCGATCTTGTCGGCGGCGCTATCTTCAACGACCTGCTGCGTGTTCTGCGGCCCGAAGGCCGCTACACCACGGCCGGCGCGATCGCCGGGCCGGTCGTGCAGCTCGATCTCAGGACCATGTATCTCAAGCAATTGCAGCTGCATGGCTCGAGCCAGGGCACGCGAGCGGATTTCCGCCGGATCGTCGGCTACATCGAGGCGAAAAAGATCCGGCCAGTGGTCGGCGGCGTCTATCGGCTCTCCGATTTTCACCGCGCACAGGCCGACTTCGTCGCCAAGGATTTCGTCGGCAAGCTGGTGGTGGTACCTGATGCCGTCGCGGAGCGGCCAGCGTAGTTCCTGGCCCCCTCGCTCTAGCTGCCGCTGTCCCAACGGGAATGGCTTGCAGTCGTGTCTGCGAGCCGTCACAAATGGCGACGCCCCTAGTCATACTGGTCCGGGCATCTGGTAGCGGGATACAGGCGAGGCATGACAGGCCGAATGATATTGCTCGATGCCAAGCCGCTCGGCGTGGCCGACGTCGCCGAGATCGCACGGCGCCATGCCCGACTGATGCTGGGCGAGGAGGCGATGCGCCGCATCCGGGCGAGCCGCGCCCTGATCGAGCATCTGACCGGGCTTGGCAAACCGATGTACGGCGTCACCACCGGCCTGGGCGCCTGTGTCGACACGCCGCTCGCACAGGCCGACCTGGTCGCCTTCCAACACAGCGTGCCGCTAAGCCACAGCATGGGCATCGGACCGGCGCTGCCCACCGAGGCGGTGCGGGCACTGATGACCGCACGCATCTCGGGCATGGCCGCCGGTGGCACCGGCACGTCCGAGCGCGTGGTCATGGGCCTTGTCGCGGCGCTCAACGCCGGCGTCCATCCGGTGATCCCGACCTGGGGCTCGATCGGCGCGGCCGACCTTGCCCATCTCGGTCATATGGCGAGGTCGCTGCGCGGCGATGGCGAGGCGGAATTCCAGAACAGGATCATGCCCTCCGCCGAGGCGCTTGCCTTGGCCGGGCTCGAGAAGCTGGACCTTCGCGAGAAGGACGGCCACGCCATCATCGTCGCCAACAGCCTGTCGACTGGAACAGCGTGCCTTGGCCTCGAAGACGTCGCCCACCTCATCGACTGGGCACTGGCCGCCGTGGCGCTCAACTACGAGGCGTTTCGCTCTTCCCTCACCGCGATCGACGAGCAAGCGCTGGCCGCACGGCCGGCCTTCGGCCAGCGCGAGATCGGCGCGCGGCTGCGGGCGGAGCTGGCGGGAAGCGGCTTGTGGAAGGACAAGGCGGCGCGGCGCCTGCAGGATCCGCTCAGCTATCGCTGCGTGCCACAGGTCTGGGGCGGCCTGCTCAATGCGTTCGAACAGGCGCGGCTCGCCACCGAGATCGAACTGACCCATTCGGGCGACAACCCGGTGGTCCTGGCCGATGGCGAACGGGTGATTTCCAACGGCAATTTCGACCTGACGGCAATGACGCTGGCCTGGGAGCAGCTCGGCCAGGCACTCGCGCATTGCGCTGTCGGCACCGCCAACCGCTGCATGAAGCTGATGTCGCCGACAACAGCCGAACTGCCGCGCTTCCTATCGGCGAGAGGCGGCAGCCGCCAGGGCTATGCGGAACTGCAAAAGCCCTTGTCGGCGCTGGAAGCCGAAATCCGGCATCTGGCCAACCCGATGTCGCTCAGCCCGCTGGCCGTTTCGGACGGGATCGAGGACCAGTCATCGATGGCGCCGCGTGTGGTGGCCAAGACGACGGAGATCATCGAACGCATGCGCTACCTCGTGGCGATGGAGCTGATCTTCGCCGCCACCGGCGTGGAGTTGCGCGGTGTCGTCGACAGCATGGGCGAAGGGCCGCAGCGCACCTTCGCCGCCGTGCGCGCGCTGGTCAGCCCGCTCGATGACGACCGTGAGATGAGCACCGACATGACGCGGGTGGCGCGGATGGTGGCCGGTCCCCGGTACTGAGCGAGCGTTTCTCATCCGACGCCGCGTCTAAATCCGCTGCGGCAGATCGAGCCTATTGGTAAGGGCCTCGGAGGTTGAGTTTCTCAGCCAGAAGGCAAAAGCGGTCGATCAGCCGGACAAGTTCCTCGCCCTGCTCAGCGACCATCTTGCCGCGCTCTGCGGGCGTGCCCGACAACGCCTTCCACAGCCGGCTTTGCCGATCACAGACCTCCGCCATTTCTGCGCAGTCGCCGGCAGTCAATTTCAAGAAATGATTCGCCGTCACCGGTCCGATGCCTGGGGGCGTCGTTGCACCAAGCGAACGGTAGCCCGGCGGCAGGGTGCCTTTGGCATTGGTCACCGATTTGCGGCAGATGACATCAAACAACTGGTCGACGGCCTGCTTGGCGCCGGCGACGCGCGACGGATGGTCCGTATCGGCTGCCGCATGCGGCAGCAGTTCAAGTTCTTCGCCGTGCTTTTCGACGAGGTCGAGATAGGGCAGCATCGGGCCAGAAAGGCGGCCGTTCGCCGCGTCCCTGAACAGATCGGCATCGATGGCGGCATGGCGTACCCACCCTGCGTCCAGCGCCTCGCCAAGCGCCACAACGTCGACAAGCTCGCCGCGATCGTAGTTGACCAGCACAGCGCCCTTGTTCATGCGGTTCAGAACATCGGCGCCGATCAGCCCTGCATTGGCGTAGCGGCCGGTGTGCGTATCCTGCTTGCCCAGGCCGACATGGACACTGAGCACATCGGCACTTTCAGCCGCGTCGGCGAGGTCCGCCGCGAAGGCAAAGCCCTCGGCTTCCACCCATTCGCGGTGCCGGGGCCTTGCATGGATCACCACGCGCATGCCGAAGGCACGGGCAAGCTTGGCCACTTCCCTGCCGATATTGCCGTAGCCGATGATGGCGATCGTCTTGCCTTCGAGCTTTTCGGTGGGGAAATCACGCAACTGCCTGCCGGTGTCGAAATCGCCGCGTGCCACCTGGTCGTGAAGCAGCCCGACAGGGAGATCCGGCAGCACTTTCAGGATTGCCTTGATCACCATCTGTGCGGTGGCCCGGCTGTTGATGCCGGGCGTGTTCATCAGCACCGCCGTCCCGCCCTCGCCGCTACCGCCGCCCCAGGAGCGAGAGCCCATATTGCCGGTGCCGGCGCCAATCCGCACGCCGGCCAGCGCAAAGACGGTTTCGGCAGGCAGGAAGGTCGCGGCGGCGATGACGGCGTCATAACGTCCGTCGCCGGCGGCTTCGATCAGCTCCTCGCGGGTGCTGAGGTCCGGCTGGTAGAAGAAATGCACCCGGCCCCGCTCGAGGCTCGCTCTGTCGCCAAGCGCGGACAGGTGGAAGCGCCCGCCCTTGGCCTCGATATGGGTGCGCACTTCGCTGGGATCAGGCTTGCCGTCAGGTCCGAAGCGCAGGCCGACCAGATCGCAGATCAGCACGGCGTAGGCGCTTTGCGGATCGATCGGATCCACGGCCTGTGTATTGGTGTTTGCGGTCACGTCGTTTCCCCATGCAAGAACGGAAAGGCTGCCGGTACGGCAGCGCGCTCTGAGTAATCAGAACCTATCCGCCCGGAAGGGCATCAGATTGATCGCCGGCGGCAAACCGGCGGCAAGTTGCGACACGATCTTGCCGGTGAGACGGCGCCGCCGACGAGGCCTTGATGACCATGGCCGAAGGCATGGATGACGTTCTTGGCGCGTGACGGCCGACGCCCAATCTAAAGGCTGGGTCCCAGCTTGATCGGGCTGCCGTCGCTGAACCGGGATTGACGGAACCTGTGAAGATCATGTCCGATCTCGTTTCCCTGGACGAGGTCGGAGACGACGCGGCCCATTCCGGGCCCGATGCCGAAGCCGTGACCGCTCATCCCGGTGGCGATGACGAGACCCGGAATTTCGGCGGCACGATCAACGACCGGCACGACATCCGGCATGGCATCGATCATGCCCGCCCAGCTTGCCTTGATCGGCACCGTCTTGAACTGTTTGAAAAGTGCCGTGAACTCCCGCTCGATATCGCGTAATGCCGACGATCTGGGGGCGGGATTGAGGATGCGCATCCGTTCGAACGGGCTCTCCTCGTCCGCGTTCCACCTGCGCGGGGTCGACCAGCCGTCCGGATAGCCGCGCGGCGCCGCCGGCAAATAGTGGGTACCAAAGGGATTGGCCATCAGGGCGGAAACATACTTCGTCGCGTGACGAAACGCATCAGGCCCTACATAGAGCTGACTGCTGCCTCCCGATGCCAGCGTATAGCCGCCATCCTGCCTGCGCCGGAACGCGATACGGTCGTCGGCCACGGCGCCCGAATGGATTTCGGGCATGGGTCCCGTCGCGGCGACGGTCGCCCTGACGCTGAGCTGCGGGATGGAGACGCCGTGGGCGCGCAGGAAGAGCAACGTCCACGCACCGCTCGCGACGACCGCGCTCGAGGTGGCGATACGGCCGTGCTCGGTCCACACCCCGCTAACGCGTCCAGCCGATATGTCGAGCGTGCGCGCCGCACAATTCTCGATGATGGTGACGCCCTCCCGGGCGGCCAGGCGGGCAAGCGCTGAAACCGCGACCCAGGGCTCGGCGCGCATGTCCGATGGCGTGGTCATAGCACCCTTGAAAGAGCGCGACATGGCCGGGATCAGTTTGGCCGTCTCACCCTGGTCGAGAAGGCGCGTGTCGACGCCGTGTATCTGAGCAATCTTCAGGAACTTGGCGAAGCCGGCCATCTCCTTGTCGGTTCGCGCGAGGTAGGTAACGCCCGTCTGCTTCAGTCCGATGTCCTCGCCGCATTCCTCGGCCAGTTGCCGCCAGAGGCGTTGCGCTTCGATGACAACAGGCAGTTCATCGGCATCGCGGCCCTGCTGCCGGATCCAGCCCCAGTTCCGCGACGACTGCTCGCCGGCGATGCGACCCTTCTCCAGCAATGTCACCGAAATGTTGCGCCGCGCAAGGAACAAGGCCGTGGTCACGCCGATGACGCCGCCGCCGATGACCACAACCTCCGAAGCCTTCGGCAACGGTGCTTGAAACTGGATCGGCATCGCTTCGGTAAAGGGAAAATTTGTCAAAGGAGACGGCCCTCTTGCTTTCAGCGGCGGGGCCGGCCCTGCTTCCGTGCCGGCGACGCGTGACAGAACTGATAATCCGTCAAGGCTGGGTCGAGCTGGAGAATCTGCACGTCAATGCAATGAATTGTTTATGCCAGCGAATGTCGCCTCGACACCCCTCACAGGAACATTGGCGGCAAAACGCCCGGCGACCGATGGCAGCACCTGTCAGGCACAGCGCGATGCCGCCATTGGCCCCTTGAAGGGTCAAGGCCGCCACGCGTAACATTGGGCCATCGGAACTGAGTCTGCTTCATGCGTCCGGGCTAATGTCCGGATCGGACTGGATATTTTCCTTGCCTACGGATGCAACCAGCGGCGCGGCGAAGCGCGGCAAATCGTTTGCCCATGTGGCGGAAGCCTCCTGGGGCAAGGGCCTCAGCACCTTGCTGCGCATCGTGCGCATGACGCTGCGCCATCCTTGGCAGGTCGCCATCACCCTCGTCTCGACCTTCATCGCCGCGACGCTGCAGCTTTTCATCCCGCGCCTGCTGGGACGCGCCATCGATCAGGCGCAAGGCGTGATCGCCGCGGGCGCCGGCACCGCGGCCGAACAGGCACTGTGGCACACGGCGCTGACGCTGCTCGTCGTCAGCGTGCTGCGCGGTCTCTTCACCATGGCGCAGAACTATTATGGCGAGGCCGTCGGCCATCAGACCGGCTACGAATTGCGGCTCGCCTTTTATGAGAAGATCCAGCGCTTGAGCTTCTCCTTCCACGACAAGGTCCATACCGGGGACCTGATCACGCTCGGTCTGCTCGATCTCGACGGCGTGCGCATGTTCTTTTCCACCGGCATCCTGCGGGTGGTGCTGCTCGGCGTGCTGATCGGCGTCGGCGCCTATCTCCTGGTAAGCACCGATCTCGCGCTCGGGCTGCTCAGCCTCAGCTTCGTGCCTTTCGTCGCCTGGCGCTCCTCGGTGACGCAGCTCAGATTGCGCAGCACCTGGCTGACGCTGCAGGAGCGGCTGTCGGTGCTGAGCCGGGTGATGGATGAGAATCTCGGCGGCATCCGTGTCGTGCGCGCCTTCGCGGCGCAGCGCCATGAGCTCAAGAAATTCGATCGCGCCAAGCAGGACGCGCTGGAGCTGGCCAATCAGCGCGTCGACATCCGCGTCTCCAACACCAGCGCCATGAACTTTTCCTTCCTGGCCGCCATGGGGCTGGTGCTGTGGTTCGGCGGCCAGAAGGTGATCGCGGGCCAGATCAGCGTCGGTACGCTGGCGCAGTTCCTCACCTTCATGACAATCCTGCAGATGCCGGTGCGCCAGCTCGGCCTGATGGTCAACTCGTTCGCACGCGCCTCGACCTGCGGCACGCGGCTGTTCGAACTGCTCGACACCGAACTCGACATCGAGGATGCGCCCGACGCCAGGGATCTCGTCATCACCGAGGGCGTGCTGCGCTTCGACAATGTCGGCTTCCGCTATGAAGGCGCGGGCGATCGTCCGACGCTGTCCAGCATCTCTTTCGAGGCCAGGTCCGGCGAGACGATAGGGATCGTCGGACCGCCCGGCAGCGGAAAGTCGACCATCGCGCATCTGATCCCGCGCTTTTACGACGTGACCTCGGGCGCGATCACCATCGACGGCCAGGACATAAGCAAGGTCACGCTGCAATCGCTGCGCAAGGCGGTCGGCGTGGTGCAGCAGGACGCTTTCCTGTTCACCACCTCGATCGAGAACAACATCGCCTATGGCAACCCCTGGGCGCGTGAAACCCGCATCGGACAGGCCGCCGAATATGCGCAGTTGCACAACTATATCATCGGGCTTCCGGCCGGCTACACCACAGTCGTCGGCGAGCGCGGCACGTCGCTTTCCGGCGGCCAGCGCCAACGCCTGACCATCGCCCGCAGCCTGATGTTGCGGCCATCGGTGCTGGTCTTCGACGATTCCACCGCGGCAATCGATGCCGGTACCGAGCAGCGTATCCGCGCGGCGATGAAGCGTTTTGCCAAGGATCGTGTGACGCTGATCATTTCGCACCGGCTGAGTTCGCTGATGCATGCCGACCAGATCCTGTTCGTCGAGGGCGGCCGCATCGTCGAGCGCGGCACGCATGAGGAGTTGCTGGCGCTGGGCGGGCGCTACCGCGCGCTTTACGACCTGCAGCTGCGGCCGGACGACGACCGGCTCGAGGGAGCAGCATGATGTCGACGCCGGACGACGACGAGAAGGACGACAAAAGCGGCCGACCGACCAAGGCCGTCGTCGGCTCGCATCGCGACGAGGAAGAGGTTTTCGGCAAGGCCTATGATCCGCGCATCGTCAGGCGCATCTGGAGCTTCGTCAGGCCCTATCAGGGCCGGATCTTCATCTCGGTGGCGGCGGTGCTGGTGTTCACGCTGACGCAGCTGGCGATCCCGCTGGTCATCCGCTATGCCATCGACCATGGCATGGCTCCGGGCAGGCTCGACCGCTCGGTGATGATCTCCGCGATCGTCACCTTCACCGTGATCATTCTGATCAACTATGTCGCCAGCCATGTGCAGGAAAGCGTCGTCGGCAAGGTGGCCGAGAATGTGCTCTCCGACCTGCGCCGCGCCATGTTCAGCCACCTGCAGCGTGTGTCGCTGGGCTTCATGGACAGGACCGAGGTCGGCCGGCTGATGTCGCGCCTGCAGGGCGACGTCAATTCGATGCAGGAATTCCTCGAGACATCGGTGATGTCGGTGGGCGACATCGTGCTGCTGTTCGGCATCGTCACCGTCCTTTTGTGGCTCGATTTCCGGCTCGGACTGCTGACGCTGTCGACCATGCCGATGCTATTCATCGTGCGGCTGTTCTGGCTGCCGCGCGCCAAGGTCGCCTTCATGGCGGCACACGAAACCAATTCCATCGCCAACGGGGCACTCGCCGAAGGCATCCACGGCGTGCGCACCGTGCAGAGCCTGGAACGCCAGCAGGTCAATTTCGACCTCTATGACGAGAAGGTGCTGGCCAACCTCAACGCCCATCTGCGGTCGGCGAAATACGCGCAGGTGATGGTGCCGATCGTCGATACGCTGACCGGCATCGCCATGGCGACGGTCATTGTCGTCGGCGGCTCGATGGTGCTGTCGCACAGCCTCGATGTCGGCGTCATGGTAGCGTTCCTGTTCTACATCCAGCGCTTCTTCGACCCGATCCGCTCGCTCACCATGCAGTACAGCGTCATGCAGCGCGCCATGGCCTCGGGCCAGCGCATCTCCGAAGTGCTCGACGTGCCGGTGGACGTCAGCGACAAGGACGACGCGGTGGCCTTGTCGCGCGATACGGACGGCTCGGTCGAGTTCAGGAATGTCACCTTCGGCTATCGGCCGAACCAGCCGGTGCTGAAGAACATCTCCTTCCGCGTCAATCCGGGCGAGACGGTCGCCCTTGTCGGCCCGACGGGATCGGGCAAGTCAAGTTCGATGGCGCTGGTGCACCGCTTCTACGATGTCTGGTCGGGGCAAGTCCTGGTCGGCGGTCACGATGTGCGTGACCTGACGCAGGATTCGCTCGGCGACCAGGTGGCAATGGTGCTGCAGGAGCCGTTCCTGTTCTCCGGGACGGTGCTGGAGAACATCCGCTACCACAAGACCGGCGCAACCCGCGATGAAGTGGTGCGCGCCGCGCAAGCGGTCGGCGCGCACCACTTCATCCAACAGTTGCCCGATGGCTACGATACCGAACTCGAACAGCGCGGCGGCAACCTCTCGCTCGGCCAGCGCCAGCTCGTCAGTTTCGCGCGAGCGCTGGTGGCCGACGCCAAGATCCTGGTGCTCGACGAGGCCACCGCCAGCATCGATTCCTACACCGAGATGCTGATCCAGAAGGCGCTGATCAAACTGCTGGAGGGCCGCACCGGGCTGGTCATCGCCCATCGGCTGGCCACCATACGCGGGGCCGACCGCATCATCGTGCTGCAGAATGGAGCGATCGTCGAAAGCGGCGACCACGAACAGCTGATGCAGAGGAAGGGCCTCTACGCGCGCCTCTACAACATGAACTACGCTTCGTTCGACGACATTGCGGAAGGCGAGCTGGAACTGGACGCCGCGGTCGGCAAGGCGACGTGAACGGCGCCTGCAAGTGGCCGCAATCGTCTACGCCATTTCAGGGCGTCTTGACCCCTCGCGGATCGCCTTGTGCACGCCGCGCTGCAGATCCATGAAGGCCGGGGTCTCCATAACCTCTTCCCGGCGCGGCCGCTCGATGTCGACGTGGAAGGTCCGCATGATGCGTCCCGGCCCGATCCCCATGACGACGATGCGGTCCGACAGATAGACCGCCTCCTCCACGTCATGCGTGACGAAGAGAACGGTCAGCCTGTGTTCCTCCCAGATCTGGGTCAGCAGTTCCTGCATCTGGTGCCGGGTCAAGGCGTCGAGCGCGCCGAACGGCTCATCCATCAGCAGCATCTTGGGCCGATAGGACAGTGCGCGCGCAATGGCGACACGCTGCTTCATGCCGCCCGACAGTTCGGACGGATAGCGGTCGGCGCTTTGCGACAGCTTGACGAGGTCGAGATGCTCGAGGGCGATCTCGCGGCAGGCCGAGCGATCGTAGCCGGCGGCCTTGAGGGCGAACTCGATGTTCTGCCGCGCCGTCAGCCAGGGCAGCAGCGTGTAGGACTGGAAGACGACGCCGCGGTCGAGACCCGGCTGCAGGATCGGCGCGCCATCGATGCTGAGATCGCCGGCGTCGAAGTCCTGCAGTCCGGCAACGATCGACAGCAATGTGCTCTTGCCGCAGCCCGACGTGCCGACGAGCGAGACGAACTCATTGTCGGCCAGATCGAGGTTGATGTCGCGCAGCACTTCCGTGCGCCGCTCGCCAGTGCCGAAGCTCTTGTCGAGACCGGCGATGCGCAATTTGGGAACAGTCATCGGCGGTTCCTCATTGCGAATGGCCATCCTGCCGGAACAGAACCTTCTCCAGCGCCTTCATGACCTGGTCGGTGATGAGACCGAGCATGCCGAGGAGCAGGATGTAGCCAATGATGGTGTTGGTTTGGAAATAGCGCTGCGACACGGTGATGCGATAGCCCAAGCCAGATGTCGCCGCGACAAGTTCAGCCAGCACCAGCCAGGTCCATGCCCAGCCGAGGCTGATGCGAAGCGTGTCCCAGATGCCCGGCAGGGCGCTGGGCACGACGATGCGTGTCAGGATCTTGCGGTCCGGCAGGCCGAGTGTGCGGCCAAGGCCGATGAAATCGGCGGGAACCCGTTTCACATTGTCCATGATCATCAGTACCTGCTGGAAGAAGGTGCCGATGAAGATGATCAGGAACTTCTGCGTGTCGCCGGTGCCCGACCACAGAATGGAGAGCGGCACGAAAGCGACGACCGGCATGTAGCGGATGAAATCCACCAGCGGCTCGATACCAGCCTCCCAGGAGCGGAAGCTGCCGATCAGCACGCCGATCGGGATCGACAGTGCCGAGGCGATGAGGAAACCGATGGAAATGCGATACGCCGAGGCCGTGAGGTCCAGCCACAGCGTGCCGTCGGCGGCGAGCTTGGCCATCTGGGTCGCAACGCTGCCGGGCGACGGCA
>NZ_PNOT02000082.1 GCF_002879535.1 Mesorhizobium intechi
GCCCATCCTCGGCGAGGCGGTGCGCGTATCGTGGTCCGATTCCGGGGATTGAGCGGAACAGAGCCTCCGGCTCCATCTCGCCCCGCAGCCGCTCCAGTTGGGACCAGCGCCCGGTCGCAACGATCTCGGCAATCGCGCCGGCCAGGCCTGTCCCGATTGCCGGGAGGGCGACGAGGCCATCGCGTCCCTCCCTTGCCAGAATTTCGCTTACGGGCCGTTCCAGCCTGGACAGGACATCCGCCGCCCTCCTGCAGGCCCGTGCGCGGAAACCGTCGGCGCCCTGGCTATCGAGGAGATCGGCAAAATCCCGGAACTTTCCTGCGACCCCGATGTTCTCGGGAAGCGGTGCCGTCGCCATTGCCGTCATTGGCTTCATGCCTGGGTCTGGCGTGGTGATTTGCAGAGGCCCCGGCATGACTTTCCTCGGCGCAGGAGTTCAGGGTCGATCGGTCCTCCTAGGCCATTCGACGCCTCGTATCCTTGACCCGCATCAATCCATTGGACTTCGAAAATGGATAGAAGAAAGTACGTGCTTCTTCGCGCTCGGAGGTTCGGAGCAACTCGGCGCGGCAACGGTGAGTTCGGTTCGCGTGACGAGTGAAGGGAACCATTCGATGGAGCCGCCGGACGCATCGGCTACCACGCGCCGCCGACCCTACAACTTTCTCGGAAGCTTAGGCCCAGGCCTGATCACGGGCGCGGCCGATGACGATCCAAGTGGTATCGCCACCTATAGCCAGGTGGGCGCGCAATTCGGCTACACGCTCGCATGGACCATGCTCTTCAGCTATCCGCTGATGGCTGTAACTCAAGGGATCAGTGCCGGGATCGGCGCGGTAACTGGCCAGGGTATCGCGCGCAATCTGCGTCGACACTACTCGCCCTGGCTGCTGCGCTTCGCCGTTCTCCTGCTGCTTATCGCCAACGTCATCAACATCGGCGCCGACCTCGGCGCCATGGGGGCGGCGCTTAAATTGCTCTTGGGTGGCCCGCAGTCCTTGTATGCGGTCCTCTTCGCTTTGATTTGCAGCTTCCTGGAAATCGTCGTGAGCTATCGGCGCTACGTGATGGTGCTTAAATGGCTGACCATGTCCCTGCTCGCCTATGTGGCGGTGGTGCTGTCAGTCCATGTGCCCTGGAGCGTAGCGCTTTATGGTGCGCTGGTTCCGCAGATCGTCTTCGACGCCGATCACGCCATGGCGCTGGTTGCCGTCCTTGGCACGACAATCAGTCCTTACCTCTTCTTTTGGCAAGCCGGGGAGGAGGTCGAGGAGCAGCACCGGCGACATCGTCAACGGCTGGGCGCCAACTCTCGCGCAGCCGGGCCGGAGCTGTCGCGCATCCGGGGCGACACACTGTTCGGAATGGGCTTCTCCAACTTGGTGGCCATTGTCATCATCATCGCCACCGCGGCAACGCTTCATGCCAACGGGATCACCCAGATCAAGACTTCGTCCGAAGCGGCAGAGGCGCTCAGGCCCGTCGCCGGGGAGTTTGCGTTTGCCATTTTCGCTGCCGGCATTGTCGGCACCGGAATGCTTGCCATTCCCGTGCTTGCCGGCTCCGCCGCCTATGCCGTCGCGGAGATGTTTCGTTGGCCCGAAGGACTCGATCGACCCCCGCGAGATGCCAAGGCCTTCTACGGCACGATCGCGGTCGCAACGCTGGGTGGAGTCTCCCTGACTTTTGTCGGCATGGATCCCATAAGAGCGCTCTATTGGAGTGCTGTGGTGAACGGCGTTTTGGCCGCTCCACTGATGGCGATCATGATGATGATTGCGATGAACCCCCGGATCATGGGTCACCTCACATTGCCACGCTGGATGGCTCTCGCCGGAGCGCTCGCCACGGCGGTGATGGCCTTGGCTTCAATTGGCTTTTTTATGCTGTGACAAAGCGAATGGCGTGCTGCCAGTACAGCCATCAGTGATTTGCGCATTGAGGCGACCGGTCCCGCATCGGCCGCTCTCGCGTGGTATCACTGCGAATGGCCTTCCAGCAAATTGATGCGGTCCTCGGTTATACGGCCGTCTACGACCTGGATGATCCGGTTGCAGCGGTCGGCCAGAGCATGGTTGTGCGTGACGATCAGGAAGGTTGTGCCGCGCTCTCTGTTGAAGCGCCGCATCAATTCGAAAACCGCATCGGCTGAGGCCGTGTCGAGATTGCCGGTTGGTTCATCGGCGAGCACCAGCAACGGATCCATCGCCAAGGCGCGGGCTATGGCCACGCGCTGCTGCTGGCCGCCCGACATGTTCAGCGCCCGATTGTTGCGCCATTTGCCAAGGTCAACCCAGTCGAGGAGTTCGTCGGCACGCCGTTCCATCGCGTCGTCCGGTCGGCCATGATCCAGCAGCATCGGCATCATGACATTCTCGCGAGCGGTGAAAGCAGAGATCAGATAGTGGTACTGGAAAACGAAGCCGATCGTATGGCCGCGCAGGCTGGTCAAGGCCGCTTCCGACAATTGCGTCGTGTCCTCGCCGTGGATCGACAGCCGCCCGGAGGTCGGGCGATCGAGCAGGCCGATGATGTTGAGCAGCGTGCTCTTGCCTGATCCGGATGGCCCCATCAGGGCGACGAATTCGCGGGGATGGATGGTGACGTTGATGCCGTGCAGCACTTCGGTCTCGACCGGGGTGCCGACATTGTAGGATTTGCGAATGCCTTCGAGAGCGAGCAGATCAGCCATGGATGGCATCCACCGGGTCGAGGCTTGCAGCGCGCAGCGCCGGCACGATGCCCGCTATCACCCCGGTAATCGTCGCAAGCGCTGCTGAAGAGACGAATAGGCTCGGTTGTATATAGAGGGGGAACAGTTCCGAGCCATCGGCCTGTCGTGCGTAGCGGTGCCACACCATGAGAGCGGCGGCGCCGACCAGCGCTCCGGCCAACGAGCCGACAAAACCGAGCACGCCGCCCTGGATCAGGAAAATCCTCAGGATTTGTCCGCGCGCGCAACCCATGGCGCGCAATATGCCGATATCCTTGGAGCGCTGAAGCACGGACACCACCAGCACGGCCGCAATGCCGAACGCCACGGACAGGCCGACAAAGATGCGGATCAGTGCACTGGAGAGGTTTTGGGCACGTATCGCGGTGAAGAACTGGGCGTTGGTCTTGATCCAGCTGTCGGCCTCCACCGGCAGCGTCGCCTGAACGTCCTGAGCAATGGTTTCCGCCGCATAGACGTCGGCGACAGTGAGGTCGATCGTCGTCACGCCGCCCAGCAGCCCGAGCAGGCTCTGAGCCGTCCGCAGCGCCACATAGGCGTTGCGCTCGTTCGCGCCCTTGTTGCCGAGATCGAATATTCCCTTGATCGTCAGGGTGCGGCTGCCGCCCATGGCGGTGGTTACGTTGATCTTGTCGCCGATCGTCGCGCCGATGTCCTTGGCGAGTTCGAGGCCGACGAGGATGTCGTCGGAGCCAAGGTCTGAATTGCCGGCGACGATGTAGTCCGGCACACGAACAATGCGGAAATAATCGTCGGGCTGCATTCCAAAGATGCCGATGCTGCGGCTGGCGTCGCCGCGTACGGCAAGCGCTGAACCGGATACGGTCGGGGTTGCGATCACCACGTCCGGCCGGGCGCGCATCGCGGCGAGAATCGTCTGCCACTGATCGATGGAGAGGATGCGCTGCGTCGGCTGCTGGACGATCGCGGCTTCGATCACCCCATCATGCCGTCTTAGCGGCCGGGCGACTTCTTGTGGCGCCAGGAGCTGGATCTGCGGCTGAGAGGTGAGCACGCGATTGGTGAAGTTGGTCTGCACGCTGGTCAGCATCGCCGACATGAACACGATGACGCCGACGCCGATGGCGATGCCGCTGAGGATGAATCCCGACTGCATGCGGCCTTCGGCGAGAAACCGCAGTGCCGCGATCCAGGCGAATGTCAGCCAGGGTTTCATGGCGCCACCGGCCTGATGCGCTGGCCGGCCCTGACGCCGGCGGCGACCGGAACGACCAGGTCGTCCTGCACAAGTCCCTCCAGGACCTCTATCTGGTCGCTCGTGCGCAGGCCGAGCCTGACCGCCTGTTCGCGCGGGCGGCCGTTGCGAACGACGAGAACCCAGGGTGAAGCGGATGTCGGGTCATGCACCGCGCGCGCCGGAACGACCAGCGTCGCGGCGCGCTTGTCGATCTCTATGTCCACGGAGACGGTCATGTCCTGGCGCAGATAGTGCGGCGGAGCTGTCGCGGTGAGCTTCACCGCAACCGACGCGCGCGTGATGTCGACCGACGGATTGATGTACGACACCTTGGCATCGAAGCGCTGGTCTGGATAGGCGTCGGCTGAAACCACTGCGTCCTGACCTACCCGAAGGAGACCGAGGTTCTTCTCGTCGATCTGCAGTACCAACTGGACATCACCGGCGGGCGCCAGCACGAGGAGGGCGTTTCCGGGTTGAACAATGGCGCCACGCTCGACATTGCGGGTGATGAGAGTGCCGTCTCGCGGCGCGGCGATGGTCGCATAGCCAAGGCGCGCTTGCGCGGTCGCGACATTGGCTTGTGCCTGATTGAGCTGGGTCAGCGCCATCACGTAGTCGCTGCCGCCGGGCTGTGCGGTGTAGACAGAGAGCTCGGCCGTGCGGACCTGGGTGCGCGCGACGTCAAGATCCTTGGTGGCGGCGTCAAGTGCCTCGCGGGTGCCGAAACCTGCCTTGGAGAGCTGTTCGGCCCTTTGGTAGGCCGCCTGGGCATTGACCAGTGTCGCCTGGGCCTGCTTGAGCGCTTGCTGCGCCGCCGGCAGCGTGAACTCCCGTTGCTGCCGCATCCGCGCCTCCGCCTGCGCGGCAGCGCTCTGCGCCTGGACGACCGCGGATTTCAGTTCGCTGGACTCCAGGACGATGAGCGGCTGGCCCCGTTTGACGGTCTGACCCTCGTCGACCAGCACCTCCGCCACCGTGCCGGTGTATTGCGTTCCGATACTAACGCGATAGGGTGTCTCGACGTGGCCGCTCGCCACGACGGTCCTTGTGAGATCGCCGCGGATCACGCGATAGACGACGACTTCGGGGCCAACGAGCCAGCGCGCCAGCGCCAGGGCAAGGGCGACCGCCAGCAAGGCCAGCCCGCCAAGCAGCCATTTGTGAAGCCAGATGAAATGTCGGGCCGCCGCCAAGCTGCGCTTGTGAGTGATGTCCGGATGTAAGTCGGCGTTGATCTGCAGCATGGCGGCCTCGATACAGGAATCTCCGAACTCATTACGGCGGCGCTGGCCACCTGGTGCCAGATCAACTCTGGCCTTCGACCGCCGTCGCCAAGTCGCGCGACACTCATTCTTGCCAAGGGCAGGTCGGCAGTGATTTCTCAACTTGGCGGGTCGACCACGATCCCGGACAGTGGCTCGACCCAGTATAGGTGGTCGGTCACAGCCTTTACGCCGGCGACGTTTTCTGCCGCGACAAGCGCGGCCTGGCGCTCGCGCTCGTCGAGGATCGCGCCATTCAGCTCGGCAACCCCCTTGTCGACCCTGACATGGATCATGCCTGTTCCAGCCCATGGCTGGGCGGCAAGTTCCGCAACGATCTTCTGGCGGATCTGTTCGTCGGTTGCCTCCGTCGAATCCTGCCTGGGAAGAGAGCGAAGCAATGCGCGCAGGAGATCGGAACGTGTAACGATGCCGATGACTTTTCCGCCCTCGACCACCGGAATGCGTTTGACGTGGTGCCGCGTCATGAGTTCGACGACGTCCTCCAATGCGCTTTCAGGGAATGCCGTTACGACGTCTTGGGACATCACCTCATCGACCCGCCGGCCGTTGGCATGGACATACTCCTCGGCGACACGTCCGGGACTGACGAGAAACTCCAGCCAGCGCGGGCGCTTGCGTTTGGTGCCCAGCTCGCCGCGGCGCAGAAAATCGCCTTCACTGATAATCCCGACCAGCGCGCCGGCGCGGCTGATGACGGGGAGGCCGCTGATCTTGCGCGACAGCATCAACCCGGCCGCGTCGGCAATCGACGCGGACGGTTCGACGGCGATGACGGGGGAGGTCATTATCGATGAGGCTTGCACGGTCGTCTCCTTTGAAATCGTCACTTCCTCGGCCTGCCGCCAAGGACCCACGACGGCATGGAATGATTAGCCTCATCCTATTTCCTGAGCAGGCGCGCGCTTTGACCGGCGTCAAGGCAGGATCTGCTCAGTGCACGGCCCACGATCGTCTCTGTGCTCGACGATGGTCTGGGTTTTGGTCATGCCGATCTCGTCAAAGTTGAGGTGATGACATCGCCGAAACCTTGGACAGCATGAGACACCAGTGGCTCGTAAACACTTCCGCCACCTCCTGACGACCGCGCCAATCGTCCAACCACCTGATTATCTGACCCGGCATTGAGCAGGATCAATGAGCAACGGCGCAAAGGCTGCTTTTGTCGTGGCTGCGGGCGAGACGTCCGCCTCAACAAACAGGAGACAGACCAATGACGGATTCAACATTGCGTCAGAATATTCTCGATGAGTTGGAGTTCGAGCCGAGCATCGACGCCGCCCACATCGGCGTCGCCGTGGAAGACGGCATCGTCACGCTCGCTGGACACGTTTCTTCCTACTGGGAAAAGACGACCGCCGAGAATGTGGTCAAGCGGGTCAAGGGCGTGAAGGGTATCGCCGAGGAAATCGAAGTCCGGCTGATTGGACAGAAGGGGACCGCGGACGACGAGATCGCCAGGCGGGCGGTCGATGCGGTCACCTGGAATGTTTCCATCCCGAAGGACAAGGTGCAGGTCAAGGTCCAGGACGGCTGGATCACGCTGACCGGAAAAGTTGAATGGCAATACCAGAAAAACGCGGCGGCCGAGGCCGTGCGCGGGCTGGCCGGTGTCGTTGGCGTTGCCAATCAGATCGAAATCACCCCACGTGCCTCGGTACCCGACGTCAAGAAGCGCATCGAGGATGCGCTGAAGCGTGATGCCGAAATCGAGGCGCAGGCGATCCGCGTCAACGTGCAGAATGGCAGGGTGACGCTTGAAGGCAAGGTCAAGGCATGGTCCGAGCGCCAGGCAGCGGAACGTGCCGCCTGGTCGTCGCCGGGCGTCCGGATGGTGGAAGACCGGATCGCGATCGTCTGATGGCTCGACCCGGCTGACGCGGCGGCTCAAGCGGCCGCCGCGCCGATAGTCCGAGGCAGGCGCCATCGCGAAGTGCGTCTGGCGGTGAAGATCGCAGCCAGTAATGGCAAGGCAACACCTTCGATCGATTTCAAAGGAGAACACATGATTATGACGACTGGCACGGTGGTCGCGGTAACCGACGGCAAGAAGTTGCGCCTGTTTCGCAACAAGGGCCACGAACCCCAGATCGACCTGGTTGAATTGGGCGAGCCGACGCTTCAAGCGGCTAGCAGCGGCTCGGGCGGTCGCCACCGCAGCTCCACTGCCAATCCCGACGACTCTCGCCTTCGGGAAGACGATTTTGCCGCTGCCGTTGCCGAATATCTCAATCGCGAGGCGCTCACGGAAGCGTTCGAGCATGTGGTGATGGTTGCCGACCCGCGCACGCTCGGCGAGCTGCGCAAGCACGTCGAGCCGTCGCTGAAAGCGAAACTGGTCGGTGAGCTCGGCAAGGATCTCGTGAAGCACTCAGTCGAAGCCATCGAGAACACGTTGGCAGCGGCTTGAGCAATCCGCACAGCCCGTAGACCGGGCTGCTGTGGACCGTCGTGGGCAACCTGCGGCGGTCTGCAGGCCTCACGCACCGGCGATCGGGAAGGCATTGCTGGCGGCGGAGACCGTCGCCGTCAGTGTCGACCGCAGAAACCCCAGCCAGGAATCTCCAGAGGGCCGCCGTGCCCCCGACAGGTCAGCACCGCGGCTAAAGGAGATAGAATTCCGAATCCAGGAAGACGAGAAACTGTCCGGTGATCAAAGGAATTAGCAGGACAGGACCGTCGTCACCGCTGTCTTGGATCGGTGATCCCGTGACACTCGGGTGCACCCTCAGGATCTCTTTCCAGATCGTCGGGAAATCCGCCCCTTTGCTCTTCTCAGCGTTGCACGCATTGATAAGCTCCCTAACGCTGTCCGTCATTGAAACCATATTGCCCGAGTGCCCGATCCCAAATCATATGAATGAACGCAGCGGGGACGGTCTTGATCTCGATCAAATTGCCCGGCCTGTCCGGATAGGCACCCACTCGCGGCCTTCCCTGCGATAATGGCGCTTCACGGCAGCCCACGCGACGCGATGGGCTGTTTCTTCACGCTTTTCGCCTTGATCGGTATATTCGTCCCAAGCGTTGTTGAAGGCGGCGCGAAAGATCTCCTGGGCGTGCGGGGGCAAATGCTTCCTGACGGGCAGTGGAAGGTCTTGCTCGGTCGCATAAGGCATTTGCCATCCTCCCTTCCAAGCCCCACCAGTGCCGTTGGCCGTAGCCGCTGACAAACACGCCAAGGCACGTCGAGGGTGCGTAGTCAGTTTGACATGAAACGGCAGAGCTGGACGCCGTCGAGCAGCGAGCGGGTAACGCCGCCGAACACCCATTCCCTGATGCGGCTGTGTCCATAAGCGCCTGACACGACCAGGTCGGCCTTGGCGGAACTCAGGAAGTCGATCAGCTTGTCGCTCTCGTCATCGGCTTTCAGCACTTCGGTGCGAGCCGTGATACCGTGCCTGGCCAGGAAGGTCGCGACATCCTTTATGCCGGCGGTCGTTTGGTCATCCGGCTCGGTATCGATCGTGACCACGATCACATCGTCCGCCATCGCCATCAGCGGCACGGCATCGGCCACCGAGCGCCTGGCTTCGCGGGTGTCTTTCCACGCAACCACGATCCTGCCTGTCGGCACGTGGCCTGCGCCGCCTGCCACTATTAGCAGCGGCCTGCCAGCGCGCAGCACCAGGCTGCCGGGATCGACGGTCCGATAGGTGTCTCCGGAAGAGACCCCTTCAGGAGCTCCGGTGATGATGAGATCCGCGCCCCTCGATGCCGCGACCAGGGCTTGGTTGGGATTGTCGAGCGCATTGCGCCATTCCGAAGCCACCGAACCGCCAACCAGCCTGTCAAACTCGACGTGGAGGTCCTCGAAGCGCTTCTTGATGTCATCCCTCAATTGCTGCCAGACCTCGGCGGCTATGGCGGCACCCTCGGGCGCCATCGTGACCGGCAAGGGTGCATCGGCTGCGCAGAACCCGATCAACCGTGCCTCGGAGCGCCTGGCGAGATCGATGGCGATCTTGGTGACCGGCGCGATTGGGCCATCTATGCCCACATTCAACAGAATGGATTTGTAGCTCATTGGTGACGCTCTTTTTCGGTATCGGTCGGATCAGCCAAAACTAGCCCGTCCCATGCATTGCGATCCTTGATGCCGATCAAGTTGCGACCTCAGGGCATGCGCGAATCGAAATGGATGGTCTCTCCGTCCACCACGAAAGTACCCTTTCCAATATGGTGCATGGTCTTTGGCTTTGGCTGCCCCGGGTCCACCCAGGCCTTCACGACCTCCAGAACGAAGAGACTATATTTGTTGACGAGCCGGGTATCGACCACGCGGCATTCGAGATTGGCAAAGCATTCGGCGACCAAGGGTGCGGCGACCTGCCCGGCGGGCAGTGGTGTCAGCCAAATCGTCGCGAACTTGTCTCTGTCCCGGCCTGAGCAGTTGCCGACCGCCACGACTTTCTCCGCCAGCCCCACGGCCGGAATCGCGATCACGCACTCCTTGGTGTCGCGCAACGCGCCGAACGAGAAATCATCACCCGAAACGACGCAGGCAATCGTCGGCGGTGTAAACTCCACCATCATGTGCCAAGACATGGTCATGACATTGGCGCGGCCTCTCGCCCGGGTTGTCAGCAGAACGACTGGACCCGGCTCGATCAGACGATAGACCTCGGCAAGCGGCAGTTCCTTCATCTTCGCACCTCAGTTGCATCCGATATTGGCTGGCGCAAGGCGGCCGCCAACGGGCGAGCGGCCTGCATTCGGCGCGTCAGTTCGAGAACAAGCGGTTGACGGATCCATTCCTGAGCAGGGAGCGGGTCATGCCCCCAAAGGCCCATTCGGACAATCGGCTATGCCCGTAGCCGCCGGCGACGACAAGGTTGGCACCCATGCCGTGGGCGAGTTCGATGATGGTATCGCAAGCATTGCCCGAGTCCAGGACCTTCGATCTCGCCTTGATGCCATGCCTCATCATGAACCGGACGACGTCGCCGGCACTCTCTCGCGCATCCCTCTGGTTATGTTCTTCGATCGTCGCCACGAGCACATCTTGTGCGCCGGCCAGGAAGGGCAATGCATCGGTGACTGCCCGCCGAGCTTCGCGAGTATCCTTCCACGCAACCAGAACCTTCTCGGGGTCGGGTGGAACAAGCCGGTCGGCCGCAATCAGCACAGGCCGTCCGGCCGACAGCACCAATGTTCCGATGTCGACAACCCGGTGGTGGCCGGCGCCGGAGGCCGGCGTTCCCGTCACGACGAGATCGGCGGCGCGGGCATGTTTCGCGAGCAGGCGTGTCGGGTCCCCGATCTCTTCACGCCAGGTGGCGTCGTCTCCGACGAGGCCAAGGAATTCCTCCTTCAGGATCTTCAGGCGATCCTCGATCTCGATCCGGCGCTCACGCATGATTTCCGCCGCCGCCGCCCCACCGTCGTCACCGGGGACAAAGACATATGAATCGGCTGCGGCAAAACCGATCAGCGTGGCTTCGAAGCGTCGCGCCAACTCCAGTGCATAGTTCGTTCGCGGCGCTGCCGGAGAATCGACATCGAGTTGAACCATGATGGTGTTGAAGATCATTTTGGTGGCCTCCGAAGCGATTTGTCGCAGGATCACCTGAGGTCCGATCGTGCGCCTTGATGCGCATCAAAGCCTGCCGGCCTCGCGGGTTCGCGCCTTTCGCCTCCAATCCAAATTCGGTGCTCCGTAACGCGCCGCCTACATCGTCATCTCTGGTTCGAGGGCGCGTTCCTTCGGCGGTTCCGGAATTTCGGTCATGGTCGCCTCGGTCAGGAGCAGGACGCTCGCCACCGAGACTGCGTTCTCCAGCGCGATGCGAACGACCTTGGTCGGATCGATGATGCCGGCTTCGACCAAGTCGACATACTCCTTCTTTCCCGCATCGAAGCCGAAATTGCCTGTGCCTTCGAGCATCTTGGCAATGACGACGCCGCCGTCGACCGCGGAATTCTCGGCGATCTGCCGGACTGGTGCTTCGAGTGCCCGCTTGAGGATCTGCACGCCGGTGCGCTCGTCGCCTTCGCAACGTTCCTGCTCGTCGGTCACAGTCCTTATGCAGCGCAAGAGGGCAAGCCCGCCGCCTGGCACCACGCCTTCGGCGACAGCGGCCTTGGTGGCGCTGATGGCATCGTCGAGCGCTTCCTTCTTCGATTTCATCTCGGCTTCGGTCGGCGCGCCGACCTTGATGACGGCGACACCGCCTGCAAGCTTGGCCAGCCGCTCCTGGAGCTTTTCGCGATCATAGTCGCTCGTCGTATTGTCGATCTCGCGCCGTATCTGTTCGACACGGCCCTTGATCGCCTTTGCGTCTCCGCCGCCGCCGATGATGGTCGTGTTGTCCTTGTCGACGACGATCCGCTTCGCGCGCCCCAACTGCTCCATGGTGACATTTTCCAGTTTGAGGCCGAGATCCTCGGAGATGACCTGTCCGCCGGTCAGGATGGCGATGTCCTGCAACATGGCCTTGCGGCGATCGCCGAAGCCGGGCGCCTTTACGGCACAGTTCTTGAAGGTCCCGCGGATCTGATTGACGATGAGCGTCGCCAGTGCCTCGCCTTCGACTTCTTCGGCGATCACGAGCAGGGGCGCTCCCGACTTTGCCACGGCCTCGAGCAGCTTGATCAGATCGTTCAGCGAAGCGATCTTCTTTTCGACGATGAGCACGAGCGCGTCCTCCAGGACCGCTTCCATCTTCTCGGGATCGGTCACGAAATATGGCGACAGGAATCCGCGATCGAACTGCATGCCCTCGACGACGTCGAGGACGGTTTCCGTGGTCTTCGATTCTTCGACCGTGATGACGCCTTCGCCGCCGACTTTCTCCATTGCTTCACCGACCAACTGACCGATGAGAGGATCGTTGTGCGCGGAGATCGTTGCCACCTGTTCTTTCTCGCGACGGGTCGAGACAGGCCGGGATATCTGCTTGAGCGTTTCGACTGCCCGCTTGGTGGCGCGGTCAAGACCCCGCTTTATGTCGATCGCGCTCGCACCGGCGACGACGTTGCGTACGCCGTCGGCGAACATCGCATGGGCCAGAATGGTCGACGTGCTGGTGCCGTCACCGACCATCTCCCCGGTTTTCTCGGCCGCCTGTCTGAGCATCCGCGCCCCAAGATTCTCCTCCGGGTCCTTCAGGTCGAATTCCTTGGCGATGGTCACGCCGTCGTTACAGACCGTGGGAGCACCCCATTTCTTTTCGATCAGAACCGATTTCGAGCGCGGCCCGAGCGTAACACGTACGGCGTCGGCGAGCTGAGTTGTGCCACGAAGTATCTTTTCGCGCGCTGCTGAACGAAACAATACCTGTTTGTGAGCCATGACCACCTCCGGGCTGTGATGCGTCCTGGCTAACAGGGACGAGTTCAGCCGGCTTTGATACGCATCAATCCAAGCGTCAGCGGCAGGGATCGGCGATGCTCGAGAAATACGGCCTCCGATCCTCATCCTACCTCACATTCGGCCCAGTTTTTGAAGACAAGCCGATCGAAGAGGGGGCCTTTCGACTTTGCTGTGGTGCGCTTTGGCCTGAACAGGCCCGCCACTGGCGGCCATGCGGCGCCATCATGGCACGGCTCGATGGCGACCTGATCTACGTGGCGGACGCGCAGGGAGCGCGCAATTATTCGATCCAACGATCCAGGCGGCTCGCATCGTGCTTGCGGGAGATAACGCCGAGTAGCGCCATCCCGAAGTGATTGCCCAGTAAGTCCCGGCCTAACACAAAGAACGGAAATGCTTGGCCGCCGCTACCGATGCAGACGCACCGTTTAGGGCGCCAGCTTGAAGAGCTAATTCGGGAGATCGAAAGGCTGGTCAACGCCATTGCCAAGGCCACGGCCAGCCGTACTGGGACCGCAATCAAAACGCTGCATGAAGCGCACAAGTGCATTTTGGCTGAATTGGATCAGGTGCCCGCCGCGACCGGAGTGATAGCGCTGCACCCTGCGGTTCTCGAGGAACAACTGAACCAGCTTCAGACCGGGCTTGCCAAGGGCACTGCTTCTGGCGATTCCAAATCTGCCGAGGTAATGCGTGACTTGGTCGAAGCTGTCACGGTGTTTCTAGATCCGTCGAGAACCGGCGGGGTGGAAGCCGAAATCGCTGGTCGGCTGACGGCGCTCTTGGACCCCGTGGTGGCACAGCGCCAACCGGCTGCGCCTTCTGGAGAAGCGGACTTCGACCCGTCCGATCGTGGTGGTGCGGTCGACGAAGGCGGGGCACTCCATATCGCAGCCGAATGAGTTGCAGCCGGAGCCGTTTCGGCGGCGCCCACGCTCCGTCCATCGATCGACTGAATTTTTTGGCCGCGATGAGCAGCGCGGCCGAGACCTAGAGAGCCGTCGCGCTTGGGACGCCAGTTATGGTCTAACGGTAGCGTAGCGGACATTTGGGGCCGTGCAGGACGGAAGCGCATAAAACGCCGTCAGGCGGCCAATGGGACAGAGGCCGCATTTGGGCTCGTCCGAAGGCTCGTCATATCTCGCGGTCTGGATGTGACGAACGACATCAGTGTGTGTTATCCGTTTCGCGATGCATAGCGGCAAATTCCGCCAAGGTTGGAAAATGGCCTCCGACGTTCGGCTGGGCGAGAGGGCGCTTCGTTGCACCTGGTCCCCCCATCCCAAACCTGCGGTCAATCCACACGCCGGCGAGCCCGATGCTCTCTGCCGGCGCATGATCATGAAACAAGCTCTGAGCCACATGCAGGACTTCGTCTTTCTGAATGCCCAGATCTTGCTTGAGCCTTTCGAACAGAAAACGAAAATTGCCCAGATCCGGCTTGTAGCTGCCAATGTCTTCCGCCGTGTAAACAGCATCGAAGCCCACACCAAGCTTACGATTTGAAGCCGCGAAACTTCGGCCGTCGACATTCGACAACACGACCAGACGAAAGTGCTGTTTCAGATAGGCCAGCGCCTCCCTGGAATCGGGAAAGGCGGGCCAGTCTGGCACCGAGGCGCCGAAACGTTCATGCAGATCGGCCTGCGCAGCGATCCCCCAATGTCGAGCGAGCCTTGCATGCACCGTCGCCAACAATGTTCTATAGTGCAAGGAAGGCGTCTCGGCTTCCTGCAGCACTTCTATATTCCCATAGGTTTCCAACGCTTCGTCTCGGCTGATCTCGCCATTTGCGAGGCTCAAAAGCGGCTGGAGCGCGTTCCAGATGCCGGTTTCCCAGTCGATCAGCGTGCCATACACATCGAATGTCAGCGCTTTGAAACGGGTCAAATCCATATCCATGATCCCTCAGACACGCGAAATTTTCGCATCCGTAGCACCCACGCGAGGCCGATATCTTGGCAAAACCTTCCGAATTTTAGGCTTTTCCTCCCGTTCTTCCGAGCAGATTTCGGCGAGCTTCGGCCGGGGTTGAGTTTCGCTCCCGCCGCATCGCGCGCGTCAAGGCGCTTTGGTCGGCGTGACCGCTGAAAATCGCGATATCGGCGATGGAAAGGCGCGGATCGGCAAGCATCCGTTCAGCCGCATCGAGGCGCATTGCAACCAAATACGCATGCGGAGTGATGGCGCGCCGCCTGATGAACGCTTCATGCAGACGGGTTGGGCTCATCCCTATCGCTTCCGCGATATCGGCGATGCGGATTGGTTCTGCGAGGTTTCGTTGCATGAACGCCGTGGCCCTTCTAACAGCCAGCTCTCTGCGATCTGGACGATCCCCGGGAGGAATGATGCGATCCAGCAGCAATGTCGACCAGGCGCGTCGAAGCGAGGCGGAGAGCTCCTGCGATGCGGCCAGTGCTGCGATGTAGTCGATCAGGCCCTGAACCTCCCGGCCGATCGCAAAGAATGCAGGTATGTCTTTATCCGGCTCCCCGATGCCGAGGCGGGACGGCAGGTCGAGGACAACGAAAGAGTCCGTTTGCCTGGCGTAGAACGCGTGCTGGCAACCGGCAGAAATAAAAGCGCCGGTGCTGCTCGAAACCCGTCCTGAACGGTGCCCCAGATCGATTTCGAGCGCTCCGGAAATGGGCAAGATCACTTGGGGGTAGTCGTGCTGGTGCCTCTCGATTTCCTCGGAGTATCTTCGGATTTCAACAACGGTCTCGTTCATCGATAAGTCCTGCACAAGCGTGGGGTATCGCTCTCGTGATGAGAAGCCGCGGGGCTCCGGCCATGGGGTTTATGCCATGCGGAGGGCAGCCTTGTAGAGATCCAGGATCGCCCCGTCGGTGGCGCGAAGGTCTTGGCGTCTGGATAAGGTTCCTGCATTCGGCAAGGAAGATGTGGTGAAGGGAATTCTGTGGCGCGATATAGCGGACCGTTCCGAGCGTATTCACCTCGGCGCGAAGATCGCCTGACAATGCCGTCGGCGACCAAACGAACAAGCCGCCTGTCGCCAGTCTGATGACTGCCACGCGTGTCGGATAGTGAAAACCGGCTGCAGCGGTGACTGTCGGCCCATTTGCAATCCAGATCTCGGAACCGAACTTGGTCAGCATCACAGCTCTCCCATATTCGTTCACAATAATAGCTATGTGAAAAGCCGCGCAGAGGAGCAGGAGGCGGGAATGAAGACCGCCGATGTCTGCCGCAAGCACGGGATCTCGGAAGCGACCTTCTACAAATACAAGGCGAAGTTTGGTGGCATGGACGTTTCCGACGCCCGCAAGCTGAAGGCTTTGGAGGAGGAGAACGCCAAATTGAAGAAGCTGCTGGCCGAGCAGTTGCTGGACAATGCCATCCTGAAGGATGTCGCCGCAAAGAAATGGTGACGCCCGATGCCAAGCGATGCGCTGTGGCCCACGCCTGCGAGCGGCACGGGGTGAGCCAGCGTCGGGCGTGCAAGGCTCTTTTCGTCGATCGCTCGAGCGTTCGCTACACAAGCATTCGGCCGGACGATGCCATCGTTCGAGCCGCGATGAAGACGGTGGCTGCCGAGCGCCGCCGCTTTGGCTACCGGCGCATCCACATCATGCTTGAACGTCAAGGGATCGTGATGAACCAGAAGAAGCTGCGGCGGCTTTATCGGGAGGAGAAGCTCCAGGTCCGCAAGCGTGGCGGCCGCAAGCGGGCCTTGGGAACGAGAAGGCCGATGATCGCGCCGGGCCGGACGAACGAGCGCTGGAGCCTGGACTTCGTGAGCGATGCCTTCACGGACGGACGACGGTTCCGGGTTCTGGCCATCGTCGACGACTTCACGCGGGAATGCCTGGCGTTGGTCGCGGATACATCGCTGTCGGGCGCCCGCGTCGCTCGGGAACTGGATGCCATCATCGCTCGCCGCGGCAGGTCCTGCACGATCGTCTCGGACAATGGCACCGAGTTGACGTCGATGGCGATCCTCAAATGGTGCCAGGAGAGCGGCGTCGAATGGCACTACATCGCACCCGGAAAGCCGATGCAGAACGGATTCGTGGAGAGCTTCAACGGCCGATTTCGCGACGAATGCTTGAACGAAACGCTGTTCTCTACCCTCACGCAAGCGCGGGCGGCAATCGATCTATGGAAGGAGGACTACAACCAGAACAGACCACACTCAGCCCTGGGCAACATCACGCCCATCGAATTCGCCATAAAAATGGCGCTGGAAAAACAGGCCGCATGAGGCCAGAAATGAAGCGCCGGACTCTCCATTGAAATGGAGGGAACAAGGGTCTCAGGTCACTGGTGAGAACACCACTGCAATAAGCGGACATCCTAGGCGCAGGGTGACAATCGCGAAAAGGGGAGCTTGCTCCGAACGGAGCGTGCCAGCGGACATCGGCTATTCTGAGCCATTCCGCGCGTCGCGGAAATCCAAGACGGCTACTAATCAGCCCTCAAATACCGCTTCCAGTAGGCAAATCACCCCCGGCCGACACATGCTCACCGCTGGCTGAGCGACCTGTAGAATTGTTTCTGTGCTCCCGGAGTGGGTTCGTATTGGAAGCAATCAGGAAACTGCTCGATCGCTTGCATGACCCCCAACAACGCTGGACCCGAGAAAGCTTGAGCCTGGCCTGCTTCCCAATGTGATAGGAAGTTTCCGACGATGCTGGCCGAATGCAGTTGCATGTCGCGTCGTTGAATAGCGTCTAGGATTAGATTTTGTGCCTGATGATGCAGTCGCACGGCGGCTTCAATGGCTTTCCTTACCGCGCGGTACACTGGAAAGCCCGCCCCCTCTGGCGGCCGCTACAATGCGGCCGTTGGACACGATAGTGGGTTTGAAGTGGTAGCGGGAGAGGGACTTGAACCCCCGACCCCAGGATTATGATTCCCGTGCTCTAACCAACTGAGCTACCCCGCCAGGGCGGCGAAAGGCCCGAAATCCGCCTTAAATCGAAAGGCATTTCGAGGCGTTCGCCAAGGTCGCGCGGATATAAGGTTGGGAGGGCGAGCCTGTCAAGCTTCGAAGCATTCCATATCGCCGCATATTCTCATTGCTGAAAAAGCTTTGCCGCATGGACATTTGGTTGCGACCGCCGGGGTTGAGTTCGAAGGGGCACGTCGCTATGTCTCGGCCACGAGTTTTTAGAGTTTGAAACAGATGAAGCCGCGCATTGCAGTCCTCGGTTGCGGATACTGGGGCAGCAACCATATCCGCACCCTCAAGGCGCTTGGCGCGCTGCACGCGGTTTCCGACGCCAACCGGGCGCGTGCCGAAGGCTTTGCCAGCGAACAGGATTGCCTGGCGATCGAGCCGGACCAATTGTTCGGCCGGGACGACATCGACGCCATCGTCATGGCCTTGCCGCCACAATACCATGCCGACCTCTCCGTGCGCGCCGTCGAGAGCGGCAAGGACGTGCTGGTGGAAAAGCCGATCGCACTGACCGTGCCGGATGCCGAGCGCTCGGTGCGGGCGGCCAAGGACAATGGCCGCGTCTTCATGGTCGGCCATGTCCTGCGTTTTCATCCCGCCTTCGAGACGCTGAAGGGGCTGATCGACAATGGCGAGCTTGGCGAGGTTCGCTACATCCACTCGCACCGGCTTGGCCTTGGCAAGTTCCACACCGAGAACGATGCGCTGTGGGACCTCGCGCCGCACGATCTGTCGATGATCCTGGCCATCACCGGCACTGAGCCGATCGAGGTGCGCGGCGAGGGTGCGGCACTCCTCGACAACCTCAGCGACTTCGCGCATCTGCACATGCGCTTTCCCAACGGCCTGCGCAGCCATCTTTTCACCTCGCGGCTCAATCCCTATCGCGAGCGACGGCTGACCGTGGTCGGCACCAAGGCGATGGCGGTGTTCGACGACGTCGAGCCTTGGGAGCGCAAGCTTGCCGTCTACCGCCACGCGGTCTGGCAGGACAGCGGCCAATGGGCCTTTACCACCAACGAGCCGTCCTATGTCGCGGTCGCGCAAGGCATGCCGCTGACGCGCGAGCTTGAGCATTTCATCCACTGCATCGAGACGCGGGCCGAACCGCGCACCAGCGGCGAGGAAGCAATCAGGGTGCTGCGCATCCTGACGGCAGGCACGGTCACCCATACCAAGTCGAAAGATTGAAAGAAGCGCCGACCGTCTATTCGGCGGGAATTTGCGCCGGCCTTGCTGCAAGCTTCGTCAGCATGGCCTCTGCCTCGGCGCCGCGCTCCGAGCGCTCGATGAAGCCGCCGCCGAAGACGCGCGCTTCGTTGCCGTCGTCGGAATAGAGCACGCAGGCCTGGCCGGGCGCGATACCGGACTCGCCGTCGGCCAGTTCGACCGACGTCACGCCGGCGATGTGGCGCAGCACCGCCGGACGCGGCGGCCTGGTCGACCGCACCTTGGCGAACAGTTCGAGGCCGCCTTCGGGAATATCGCCGAGCGGCCCGTCGCCAAGCCAGTTCATGTTGCGCAGATAGATCTTGTGCGTCTCCAGCGCCTCGCGCGGGCCGACGACGACGCGGGCCCGTTCGGCATCGAGATGGACGACATAGAGCGGCTCGCCGGAGGCGATGCCGATGCCGCGGCGCTGGCCGATCGTGTAGCGCAATATGCCCTCGTGGCGGCCGAGCACGCGGCCGTCGATATGGACGATGTCGCCCGGATTGGCGGCGGCTGGCTTCAGCTTGGCGATGATGTCGGAATATTTGCCCTGCGGCACGAAGCAGATGTCCTGGCTGTCCTGCTTGGCGGCCACCGTCAGCCCCATCTCCTCGGCTATGGCGCGAACCTGTGGCTTCGACAGTCCGCCCAGGGGGAAGCGCAGATAGTCGATCTGCGCCTGCGTGGTGGCGAACAGGAAATAGCTCTGGTCGCGATCGGCATCGACCGGCCGGTAGAGCGCGCGGTGGGCGCCGTTGGCGCCGGAGCGAATGTAGTGGCCGGTGGCGAGCGCATCGGCGCCCAGTTCCTTGGCGGTGGCCAGCAGATCGGCGAACTTCACAGTCTGGTTGCAGGAGACGCAAGGGATGGGGGTCTCGCCGGCGACATAGCTCTCGGCGAAGGGGTCGATGACGGCTTTGCGGAAGCGCTCCTCATAATCCAGCACATAGTGGGGAATGCCCAGCGTCTCGGAGACACGGCGGGCATCGTCAATGTCCTGCCCCGCGCAGCATGAACCGGCCCGGTGCGTGGCCGCGCCGTGATCGTAAAGCTGCAAGGTGACCCCGACGACATCATAACCTTCGCGCTTCAACAGGCCGGCGACCACGGACGAGTCCACGCCGCCCGACATGGCGACGACAATGCGGGTGTTTTCGGGACGTCCGGGAAGGTCGAGACTGTTCATGATGCTTTCATTCTGCGCGGCGTCTGAATGCCAATGTCGAGAATATAGGTCAAGCTTTCCGCCTGCGCCAGCTTGCAAGGCGATCGACCGATTGCGCGTGATCCGCGACCGGCCGGATTTTTCGCGACCAATCCAAGGCTTCCAGCCGGATATTTCAAATGCCTGCGAAAAGACTAACGCGGCGTTCACGATCCTTACCTAGTCATTAGGGTCTGCTTAGGCAATTTTTAAAGCTGTGGCGGTAACGTGGCGGGGATTGGGTCTTTGAGTTTTTTGTAGAGAGTACGATGACCGATCTGGTTAGACCTAGAGTTAAGTATGTTATCGGGCCCGACGGCAGCCCTCTCACGATTGCCGATCTCCCGCCGACCAACACGCGTCGCTGGGTTATCCGGCGCAAGGCGGAAGTGGTCGCGGCGGTGCGCGGCGGGCTTTTGAGCCTCGAAGAGGCATGCCAGCGCTACAAGCTGACCACCGAGGAATTCCTGTCCTGGCAGGCGTCGATCGACGAATATGGCCTTGCCGGGCTGCGCACCACGCGCATCCAGCAATACCGGCACTAGGGCCGGGCTGAAGATACAAAAGGGCGCGGCATGCCGCGCCCTTTTGCTTTCTAGGTCGTGACCTTGTCGGTCATGTCGTCAGCGCCACCTTGCCGATCGGCCTGGTGGCGAGAAAGGCGTGGGCGGCCCCGGCCTCTTCGAGCGGGACGCTCTTCGCCACATGAACGCTGAGCTTGTTCGCGTCGATCAGCCGGCCAAGCTCCACTAGGCCTTCGCGGTCGGGCATGACGGATATGCGCTCGACACGGATGTCGCGCGCGCTGGCCAGCGCCCTGGTGGTGTCGTTCAGGTCCAGCAAGGACACCAGCACGCCGCCGTTCCTGATGGCCTTCAGCGAGCGTTCGGCATGGTCGCCGCCGATCGGGTCCAGCACCAGATCGATGTCTCTGATCAGGCCGCCCCGGGTGTAGTCGATGGCCTCGTCGGCGCCGAGCTTACGGGCGAAATCGAGCTTGTTGGGGCTGGCGGTGGCGATGACGTAAGCGCCGGGCGCCTTGGCGATCTGCACCGCCAGGTGGCCGACCCCGCCGGCCGCCGCAGGCACCAGCACGCGCTGGCCCGATTTCGAGGCGCCATGGCGGACACGGCCCTGCCAGATGGATAGTGATCACGATTCCCCCTTCGGCTACGATGCGTTCCGGCGGACGTGTCCTTCCCATACCGTGCTCGAGATGCTGGCCAGCAAATGGGTGTATCTGGTGGTTTGCGCGCTGCGCAAAGGCCGGCTGCGCAATGGCGAGCTAGCCCGCAAGCTCGAAGGCATCACGCCCAAGATGCTGGCGCAGACATTGCGCGTGCTCGAGCGCGATGGCCTGGTGCGCCGTGAGGTCTTTCCAGTCATTCCGCCGCGCGTCGAATATGAATTGACCGAGCTCGGCCAGAATCTGGGAGGGCTGCTAACCCAGATCAGGGCATGGGCGGAGCAGCACGCGCCTGTCATCAAGGATGCCCGTGCCAGGGCGATAGCCGTAAGTGAGGGGGATTGGGCCGCCTAGAGCGGGGATCTCGCGGCAAGTGGGTGGTTCTTCGGGCCGACGGCCCGATGAGCACCCCGCCCGCGACGGTGCCGATCTCGCCGGTTCAGCCGATCATGGCGCTGCGGCCACCGGTTTCGGCCTCGCGGACCTTGGTGTCGCGCGATTCCAGCATTTCAGCCTTGGAAAGCTCCGCTTCAGCTTCGCCGAGTAATGATTCGGCAGCGCTTCGCTGTTGGGCGAGGTCGCTTTGCGAATTTCTGAGGTTGTCGCGGCGCAAGCGCGCCGCCTTGGCGAAGGTCGGATAGGCGAAATGATTGATGTCGGTGATGCCGGCTTTCTTTTCCTCGGCGGTGATCTGAAGCTCCAGTTCGACGGCCATGCGTTCGAACTCGGCGATCATCATGTCGAGCTGCAGCAGCTGCCGCCGCTTCTCATTCACCTGAAACTGTTTCAGCCGAACGAGGTTTTCACGTGACTTCATGATTCGGTACTCCCGGAAACGCACACCCGCACATATCGTCCAAACCACCTGGAAAGGCCCAGGCGTTGCCCGTGTCCACCGGCATCTCCCGAACTATGGGAAACAAAACCCTAAAGTTTTTTGCCTGCGGTAACCATTCGTTTACGGGCATTGTTAATCATACGGGTCAGGACTTAAGGCCGGGTAAAAATTCCGGCCGCCGAAGCGAAGGCGCGTCGATGAGTCCCTGGAGTCGCTTAGTCCAGGTTGTTAATGTGTTGCATTAGGAATTTGGGTATGAGATTCGTTATTAGATTCAAGAGGGTGTAGAAAGCGGTTAAAAAATCTGATACCGTCATGAGCGGGAAATTAGGTTTTATTAACCATTCAATGGCAGCCTCTGCACAAGGCAACCACTGCTCCGGGGCAGGACGGGTCGTGAAATGATCCGGCAGCAGAAAAGGGGAATGAAATGCGTGTTCTGCTGATAGAAGATGACAGTGCAACCGCACAAAGCATCGAACTGATGCTGAAATCGGAAAGTTTCAATGTCTATACGACGGACCTCGGCGAAGAGGGTGTCGATCTGGGCAAGCTCTACGACTACGATATCATCCTTCTCGATCTCAACCTGCCCGACATGTCCGGCTACGAGGTCTTGAGAACGCTTCGCCTCTCCAAGGTAAAGACGCCGATCCTGATCCTTTCCGGCATGGCCGGCATCGAGGACAAGGTACGCGGCCTCGGTTTCGGCGCTGACGACTACATGACCAAGCCGTTCCACAAGGACGAGCTGGTTGCGCGCATCCATGCCATCGTGCGGCGCTCCAAGGGCCACGCCCAGTCGGTCATCACCACCGGTGACCTGGTGGTCAACCTCGACGCCAAGACCGTCGAGGTCGGCGGCCAGCGCGTGCATCTCACCGGCAAGGAATACCAGATGCTGGAGTTGCTCTCGCTGCGCAAGGGCACCACGCTGACCAAGGAAATGTTCCTCAACCACCTCTATGGCGGCATGGACGAGCCGGAATTGAAGATCATCGACGTCTTCATCTGCAAGCTGCGCAAGAAGCTCGACGCTGCGTCAGGTGGCCAGAACTACATCGAGACGGTCTGGGGCCGCGGCTACGTGCTGCGCGAACCCGAAGACATCCGCGTCAGCGCCTGAGCGGCGAGCGCCGCCCGAATCATTGCCATCATCGACGAAAACCCGGCTTCGGCCGGGTTTTTTGCGTCATGGATCAGCGATGAGAGGCCTCTGCCGCCTCAAGCTGCGATTTTCAGGTTGCGAAAGCGCTCGAGCAACTGCGGGCGATTGAATGGCTTCAGCAGATAGCCCTGGGCGCCGGCGCGCTTGGCCCGCATGATCGAGGCGATGTCGAGCTCGACCAGCGAGATCAGGATCTGCGGCCGTATCGGGCTTTCCATGGCGCGTACGCGGCGGATGAGGTCAACTGCCTGCACGTCCGGCAGGGCGCCGTCGACGACGATGATGTCGGGCATGTCGGCGGCGCACATCTCCAGTGCATCAAGCCCGCTGGCTGCTTCGATCACCACCATGTCGGAACCGCCCAGGATGCGTTTTGCAACCTTCCTGATCACGCTTGAATCGTCGACGAACATGCAGCGTTTCATTTCCGGGTCCTCTTTGCCATGGGGCAATCCGGTCGTGCGGGGTATCTGGTGAACACCCTAGGCCGATCTGGTAAAGAACCCGAAAAGTCTTTAGGTAAAATTTTTGGAAAGATGCCGCTAGAGAGGCTTTTCTTCGCGAATGCTTCGCTGTCGCTGCGGATTGAGCAGTCACGGCAATATTACGTCGCTGAAATACTTCGTTTTCCCGGCAAGCCGGCCGGACGTTCAGGCTGCCGAAAGCACGATTTCTTCCGGCGTCGCATGGATCGATATCGTCATGCCGGCCTCGCGGGCCAGCAGCAGCGTGTAGTAAGGTTGCACCGAGTGCGCATCGATCGGCTCTTCCGGCTTGTGACCGGAATGCAGTTCGAGGAATTTCGGCGGCACGCGCAGCATCGGGCCGCTTGCCGAAAGCGAGAGACGCGGCTCGGTCTCGAGATTCTCGAGGGTGACGACCAGCTTGCCGCCACGCGGAATGGCGGCGTTGGCGACAAGGAGCAGGTTGAGCAGCAGCTTGACCTTGTTCTTGGGCAGAAGCGCGCGCGCCCCGTTCCAGGTCAGTTCCGGCTTTTCATTCTTGAGGAAGGCGATCGCCACCGCTTCAGCGTCGCCGGTGTCGATCAGCATGCCGGCGGAGCCTGCCGCGCCGAAGGCGATGCGGGCGAACTGCAACCGCGCCGAGGCGTTCTTGGCGCTCTGGCGGATCAGCCGCATGGCGTCTTCGTCGGCGCCGCCCTCGTCAAGCAGTTCAAGCCCATTGTTGATCGCGCCGACCGGCGAGATGATGTCGTGGCAGACACGGCTGCACAGAAGCGCCGCGAGGTCAGGCGCGGAAAGGGTGAACAGATCGGCCATCGGTGAAAATCCCTGCAAAATTCCACAATTCCTGGCCGAGCGATTGATCGTCGCGTCTGCCGACACGAATCACGCTTCAACCCGAGGCTTTCTGAATACACAGCACCCGTACGTACAGCAACAAATCCAAAATTGTCGTCGGCGCAAATGGCGCGGTTGCGCGGACTTTCAGCGCCGCGAGACCGCAAAAGCCAGCCTTCGAACCGCCATCTTCGTGTGGGAGTTAATGGTTGAAAAAGGATTACGGCATAGTTTGCCCCTAACAGTCATCCTTAACGGCCGCCTAAAGAGCCGGACCGGATGCGAGGCGTCGGCGAAAGTGCTCCATGACGGAGATTGGAAGCATGTTTTCCCGATTCTACGACCGGAGTTCCCTCCGCGTCATCTCAGGCCGGACGTTTCTCCGTGTCTGCTCAATGGCTATCGCGCTCATGGGCGTCCTCGTCTTTTCGACTTCAGCCCTGCGGGCCCAGGAGTACACCGCTCAGGAGATTATCGATTCCGGTCACAAGTTCTTCGGCGCGACATCGGGTGGGCTCGCCACCGTCGTCGAGAAGATCTTCGCCTCCTATGGCTTGCCCAATGGCTATCTGCTCGGTGAGGAGGGGTCCGGCGCGCTGATCGGCGGGCTGACCTACGGCGAAGGCACGCTCTACACCAAGAATGCCGGCGATCACAAAGTGTTCTGGCAAGGCCCGTCGCTAGGCTGGGATTTCGGCGGCGAGGGGTCCCGGGTGATGATGCTGGTCTACAATCTCGACGATGTCAGCAATCTCTACAACCGCTACGGCGGCGTCGCCGGGTCGGCCTATGTGGTGGCGGGCGTCGGCTTCAATGTGTTGAAGAACAACAATGTGCTCCTGGTGCCGATCCGCACCGGCGTCGGCGCCCGGCTCGGCGTCAATCTCGGCTATCTGAAACTGACCGAGCGGGCGACCTGGAATCCGTTCTGAGTCCGACCGATGATGACCGAAATGCCAAGTTTTCGATGGGAATTCTAGGCCTTTGACCCTCCACACGCTGTGGCAAGCTCTTGCCGCAGCGCCGGATTTCCGCCATGCCAGTATGATGCGGTCCAGTTCCGGCGGTTGCCGCCGATAGCGGGTAGTCCTTTGGTTCAGTCGGTTCTGTTCTTTGCCCTCGGCTTTCTCTGCGCCGGCTTTCTGGCGCTGATGGTGGCTCCGGCCGTCTGGCGCCGTGCCGTCGCGTTGACCCGCAGGCGCATCGAGGCCTCCATCCCGCTGACGCAGACCGAAATCCAGGCAGACAAGGACCGCATCCGGGCGGAATACGCCATGGCAACGCGCCGCCTCGAAATGAACGTCAAGGCGCTGCGCGAGAAAGCCGCCGAACAGCTCGTCGAGATCAGTCGTGGCCATGAAACGTTGAAGGAATTGGCGATCGAACGCACGGACAAGAACCACGCGCTCGCCGAACTCGGCGCCAAGAACGAGGCGCTGCGGCAGCGCGAAGAGGACCTGCACCGGCTTTCGGAGCGGCTCAAGGAAACCGAACGCAAGCTGGAGAAGCGGGCGCTGGAGCTCGAAAAGCTGGAGCAGATGTATGACGATGCCAGTTTTTCCTCCTCCAGCCGGCAGATCGAGCTCGTGGCGCGGGAGTCCGAAGTGCAGAAGCTGGCCAGCGACATCGCGCTGCTGCGCGGCCAGCGCAAGGAAGCGGACCGGCGCCAGCAGGAGATCGCGGCCGAAAGCAAGGCCGCGCGCGAAGCGCTGAAGGCGGAGAAGAAAAGGGTGGCCGAACTCGACAAGAAGGTCGAACGGCTGCTGGCGACTCTCGCCGATCGCGAGGACAAGCTCGACCGTCGCGAAAAGGAGCTGGCGCGGCTGCGCGAAAAGGCGAAGGCCGAGGAGGGCGGACCGGCCCTGCGGCTGGTCGGCAGGCCGGATGAAGCGGGCCGGCCCGACGAGGCCAAACAGCGCGATGATCTCGACCAGGCGATCGCCAAGCTCGACAGGGACCGCGAGCGGCTGGAGGCCAGGCTCACGGCGCTGGCGCGCGAGAACAAGCGGCTCAGGGCGGATCTCGGCGCCGCGGCATCGTCCGGCACGGCGAATGCGAGTGCCGCGCTGCGCGAGCAGATGAACGAGCTGGCGGCTGAAGTCGTCCACCTGACGGCCAAGCTCGAGGGGCCCGATTCCCCGATCGCCAAGGCGCTGGCGGCACCACAGGACAGCCGATCCAACGGCGGCGATCGCAGCCTCGCCGACCGCGTGCGGGCCTTGCAGAAGGCGGACGCGAACTGAAGCGGCGGTGCGCCGCAGTCGCTTGCTCAACGATGCGAGAAGTGATGCAGGGCAATGGCTGACGCGGCGGCGACATTCAGGCTGTCGAAGCCTCTCGACATGGTGATCCGCACGGTTTG
Source organism: Mesorhizobium intechi (assembly GCF_002879535.1). Taxonomy (GTDB): domain Bacteria; phylum Pseudomonadota; class Alphaproteobacteria; order Rhizobiales; family Rhizobiaceae; genus Mesorhizobium; species Mesorhizobium intechi. Next base: position 26,729 of record NZ_PNOT02000082.1, read on the forward strand.
CAGGCGCGCAAGCAGGCTTTCCGGCAGGCCTTCGCCCTCGGTGCCGAGATAGAGCGCCAGCCGCTTGGCCGGTCTTGCATCGCTGATGTCGATGTTTCCGCGCGGCGATAGGGCGAATTGTTCGAAATCCCGTTCGGCGAGCATTGCCGTAAAGCCTGACGTGTCGCTGAAGGACGCAAACGGGATCTTGAGCGCGGCGCCGACGGAAACGCGGATCGCCTTGCGGTACAGCGGGTCGCAGCATGTCGCATCCATCAGCACCGCATCGGCGCCGAAGGCGGCGGCGTTGCGGAAGATCGAGCCCATATTGTCGTGGTTGGCGATGCCGACGAGCACCACCACCAGGGCCTGGCCGGGCAAGGCATCCAGCAATGACGTGGCCGCTTGCGGCGTCTCCTTGCGACCGATGGCCAGGATGCCGCGATGCATGTGGAAGCCGGCGATCGCATCCATCACCGCGCTGGTGACCACGTAGACCGGCAGGTCTGCCGGTGCCTTGTGCAGGATGTCATTCAGGCCGCCGAGCCGGTTTTCCAAGACCAGTATGGATTCGGCGCCGAAGCGACCGGACGACAGAAGCAAGTCGAGAACCACCTTGCCTTCGGCGACGAAACGGCCTTGCCGGCCGGCAAGATCGCGTTCGCGAATATCGAGATAGGCGGCGACGCGTGAGTCCCGTGGGTCGTCGATGCGAATTGGGTCCATGTCCTGCGCTCAAACATCGAGAGCGTGGCTCGTGCGTTGGAGAGACGCACAAGCCACGCTCCGGAAATCGTCAGCGAGGTAAGCAGCCGCAGCAGCGTCCGGTCAACTCCCGGCGCGGCGCAATCTCTGTGCCATCTGGGACAGGTCCTCCTTGCCGGTACCGAAAATACCATCCAGCATGACAAGCAACTCGCGCACCGCGTCGGATTTGCAGGAATAGTAGATCATCTGACGGTCGCGGCGGGTTTCCACGAGGTCGAGCGCCCGCAGCTTGGCCAGATGCTGCGAGAGCGCGGATTGGCTGAGCATCACCTTGTCGGCGATGGCACCGACCGACATTTCACCGTCGATCAGATAGCTCATAATCAGGAGCCGCTTTTCGTTGCCCATGAGCATCAAAAATTCGGCAGCAGATTCGGCGTTGGCGATTAGCTTTGTCGAGACCATGAATGCCCCATGCTGTTGTGCTCATCGAGGCGCCATGGGGGCAATGGTGCCTGAATCCATAAATTCACTTGCGAAAGGCTACCGACGAGTCGGCGCCGCCTCTGAAACGTAGAACATTTCTTTCAAATCTCAAGTGTTGCTTTTGATCAAACGCAATTAAGTTTCGCTATTTGCCTGTCCCGCAGCCCGGCCGCCCCAGGCCATTTCGACCAGGGCGGGTCGCAAACCCTTCACTGACACCAGAGGTTGTGGAAAGAATACCCGGCAAACCCTGTCTCCCAATACGAGATCCATGCCTTCAGCGTCAAAACCGGCGATGCTCCAGCCGTCGCCAGATGCCCCGGCGTAATGATGGGCGTAAATTGCGATCGCGTCCAGATGGTCCGCGTTCATGTGCTCGACCGCGGACTGTTCGCTCGCCGCAAGTTCTTCGATGATGGGTCCGACGCTGATAAGATCGGAGCGATCGAGCAGATAGGCCTTGCCGAAGCCGCCATTGAGGCTGGCGCGCTGCGGCTCGAGGCGAAAGATCGAGAAGTCGCCAAGCCCGGCATACAGGCTTGCCTTGGGATTGCGGTTGAGATAGCGGCGCTCGGCGCGGGCGTGCGTGTCAGTGCCACGCTCGAGCCGCGATGCCTGGCAGATCAGCGTCAAGCGGGGATGCGCCAGCGGGTCTCCCTTGCCCGGCTCTCCGAGCAGCAGGGAACAGCGTGGATCGGCAAGCATGGCGGGCGTGTGCGCCGAGAGCATCGAGACCAGGATCAGCGGGGCGCCGTCGATATCGGTGGCGACACCAACCCGGCTCGCCAGCGGCGACCCGGTCTGCGGTTCCAGCACCGCCAGGGCACCGAAGCGGGCGCTGCGCAGAAGCGTCTTCGCCAAGCGGATCGCCTCGGCGTCGGTCTCGCGGATCACGTCCTTCTTTCGATCGTCCAAGGTCTCGTCCTGCTAAGTTGATTTTCCTATTCCACCTATCGGACGATGATGCCGGTCCTGGCAAGCGTACTGTGTAATTCGCAAGAGCATGCGCACTTCTGGACTTATACTACTTCGGCGCCATGCGGATGGCGCCGTCGAGGCGGATGGTTTCGCCGTTCAGCATCTGGTTTTCGATGATGTGCAGGGCAAGCGCGGCATACTCGGACGGTTCGCCGAGGCGGGACGGGAAGGGCACGGCGGCGCCGAGCGAATCCTGCACCTCCTGCGGCATGCCGGCCATCATCGGTGTCTTGAAGATGCCGGGCGCGATGGTGCAGACGCGGATGCCGGAACGCGCAAGATCGCGCGCCACCGGCAGGGTCATGCCGACCACGCCGCCCTTCGAAGCGGAATAGGCGGCCTGGCCGATCTGGCCGTCATAGGCGGCGACCGAAGCGGTGTTGACGATGACGCCACGTTCGCCGCCCTGCAGCGGGTCGAGCCTGGCGGTGCGGTCGGCGACCAGGCGGATCATGTTGAAGGTGCCGATCAGATTGACCTCGATCACCTTGCGGTATTGATCCAGTGGATGCGGCCCGTCCTTGCCGATCGTCTTCACGCCAATGGCGATGCCGGCGCAATTGACCAAAAGGCGCGGCTCGCCAAGCTTGCTCGCCGTCTCGGCGACGGCGGCGGCGCCGCTGTCGGCGTTGCTGACGTCGCATTGCACGGCAATGCCGCCGATTTCAGCCGCAACCTTGGTGGCGCGGTCGATGCCGACATCGAAGATGGCGACGCGGGCACCCTTGGCGGAAAGCGCGCGAGCCGTTGCCTCGCCAAGGCCGGAGCCGCCGCCGGTGACGATCGCGATCTGGCCGTTAGGGTTCATGGCGTCATCCTCTCCCGGAGCAATCCATTATTTCACGAAAGCACCGAACCGTTTCACATCTTCCTGGAATTGCTCCAAGAAAACAGGGATGGATCAGGCCCGGATCGACGGTCAAGGTCAAGCCATCGCCTAGACGTGCTCGGCGACCCTGGCCTGGCTGGCATGACCGACCTCGCCCGTGAGCCTGGCCACCGCGCCCGGCGTGATCTCGTGCGACAGAAGCCGGTCGAGATCGACAGGGCGCGGCATTGAGATCTGGCCGCGCGGGATGCGCTTGAAGCCGAGCGGCCCGTAATAGGGCTCGTCGCCGACCAGGATGACGGCGGGCACGCCGGCCTTTGCAGCCGCTTCCAGCGCGATCGCCACCAGCCGGCGGCCGATGCCGAGGTTCTTGAAGGCGGGCCGCACCGCGAGCGGCCCGAGCATCAGCGCGCGTCCGGCACCGGCGGCTATGCGGGTCATTCGCACCGAGGCGACGACGCGATCGCCATCGACCGCCACAAAGGACAGCGCGCGCTCGTGGCCGCCGGCTTCGCGGATCTTGTAGGCGGCAAGCACGAAGCGGCCGGGCCCGAAGGCCTCGTCATTGATGGCATCGATTTCGGGGTCGTGCGCGGGAGTTTCCGGCAAGTATTTCACGTCGGCAAGGCTCATGGTCTTTGCGTTCCGGTAGAGGAGGAAAGGTTGCTGCAAACGGCAGCGTTCGCCAGTCAGCGCTTCATCAAGCGCGGGCGCCCTTTCGTCGTCGGTCAAACCGGATCAAGGCAAAGTCGAACATGCGGAGTGTCCGCTAGCATCAATTTTCGGCCGCCGCAATTGGCCTGATGTGTTGGTCGTCTCCGTCAAGTGACGGTCTGTTCAGCGCCTGACGCCTTCGGCGGCGCAACCCTGGACCTAAATAATGGGAAAGGACGCAAGGAGAATCGCATGGGATTGCTGGTGGAGGGCAGGTGGCAGGATCGCTGGTACGATACCGCTGACAACGGCGGCAGGTTCGTGCGAACGCAGTCGCAATGGCGTGACTGGATCACCGTCGACGGGGCGCCGGCCGAAGGCCGGCGGCGCGGCTTCAAGGCCGAACCGGGGCGCTACCATCTCTATGTCTCGCTCGCTTGTCCGTGGGCGCACCGGACGCTGATTTTTCGCGCGCTGAAGAGGCTCGAGGGCATCATCTCCGTCTCGGTCGTGCATCATTTCATGGGCGCCAATGGCTGGACATTCCTGGGCGAGGACGGCGCCACCGGCGACACGCTTTACGGTCTCGATTTCCTGCACCAGATCTATGCCAAGGCCGATCCCGCCTATTCCGGCAGGGTGACCGTGCCGGTGCTGTGGGACAAGAAGGAGCAGACCATCGTCTCGAACGAGTCTTCCGAGATCATCCGCATGCTCAATTCGGCATTCGACGCATGGGGCGATGCAAGCCTCGACTTCTATCCCGGGGACCTGCGCAATGAGATCGACCGCGTCAACGCGCTGGTCTATCCCGCGGTCAACAACGGCGTCTACCGCGCCGGCTTCGCCACCACGCAGCGTGCCTATGAGGAGGCGTTCGGCGAACTGTTCGCGGCGCTCGATACGTTGGAGGAGCGGCTGTCAAAACAGCGCTATCTCGTCGGCGACCGCATCACCGAGGCCGACTGGCGGCTGTTCACCACGCTGGTGCGCTTCGATCCGGTCTATGTCGGCCATTTCAAATGCAATCTGCGGCGCATCGCCGACTATCCGAACCTGTCGAACTATTTGCGCGATCTCTATCAGGTGCCTGGTGTCGCCGCGACCGTGAACCTGCATCACATCAAGGCGCACTACTACGGCAGCCACGAAACGATCAATCCGACACGAATCGTGCCGGTGGGGCCGGAGCTTGACTATGGGGCGCCGCATGATCGGGCAAGATTCGCGATCTGAGATCTGCAATACCCGCGGCGGGCATCGTCGCTATCGGAAGGTTTCCGTGTTGATGCGAGCCTGCCTGGCAAGCTCCGCTTTCAGGAAACTTTTGCCCATGCGGCTGGAGTAGCCCAGGGCGTTGATAGCGAAAACCACAAGCCCGGCAAACAGCAAGATGAAAACCCAGACGAGGGCAGGCAAGGTATCGCTTCCCGGCATGGCTCCGCCCGCAACGGCAAGGCCTACCAGCATCAGTGAAAGCAGGCACGAGGCCAGAGACGAAAAAAGCGTTATCTTCCAATATTCGTCTCGATTGAAAAGCCGAAGGTTCCTGTTGATGAATTTGTAGGAGGCGAAAGAGGTCGACCCGAACGCAATAGCGAAGCCGCTTGCATGGCCAAAGCTGTCGGGTAGCGACGGAGCCATCATCGCCACGCCCATAAACACAACGGTCAAGCCCACCATCATAAGACTATAAAAGCCGACATAGGGCCAAACGCTCACTGATCTTGCTTGTTCGACATCCATGGAATCACGCCCGTTATTTTCCTGATCAGTATAGCTCAGAGGTTTTTTGCGGCTAAGGCAAGCTTACCAATAGGGCGATGCGGGTTCCTCCCCAAAAACTTCGGCGATCCGTCGCAGCGTTGCCGGCGTCGTTCCCTCCGGCAAGCCATCGAGCGGGAAGAAGCCGGCCTCGGCGATCTCGTGGTCCGGCAGCTTCGGCACCGCCTGACTGAAATGCTCTATGACGTAGAAGCCGACATGGTCGCGGCGGCTGGAGCGGCAGTTGAAATGCATCGACTTCAGCACTGCCGGCGCGTTCAGCGCGATGTTGCCTTCCTCGGCGAGTTCGCGCACCAGCGCCTCGGCCAGCGTTTCTCCGACCTCGACGCCGCCGCCGGGAAGCTGCCAGCCGGGCACGTAGGTATGGCGGATCAGGAAAACGGAATTCGTCGCGGCGTCATGGACGAGGCCGCGCACGCCGAGTGTCATTGGCCGCCGCAGTACGAAATAGAGGTGGAAGAGCCTGGCCCGCAACCCCGGCCAGCCGGTCTGGCGGAAGATGTCGTCCGGATTTGCCATCAGGTGCCAAACCGTGGGTGATAAAGGAAACCTTGAGTGGAAAGCGGGGCGCTGGTCGCCTATGAGGGGTGGATGTTCAGGCTCGCGCATATTTCCGATGTCCATCTGGGGCCGCTCCCCGATGTATCTTATCGCGATCTCGCCTCCAAGCGCGTGCTCGGCTACGTCAACTGGCAACGCAATCGCCGGCGCCATATGCATGACGCCGTCATCGACGCCATCACGGCCGACATCAAGGCGCAGAACCCCGACCACCTCGCCGTCACCGGCGACCTCGTCAATCTGGCGCTCGACGGCGAGATCGAGATGGCCAAGCACTGGCTGGAGACGCTGGGATCGCCGAACGACGTTTCCGTGGTTCCGGGAAACCACGACGCCTATGTGCCCGGCGCCTTCGACAAGGTCTGCCGCGCATGGGCGGCCTGGATGAGCGGCGACGGCGTCAACACGCCGGTCGACCGCAACGCGTTCCCCTATCTTCGCGTGCGCGGCAATGTCGCGCTGATCGGCGTCTCGACGGCGCGCGCCACGGCACCCTTCATGGCCAACGGCTTCTTCATGGAAGGGCAGGCGGAGCGGCTCGGCAAGATTCTGCGCGACACTGGCGGGCAAGGCCTGTTTCGCGCGATCATGATCCACCATCCGCCGGTGCGCGGCGCCGTCTCGCAGCACAAGCGGCTGTTCGGCATCGCCCGCTTCCACAAGGTCATTCGCAAGAACGGTGCGGAACTCGTCCTGCACGGTCATTCGCATCTGCCGTCGTTGTTCCAGATCGGGCTGCGCGGCGCCAAGGTTCCGGTGATCGGTGTCGCCGCAGCCGGCCAGGCGCCGGGCGGCAAGCATCCGGCCGCACAGTACAATCTGCTCGATATCGACGGCGAAAAGGGCAATTGGCGCATCCGCCTGACGCGGCGCGGCCTGACCGGGCCGGCGATACCGCCCGCCGATCTGCAGACCTTGGAACTGGGTGTGGAGGCCAGCGCTTCTACGGCCGCAGGCTGAACACCACGGCCACGAGGCGGTCCCACAACAGGGCGACCGACACCGCCAGGCCGACCAGCGCGCCGGCGGCGACAAGGCCAAGGCCTGACAGGAAGGCCGACCAGCCCTTGCCGCGTTGCGGCGACCGCAGCGGCGGCTCGGCCTCCGCCACCTCGGCGCGCGTCATGCCGGCGACGGCCGGCTCGACCCCGCCCTCCATCATCCTCTGGCGCTCGACGATGCGCTCGGCGACATAGCGGGTCACCGAATCTGCAACCGGCCTCATCTCGGTCGATTCGGCAAGCACCACGCGGCCGATGCGGGTGTCCTTGAGGAAGCGGTAGGTGCGGCGGTCGCGCCCCATGGCGACATGGCTGACGGCGTCGATCCACAGGCGCGGCTGCAGCCCTGACGAAACGACGAAGTCGAAATTGTCCATGTCGGCGGGCACATCGGCAAAGACGGGTGCGAGTTCGGCGGCCAGGAGATCGAGGCGCATGCGATGCGCCTCGCGCATGTCGACGACGACATCGTCGCGGTCGGCGAAGGCGTTCTTCACATCACGGATGGCATCGGACAGCCTTCTTGACGGATCGATCTTTTCGCCTGCGTCCTTCATCGGCGTCTGCCTCGCGGGTTTGGTTAACACGGGGTTAACACAGACGCCGGCAAAATGCACTGGCGAGATGAAGCGGACCGATGGGTTCCGGGATGTGACGCTTGAACGTGATGCGGTAGCTGCGGTGTCCTGCCATGGTTCTCTCTCCGAAAACCCGACAGCACTGGCAAATCCTCAATCCGTCCACCCGCAGGGCGCACTCGAACCGAGGTCACCGTTGGGCGGCAGGCATTAAGCAACTCAACTGGCGGCGGCGAGTTTGGGGCGAAGGGGTCTGGCCCGACGGTTGATATTGCGCCGGATGATGCTGGCGATCAGATCAGGCGCTTCCTCGATCAGCATATGGCCGGCCTCAAGCACGTGATGCACATGAAAGCGCGCCGGCAGGTCGTCGGCCTGGGTGAATGGCAGCACTGCGTCATCACTGCCCCATACCACCATCACCGGCATGGTCAGTCTGTCCAACTGCTCACGCGAGATGACGCCTTGGCGGTCGTCCCTGGTCATAGCAGCGGCGATCTCGACGAGTTTTTCCGATTGTCCGGGCCGCTTGCGCATTTCGCAGAGCGTATCGGCGATGCGATCAAAAGGTAGCGCCCGTGGACCCGACATGGCGGCAAGGCAGGCGAGGATCTCGGACCGGCTCTGTGCGCCGGCATAACGACGCAACAGCGACCCGTTGATCTCCGGGCCGAAGCCGCCGGGCGCCAGAAGCGTCAGCGACGCCACCCTCTCCGGCTCGGCCAGAGCCATCAAGGTCGCCACCGCTCCGCCCATCGAATGGCCAACGAGATGGATGCCTTTGGCCCTGCGGGCCGCAAGGTCGGCAAGAACGGCCCTTGCCGCCACCTTTGCAGGCCCGGCATCGGGAAAGTCGAGCGACAGGCCATGGCCCGGCAGGTCATAGGCAAGCGTGCGCGCGGAAGGTGCGAGCGCGACGGTCACGTCGCGCCAGACGTCCGCGCAACCGCCGAACCCGTGCAGTAAGACGATGGTCTTCGAGCCGGCACCCATTTCGGCAGCGTGAAGCGATGAGATCATGGAAGCGGAAGGTATCAAATTGCGGGAACGCTTGAATGCGACTGGATTGCTCTTTGTCCAGAGCGATGGCCAGTAAAACTTTCGCGATTTCGCGAGCGCTGGCATGTCATCCAGGGGTTCGTCCGGCAAAAGCCGGGAAATCAGCCCGATCGGCGCTTCGTCCCGTGCGCGCGAACGCCCAACAATTCCATTGGTCCAAACAGTCCCGACCTGCCGAGGTCAGCTGGCGGCGCCGAGCCCGGCGGCGCGCAAGGCGCCGATCAGCCGCTCGGTCAGATCGGCCGGGTATTTTCGGTCAATGAAGGTCGCGCGTGGATTGGCGGCGAATTTGGGGAATTTGGTGGTCAGTTCATCGAGCAGCTTACGTGCCAGGCTGTCCTGACCGGAGATCCTGGCGCCGATCAGCCGGGCTGCAAGATAGTGCGATTTTGTCGCGGTGGTTCTCAGGGCGGAGCTGGCGATCGCGGCCTTGTTCGTGTCGCCGAGCATGAGTTCCCCGGCGAAAAGCCCGAAATCCCACCATGTCGGATGGCCGCTGGAGGCATCCACGGCATGGGCCAGAAGGGGGGTTCCCTCGGCGTAGCGGCCGGCGAAAACCAACCCGTAACCATAGGCGGCCGCCATGGCGACGTCATAGGGGTTGAGGTCATAGGCCTTGCGCATCCAGCGCAGCGCTTCGTCGGCGTTGCCAAGACGCGAATTGATGTAACCGTAGGAGCGATGCGCATAGGGACTGGTCGGCCCCATCTGCACGGCGCGATGGGCGAATGTCATCGCCTTTTCGATCGTCGCATCCGGCGGATAGGCGTAGTGGTCGTTCACGGCCTCGAGGTGCAACGAGGCGAGTTCGGAATAGACAAGCGACGATTTTGCGCCGTTTTCGGCAAGGGTTTCGAGGCAGCGATAGGCGGCTTCGTGGGTTCTGGCGTTCTGGTCGAGATAGTATTTGCCGTTGAGCAGCAGGCACTGCGTCAGGCCGTTCTGAATGCCGCTCTGTTCGATGTAGTTGTAGATCGTGCCGGACGCGGGCAGCGCGGAACTGAGGATGCCGGCTATGCGGTCCTCGACGTCCGATGGCGCGCTGTCGGCGGCCGTTAGATTGCGCGACAACAGCACACGTCCGGTCGCCACGCTTTGCAGTTCGATGGTAATCTCGCCCGCGCCCGGTCCAGGCAGGACATCGAACATGAAGCTCGTTGCGCTGGCGCCCGGATCGGTCTTGTCGACGGTGTCGCGACCGATGAAGTCGATCGTATCGAAGCCGCTCAGGCCGGCGCGCAACGAGGCGGCGACGCGGCTGGCGTCCGCGCCGCTGGCCTTGACGGCGATGTAGACGAGCGGCAGGGCCTCGCTGACCGGGGACGGTGCGATGCTGCTGGTCAGGCCCGCGCTCTCGAGCGTCGCCGGCAGATCGCCGCCGGCGAGCAGCGCGTCGCCGCCCTGGCGCAGGATCAGGACGCCCAGCATGGCGATGACCACGGCGATCGCCATCCAGAAGAAGCGGAGGTGGCGCGCCACCGAAGGCACGGGTGCAACGGCCTCCTCGGCAGCGCCGGGCTGCTCGGCTGGAGCCGCTGCCGCTGGCGTCTGCTCGGCGGGTTTGGCCCCTTCCGGCAGACGGATCGCGTTGAGCTCATAGGCCGGGACGTAGCCGCCGCGCGGGATGGCGATGCGGACGGGCTCGGCAATGCCTTCATTGGCGAAATACTGCTGCAGCAATTCGCGCAGCCGGCCTGCCTGCACCCGCACCACGGCATCGGTCGACGGATCGAAATCGCCGTCCTTGCCGAAGACGTCCATGGCGATGGAAAAGCCCTTGAGCCTGTCGGCTTCGCCGGCCTGCTCGCGTTCGACGAGATAACGGATCAGCTTGCGCGCGCGCTCGGACCGTCCGAACGTTTCGCTGGCAAGCAGTCGCTCCAGTGTCTCGCGCACTGCGGGGGCGGCAGGCGTGGCATGCTGCAAGTGTCGATCCTCTCGAAGTCGGCACAGGTTGAGGCGCGATCATATAGGGCTCGCACCACCAAACAAGTATCCACTCACTATGCGATCGCGTACCTCACCGGATAATTTTCCGGTGGTTAATGACGCGGCCGACGCCGGCTACAGGATCGGTGTGGCGCCGGTGTCAGCCGTTCAAGGCCAAGGCATTGTTCGGTCTTGAAAAATGGCCGGCGCGAGAGTGGTCGTGATCTCTCGCGCCAATCGTCGGTAAACGCTACCGCGGCTTGCGGCCGACGATGCGGTTGGCCGCCGAGGTCACCGCTTCCAGCGAGGCGGCGACGATGTTGGTGTTGATGCCGGCGCCGAACAGCTTGCCGCCGGGATATTCCATTTCGACATAGGAAATGGCGGATGCATTGGAGCCACGCTGCATCGAGTGTTCGGAATAATCGAGGACCGACATCTCCACGCCGACATGGCGTGACAGTGCATCGACGAAGCCATCGATCGGGCCTGTGCCGGTGCCGGTAATGGTCATTTCCTTGCCCTTGTCGAGGATCACTGCCTCGACCACGCGCCGGCCTTTGACCACTGTATCGGGATAGGTGTGGTGGTCGAGGAATTTCAGGCGCGCGCCCGGCTGGTCGACATAGGTTTCGAGGAAGCGCTCATAGATGCGCTTGGCGGGCACTTCCTTGCCTTCGGCATCGGTGATCGCCTGGATCGCCTGGCTGAATTCGATCTGCAGATTGCGCGGCAGATTGAGGCCGTAATCGGCCTGCAGCACATAGGCGATGCCGCCCTTGCCGGACTGCGAGTTGATGCGGATGATCGCCTCGTAGCTGCGGCCGACGTCGGCGGGGTCGATCGGCAGATAGGGCACTTCCCACAGGCCGGTGTTGGCCCTTTTCAGCGCCTTCATGCCCTTGTTGATGGCGTCCTGGTGCGAGCCGGAAAAGGCGGTGTAGACGAGCTCGCCGACATAGGGATGACGCTCGGGGATCTTCAACTGGTTCGAGTATTCGTAGACGTCCTTCATGCGGTTGATGTCGGAGCAGTCGATTCCCGGATCGACGCCTTGCGTGTACATGTTGAGCGCAAGCGTGACGATGTCGACATTGCCGGTGCGCTCGCCATTGCCGAACAGCGTGCCTTCGACGCGATCTGCACCGGCCATCAGGCCAAGTTCAGTGGTGGCGATGCCGGTGCCGCGGTCATTGTGCGGATGCAGCGAGATGATCAGGTTCTCGCGGTTGTCCAGATTGCGGCACATCCACTCGATACGGTCGGCGTAGATGTTGGGCGTCGACATCTCGACCGTCGACGGCAGGTTGATGATCAGCTTGTTGTCCGATGTCGGCCTGACGATCTCGGTGACGGCGTTGCAGATCTCCAGCGCGACTTCGAGCTCGGTGCCGGTAAAGCTTTCCGGCGAGTACTCGAAGCGATAGCCGCCGCCGGCCTTGGCCGCCATGTCGGTGATCATCTTGGCCGCGTCCGTGGCGATGCGCTTGATGCCGCCGACATCCTTTTCGAAGACGACGCGGCGCTGCAATTCGCTGGTCGAATTGTAGAAGTGCACGATCGGATTGGTGGCGCCCTTCAGCGCCTCGAAGGTGCGCGTGATCAGCTCGGGCCGGCACTGCACCAGCACCTGCAGCGACACATCGGCGGGCACGTTGCCTTCCTCGATGCACCAGCGGGCAAAGTCGAAATCGGTCTGCGAGGCCGAGGGGAAGCCGACCTCTATCTCCTTGAAGCCCATGTCGAGCAGCAGGCCGAACATGCGCGCCTTGCGCTCATGGCCCATCGGGTCGATCAGCGCCTGGTTGCCGTCGCGCAGGTCGACCGAGCACCAGATCGGCGCCTTGTCGATGACCTTGTTGGGCCAGGTGCGGTCTGTGAGGCCGACGGTCGGATAGGGTTGATATTTGCGCGCCGCGTCGGGCATGCCGCGGGCTGGTTCCACATGCTCGCCGGCGACAGCGGCATCAGGGCGGACTTGTTCTCGTGCGTTCATCGTCTTGTTCTCCCTGCTGCCCTCGGATCCGTCTCGGACGGATGGCTGGCGAGTGGTGCCTTTACCAGATTTGCGTTCGCTTGATGTGACTGCCAATTGTGTGACTGGCCAAGGAGCATGCGCTTGCGCGGCGGTTCGACCGCCGGGCGCTCCTTCAGCGAACCCGGCGATCGCCGATAAGGCCGAGAAGAAGCAGGGTCGAGGCAAGCGCGCGCACGGTCTCGCCGGCAAAGCCGGTCTGACGGGAAGCGGTGGTGGCGCGGGTGTTCATGCGGGCTCTCATACAGGAGCGCCCCCGCAGAGGCAAGCGGGGGCTCAATCCGTTGAACATTATCCCTGATGCGGGTGCTCTTCCACAGGCGCCGCAAATGCGCCAGACTCGAGCGTCGGCGGGGCTGCGCTGCGCCGCCGCCATGAGGGGGTGTCCATGAATTTCGTGTTCTTCTCGCCGCATTTTCCGGCCAACGGCGCCGATTTCTGCGACCGGCTGAAAAAGGCCGGCGCCACCGTGCTCGGCATTGGCGACGCCCCCTATGATGCGCTGAACGGCAAGCTGAAGAGCGCGCTTTCGGAATATTACCGCGTCGCCGACATGGAGGACTACGAGCCGGTGTTCCGGGCGATGGGGCATTTCATCCACAAATGGGGCCGCATCGACCGCTTCGAATCGCTCAACGAGCACTGGCTGGAGCTGGAAGCCAACATCCGCACCGACTTCAACATCTACGGCACCAAGCTCGATTTCGTGAAGAACCTGAAGCGCAAGAGCCGCATGCGCGCCTTCTTCCGCAAGAGCGGCGTCGAGACGATCGCGCAGCGCAAATGCTCCGACCGCGCCGGCGCCATGACCTTCATCCGCCGCGTCGGCTATCCCGTGGTGGTAAAACCCGACAGCGGCTCCGGCGCCTCTAATACCTTCAAGATCTCCAACACAGGGGAGCTCGACCAGTTCTTCCGGGACAAGCCCGAGGACGTGACCTTCGTCATGGAGCAATTCATCGAGGGGCTGGTGGTGACATATGACGGGCTGGTCAACCGCGACGGCGATGTGGTGCTGGCGGCCAGCCACCGCTACGACCAGAGCGTCATGGAGGTGGTCAACAAGGACCGCCATATGAGCTACACCTGCTTTCCCCATATCAGGCCGGCGGTCGAGGAGGCCGGCCGCAAGATCCTGAAGGCGTTCGACGTGCGCGAGCGCTTCTTCCACATCGAGCTGTTCGAGACCAGGGACGACCGGATCATCGCGCTGGAGGTCAACATGCGACCGCCCGGCGCCTGGATGACCGACGCCATCAACTACACGTTCGACATCGACGTCTACGCGGCATGGGCCGACATGGTGGTCAAGGACGCCGCCGGCGGGCCCTATGAGGGCAAGTATTTCACCGCCTATGCCAGCCGCAAGCGGCACCTCCGCTATTTGCACAGCCATGAGGACGTGCTAGCGGCGCACGGAGACAAGATCGTCCACCATCAGGCCATCGAAGAGGTTTTCAGCCGCGCCATGGGAAATTACGCCTACCAGTTGCGCTCGAAGGATCAGGCGGCGCTGCGCGAGGCGGTCGCCTATATCCATGCGGAAAGGGCCTGAGGCGATGGACGTCTCCTATCAAAAGCATTTCTCCGGAAAGCTCGGCCGCGACATGGAATACAAGCGCTACGGCCATGCCGGCCGGCCGGTCGTGGTGTTCCCGACGTCGCAGGGACGGTTCTACCAGTTCGAGGATTCCGGTGGAGTGGGCGCATTGGCCGAGTTCATCGACACCGGCCGTATCCAGCTGTTCACGGTCGACGGCATCGATTCGGAATCGTTCTTCGACAAGCATGCCGACGCCGCGCACCGCATCGGCCGCCACGAGGCCTATTTCGGCTATGTGCGCGAGGAGGCGTTGCCGGAAATCCTGTCCACCGCATTGGCCGCCAATGGCGGGCGCAAGCTGAAGCCCTTGTTTTCAGGCTGCTCGATGGGTGGCTACCATTCGTCGAATTTCGTTTTCCGCTTTCCCGAACTGGCCAGCGGCGTCATTTCGCTGTCGGGGGTCTATTCGGCCCGCGATTTCTTCGGGAAGGCTCTGGAGGGCGACATCTTCTACAACTCGCCGCTCGATTATCTGCCCGGCATCGTCGATACCAAGCTTCTGGCCCGGCTGAAGGCGCTGCGCCTTATCTTCTGCTGCGGGCAGGGCGCCTGGGAAGAACGCATGCTGGTCGAGACGCGCCAGCTGGAACAGATCCTGCGCGACAAATCCATTCCGGCCTGGGTCGACTATTGGGGCGGTGACGTCAGCCATGACTGGCCATGGTGGCACAAGCAGCTGGTCTATTTCTTCGGCCGCTGGCTGGATGATGATTTGATGCACAGATTGGATTGATGAGGATTCCGCCGGCGGAAGGTACTTATCGTGTCCGGATCGCCGAGTGAAGCAGGGCCTGTCAGTCCCGGATGCTTCTGGCAACCATCCGGGCGACGCTCGGGCCGACGAGCAGGACGATCAGGAAGCGCGCCGATTGCAGCGCCATGACGAAGGAGATGTCGACGTTCTGCGCCGCGGCGGCGATGATGGCCACGCTGTCCATGCCTCCGGGGCTGGTCGCCAGATAGGCGGTGAGCGGATCGATGCCAAGGAGATGGCTGATCAGGAAGGCGAGCCCGCCGCAAAAGGCGATCAGCGCTAGGATCGAGGCGATGATCTGCGGCAGAGCACGCGTCGCATGGCGCAGGATCGGCCTGGTGAAGTTCAGCCCGATCGACCAGCCGACCATGGCGTAGCTGATTGCCAGCAGCCAGGGCGGCAGCTGCATCTCGACATCAAGGCCCAGATGCACGATGGCGCCGAAGATGAAGGTGCCGAGGAAGAAGGGCGAGGGCAGCCGGCACAGCTTTCCCGCCAAGCCGCCGACCAGCGCGATGCCTGACGTGGCGGCGAGGGCTTGGACATCGATCGGCGGAAACCAGATGATCGGCGGGACTTCGATGCCCGATGTGTCGACCCACATTTTGGCGACGATGGCCGCCGTCATCGAAACGAAGATGACGCGCAGATACTGCATGAAGGCGACAAGGCGCTGGTCGGCGCCAAAGGCGCCGGCCATCAGCACCATGGCGGTAGCTGCACCCGGCGAGGAGCCCCAGACGGCGGTGGTGCCGGGCAGGATGCGCCAGCGGCTGATCAGCCAGCCAAGCAGGCTGGAGGCCGCGACCGTCGCAATCACTACGCCCAGGAACAGCGGCCACTCGGCATGGAAGACACGAAAGATATCGGCCGAGATCGACGCCGCGACGAGGCAGCCGACAATGGCCTGGGCGGAGCCGAAGAGCAGGCGCGGCACCCGCACCGTGGCGCCATTGGTGCCGGCGACGATGGCTGCCAGCATCGGCCCGATCAGCAGCGCCGCCGGCAGAGCG
The DNA here is from genome assembly GCF_002879535.1 of Mesorhizobium intechi. Taxonomy (GTDB): domain Bacteria; phylum Pseudomonadota; class Alphaproteobacteria; order Rhizobiales; family Rhizobiaceae; genus Mesorhizobium; species Mesorhizobium intechi. Next base: position 42,681 of record NZ_PNOT02000082.1, read on the forward strand.
GCGAGTTCGAGCGCGCCGGCAAAGAGGGCAGAAATGGCGACTAGGACCAGCCATTGCCAAGGCTTGCCCATCCGCGCCATGCGGTCGGTGGCGGGCTGGTCGGGAGGCTGCGCCGGGGAATCCATGTTTCGGTCTTAGACGCAGAGTACGGCGATGCGAACCCCGCCGTGCTGAAAAAGCTGCCCGAAGGCCTCAGCCTGTCTTGCCGTCAGGCAACCCGAAGCCGCCGACGGGGTTGGTCTCCACCTGAAATTCGAAGCCGGCGATGAAGGGTCGCGCCTTGGCGATTGCCGCCTGGACTTCCGGAAGCTGCAGCGAGGTCTTGTGACTTGCCTGGTCCGTCCACACTTCGGTCACCCAGATCGCGTCAGCATCTGCCGGGTCGGTGGCGACGATATAGCTCAGGCAGCCGGGCAGGGCGCCGGTGCTGGCGCGCAGCACGTCCATGACCGCGTCGCGCTGGCCGCGCGCCGCCCGCATCTTGCCGATCAGTCCGTACATTCAGCTGTCTCCCTTCAAGGTCCTCGACAAGAGCATGTGGACCGTCAGTATGCAGATAGCCGGTCAGGGCATCAACTGGCCGCCATTCACCTCGATCACCTGGCCGGTGATGTAGCCGCTCAGCAGGTCCGATGAGAGGAACAGGTAGGCGCCAACGCAGTCTTCCGCCGTGCCGGCGCGGCCCTGCGGAATGGTGGCGACCATGCCCTTGATCTGCTCCTCGGTCGAATAGCGCTCGTGGAAGGGCGTGAGGATCGTGCCGGGCGCCACGGCGTTGACGCGGATGCCGAAGCCGATCAGCTCCTTTGCCATGCCGCGCGTCACATTGGAAACGAAGGCCTTGGCCGAGCCGTAGAGGCCGGCACCGCCGCCGGCACCATTGCGCGCGGCAATGGACGAGGTGTTGACGATGAAGCCTCCCTGCTTCTTCAGCCACGGCATCGCCTTGCGCGAAGCGGTCAGCACCGAACGCGCATTGAGGTCCATCACCGCGTCGTAATGCTCTTCGGTCTGTTCGGCATAGGGTACGCGGCCGAGCATGCCGCCGGCATTGTTGACCAACCCGTCGAGCCGGCCGAAATGCTGCGCGCTGTCCTCGACGACGCGCTCGACGTCGGCGGGGACGGAAAAATCGCCCTGAACGAGGAACACCTCGCCGCCGCTGTCGGCTATGGTCTTGGCGAGCTTCTCGGCTGCCTCGCGGCTCGAATTGTAATGCAACGCCACCCTCGATTTCTGCGCGGCGTAGGCCAGCGCGAGTGCCGCGCCGATGCCGGTCGAGGCGCCGGTGATCAGCACCGCCTTGCCGGCGAGATCGGGAATGCTAAGCGTATTGGTGGCTGGCACGGTTGTTCCTCCGGGATGTCTGCCGCCCTTCGTAGGCCTTTGCCACCGCGGTGTTCAAGCCTCAGGGGCGTAGATAGGTATAGCCCTGGCTTTGCAGTTCCGCGAGCTTGACGACGCCACCCTTGTCGGCGGCATGAAAGCCATCGAGCAGGTCGGCGAGCGAAATATCCATGCCGCGCATGGTGTTGCCGCAGGCTTGCGGCTCGAGGCCCTGCTGCACCAGGCCGGCGAAGCGGCCGGAGATGGCAGCCGATATGCCCTTCGACTTGAAGCTCGCCAGGGCCGGGCCATGCACGACCAGCACGATGTCGACCTTGCCGCCGGTGCCCTCATAGTGGTTCTTGATGTTGCCGAGCACGAAGTTGACCTTGTCCACATCGCTGAGATGATAGGCAACCTTCAGCCTGGCAGGCTCCGTGACCGCAGCCTGCGCGGCCCGCAGGCCGAGAAACGTTGCGGTCCCGGCAAGAACCGCGCGGAACATGTCGCGTCGGCGCATGGCATCCTCCTCAGATCGTACCGCGATTTGCGTGGCTGCGGCTACAATACTAGCATAAATTGACGCGACGTCCTGTCGATGCGAGGAGAGGTCACATGACGTTCAGGGCAGGGGAATGGAAGACAGTCGCGAGCGCCGGATTTGGCGTCGTGCTGCTTGGCTTGCTGACGGGCAAGTCCGTCGCCGCCGACGCACTCAAGCTCAAGGAGCTCAGCCCGAACGGGGCGGACGTCTGTTTCGGCCGGGTCTACGACGCGGCTCATCTCAAGGCACATCCAAAGCAGAAGGTGGCGCGGATCTTCTTCTACTATGGCCATGATCCGGTCAGCCGGCCGAACGAAGAGCCCGCGGCAAATGCCGACACGTCGTATAATGGCTTTCTTACCACGACGGTGCGTGGCGCCAAGGCGCCGCAATGGGCCGGTGGCTGGTGCAACCATGAATCCGAGGATGGCACATCAGGGCCGATCCGTTGCGGCATGGACTGCGACCGCACCATGGCCTCGCTGAAGGTCGATGACAAAGGTCGCCTGATTGTCACCGATGTCTCGGCCGACCTCTATCTCGATGCCGGATCGGAAGAGGAACTCGGCAAGGCCGAATATGACCGGCAGGCGTTGGGTTCAGAGGACGACAATTTCCGCCTCGACCCGATGCCGGCCGCGACCTGCAAGGCCGAGTTCGCACGCATCGACCCGATCGATCCGGCGCTCGGGGATCCGTTGCGCGTGCGGCTGAAGCCCGACCAGCCGTTCTGCTACGGCCGCGACTACGATACGGCACATCTGGCTTCGCATCCCGACCAGCTGACGCAGTCGATCCGGGTTTTCCGCGGGCCGGTGGAACTGGCGTCTTTCGCTTCTGGCGGTGACATCGCCAACTGGCCTGACGGCGCCGACATCGCCGTCTCGGTGACGACGCGGCTGAAGTCCGGCAAGGTCACGCAGACTTATTCCTGCCAGGGCGAGGCCGATCAGTGGCGCTGCGCGGCAAGCTCGAAGATGAGCGATTTCTCCTGCGACATCGCGCAGAAGGAAATTTTCCTCAAGCGTGGCGCCAACGGCACGATGATGCTCGCGAACCCCAACAGCAGCCTGGCGATCGTCGATCTCTGCTCGAAGGCAGCGGATGGCAAGACGAAGTCGGACGACAAGGTCTATCGGCTGGAGCCAATGCCGCAATCGGCTTGTGCGCCTTAGTCACTTTAGCAGCCATTTGGTAATGAATATGATGCGTCGCAGCTTTCTTGGTTTTCTGACTTCCTTGGCCTTCATCGGATCCGCCGACGCTGAAGGCGAGGCTGAGGCTCGCAAGGCGGCCTCAACAGCACAGTTGAAGAAGGAGGGCGTACCCTTCATGGACCATTTGCCGACGATCGAAACCGCAGCCGAAAGTCGGCGACGGACGACGGACGAGGTGGTTAAGCGCGCCATCGCATTGGTGATCGTGGCCGTCAAAGGGGAGACCAATGATCGAAATCTCGTAAGCAACTTGATCAGCCAGTTTGGAGCAGAAGGGTTTTTTACGCCCAAAGAGCAAGCGTTTGTCGGTAACCCCGTTGCAACCGGGCAAGATCGCGCAAATTTTAGCTGGCGCTATGAAGGGGCTTTCGTAATGTTGTGGGCGTTGCAATTCTTTGAAGACCTTGGGCGCCCAGATAAGCCTTGCGATGTGTCGCGTATGGTTTCGATCTTGCGTGACCTCGACACGGAAGGGTTGCTCAAGCGGGCCAATTTGCGTCCGCAAAGCGACCTTCTCGATGCTGCCGATCTGATCTATCGGTACAATTGGGCTGTGGTGGATGCGCGGGTGAACGGGAAAGCCGCGCCGGCAGGATTGGAACAAGACGTGGTTGTCGAGCGTCATTACGCGCTCAATTGGCTGATTGGGTATATGGGGCAGGAATGGGACGACATTTCGACCGACACATGATGAGCCGGTAGCAAGCAGGGGGTGCTACCTTGGATCGGACTTCGCTTGCCGAGTTTGGATTTGACAAACTTAGACGGTTCACCTGACTACGGTTTTGAGGCCGAGCTGGCGTGCCTTTGATCAGCAGGCGCTGCCCGATTTGGCGATCTATTCTGGAATTAATGCCTGGATGGAGCCATTGGCGGGCTACCCCACATGGCGCTAATGGCCCGATCGATCCGGCGGGGTCGGCAGATCCTCGCCCGAGGATGATGCCCTGAGTTTTTCCTCAAGCAAACGGCACGGCCGTCGTGCCCTTCGGCAGCTTCGCCTCGTCGTCGGGCTCGACGTGAATCGTCACCCGCACCGACGGAATCTCGGCTTTCAGCGCGTCTTCGATGCGGTCGCAGATGACGTGGCTGGCGCCGACCGACATGTCGGCGTCGACGACCAGATGGAACTCGATGAAAGTGGCGCGGCCGGCGATGCGGGTTTTCAGGTCATGCACCTCCAGCGCGCCCTTGCAATTGGCCGAGATGACGTCGCGGATGCGCATGTGTTCCTGGGTATCGACGGCACGGTCCATCAGGCCGTTCATCGACGAGCCGATGACATGCCAGCCCTGCCACAGGATGTTGAGCGCGACGATGACGGCGAGCGCCGGATCGAGGATCTGCCAGCCGGTCAGGATTGCCCCGACCAGGCCGCCGAAGACGCCCACCGATGTGACGACGTCGGTCATGATGTGATTGCCGTCGGCGACCAGCGCCGGCGACTTTTCGGCCCGGCCGACGCGGATCAGCGTCCAGGCCCAGAAGGCGTTGATCAGCGTGGCGATACCGTTGACGGCAAGGCCGTTCCAGGGGCGTTCCAGGGGCGCGGGCGCTTGCCAGGAGCGCCAGACCTCGTTGAGGATCAGCAGTGCGGCGACGACGATCAGCACGCCTTCGAGCACCGCCGAGAAATATTCCGCCTTGTGATGGCCGAACGGATGATCCTGGTCGGCCGGCTTGTAGCTGACCTGGATCGCCCAGAAGGCGGCGACCGAGGCAATGACGTTGACGATCGATTCGAGCGCGTCCGAATAAAGCGCGACGGAGCCGGTAATGTACCAGGCGGCCAGCTTCAGCCCGAGCACGACAAAGGCGACCACGATCGACCAGAAGGCAAGGTTGGCAACCTTGCGCCTCGCAGCCGTCCTGGCTGCGATCGCCACCGTGTTCTCGGTTTCGGCCATCGAGGTCAGGCTGCCTTTTCCTTGGCCTTGCGGGGCAAATGGCCGACGATGTTCTCGATGATGCGCATGCCGGCGTTGTGGCCGAGCGTCATGATCGATTCCGGATGGAACTGAACGGCGGCGATCGGCTCCTTGCGGTGCTCGAAGGCCATGATGATGCCGTCCTCCGTCTCCGCCGTGACAATAAAATCATCGGGCAGGCGCACCGGATCGGCGAAGATCGAGTGGTAGCGGCCAACGGTGACTTCCTTGGGCAGGCCGGAGAAGATGATGCCGGGCTTGGAGACGCGGATACGCGAGGGCTTGCCGTGCATGGGAATATGCAACTGCCGCAGTTCCCCGCCATAGGCCTCGGCCAGCGCCTGCAGGCCAAGGCAGACGCCGAAGATCGGCAGGTCGCGCGCGCGCGCTCGTCTGATGGTCGCGGCGCAATCGAAATCCTTCGGCGTGCCCGGTCCGGGTGAGAGCACGACGAGGTCCGGCTTCAGCCGCTCGAAGACTTCGTCCGGCACCGGCGTGCGCACGGTCGAGACATTGGCGCCGGTCTGGCGGAAGTAGTTGGCCAGCGTGTGGACGAAAGAATCCTCGTGGTCGACGAGGAGGATATTGACGCCGTCGCCGACGCGCGCGGTGGTACGCTCGGTGGTGGCGGAATTACCCATCTTGGCGTCGCGGATGGCGGAGAGCATGGCGGATGCCTTCAGTTCGGTTTCGGCTTCTTCTTCCTCGGGGATGCTGTCGAACAGCAATGTGGCGCCGGCGCGCACTTCGGCGATGCCGTCCTTGATGCGGATGGTGCGCAAGGTGAGGCCGGTGTTCATGTCGCCGTTGAAATTGACCATGCCGATCGCGCCGCCATACCAGGCGCGCGGGCTCTTCTCGTTCTGCTCGATGAAGCGCATGGCCCACAGTTTCGGCGCGCCGGTGACGGTGACCGCCCAGGCATGCGACAGGAAGGCGTCGAAGGCGTCCATGCCTTCGCGCAGCCGGCCCTCTATGTGATCGACGGTGTGAATCAGGCGCGAATACATCTCGATCTGGCGGCGGCCTATGACGCGCACCGAACCCGGCTCGCAGACCCGCGACTTGTCGTTCCGGTCGACGTCCGAGCACATTGTGAGCTCGGACTCGTCCTTCTTCGAATTGAGCAGTTTCAGGATCTGCTCGCTATCCGAGATCGCATCGTCGCCGCGCTTGATGGTGCCCGAGATCGGGCAGGTTTCGACGCGGCGGCCGTTGACGCGCACGAACATTTCGGGCGAGGCGCCGATCAGATATTCGTTTTCGCCCAGATTGATGAAGAAGGAATAGGGCGAGGGGTTGATCGACTTCAGCTTGCGCGAAATCTCGGAGGGCTGGGTCTCGCAGCGCTCGTAGAACATCTGGCCCGGCACCACCTCGAACAGGTCGCCGCGCTTGAACGAGTCCATGGCGCGCCGCACAAGGTTGGCATATTCGCCCGGCTCATGGTCGCCGCGCGGCGGGATGCGGTCGGCGGTCTTGAACGGCTCGGCGAGTGCGGCGCGCGGCAGGCCCTCGGTCGAAAATCCCTCGCCGGAATAATCGTAGCGGTCGGTCCAGGCCTTGGCCGAATAGTGGTCGACGACCAGGATCTCGTCGGGCAGGAACAGCACCAGGTCGCGCTGGCTCGGCTTGCGCTCGAGCTTGTAGTCGACCGGGTCGAACTGGAAGGCGAGGTCGTAACCGAAGGCGCCATAGAGGCCGAGATTGGCGTCTTCGTCGGTCCTGAACAAAGCGGTGATGGCGCGCAACACGGTGAAGACCGAAGGCACGCGGCTGCGCTCCTCCTCGGTGAAGACGCGGCCGGGTTTGGCGACGTCGAGGCGGATCAGCGTCTTCGTCGTCTCTGCGATGGTGATGTCGGCAAGGCCGCCCAGCGTCTTGCCGATGACCGGCAACAGCGCCTCGCCACGGCGGTTCAGTGCTTCTATGCGCATGGCGCGGCCGCGCGCGGAGATGACCAAGGGCGGGTCGATGATGGCGGTGTCCCAGCGGGTGTAGCGGCCGGGATATTCGTAGTTGGAGGAAAACACCGCGCCCCGGCGCGAGTTCAAGCCATCGACATAGGCGTCGATCGCCCCCGCATAAGGCCGGTCGTGGCGCTCACGCACAATGGTGATGCCACCCGCGGTCATGAAACTTTCAGCGCCGTTTTCCAGAACCTTCATCGTCATTACCGTCTCCATCAGCTTGTTGGGGCAACGGACCCGGGACTGGCTTGGAAAAACAAATGGCCGCCCGGACTTTCCGTTGCGGCCACCCTCTCTTTTCACGCACGCGCGTTCGAACAGGCCGCTGTCAGCAGGCCCACCACCAAATGGTCTTGGTCGAACGCATGTCCATGGCGAAATCCATAGCGGCGAAAAACCGGATGCGCAACAGGTTTGAAAAGTCTGTCCGGTGGCCGCCGCTTCCCGGGCCCATGGCACATCGCCAGGGCCGGCGGTCCCGGCTAGGCTGGACCTCCAGCGATACCAAGACGGGAAAACACCCATGACCGACCAAGCCCAGCGCGCGCGGACGTTCCATTCCCTTCACGTCAAGGGCAACCCGATCGTTCTCTACAATGCCTGGGATCCGGGCTCGGCCAAGATCATCGAGAAAGCCGGAGCCAAGGCCATCGCCACCGGAAGCTGGCCGGTCGCGGCCGCCTTCGGCTATGCCGATGGCGAGAAAATCCCGCTGGAGCTGGCGCTCGACAACATCAGGCGCATCGTGCAGGCGGTCGATCTGCCGGTGACCATGGACCTCGAAGGCGGCTACGGCGTCGAGCCGGAAGTCGTCGCCCGGACGGTGACACGCGCCTTGCAGGCCGGCGCCATCGGCTTCAATTTCGAGGACCAGATCGTCGGCGGCACCGGCCTGCACGACATTGGAGTCCAGGTGAAGCGGGTCGAAGCGGCGGCGGCGGCCGTCAAGGCCTCGGGTATCCCGGCCTTCCTCAATGCCCGTACCGATATCTTCCTCAAGGCCAAGCCCGACGCGCATGACAAGACGCTGCTCGACCAGGCGATCGAGCGGGCGCATGCCTATGAAAAGGCCGGAGCGAGCGGCTTCTTTGCGCCGGGCCTTGGTGACGAGGTTCTCATCCAGGCGCTGTGCAAGGCAACGGTGCTGCCGGTCAACATCATCGCCCTGGCGCATGTGCCGCCGCGCCAGCGGCTGGCCGAACTCGGCGTTGCCCGCATCAGTCACGGCCCGGTGCCGTACCGGCAGATGGCCGAGTGGCTGGAAGCCAAAGCGCGGCTGGCGATATCAGGCTAGGTCAGTCCTCCAGCGTACCCGACCTGGCATCGGCGCTCTTCCTGTCGCCGACCAGCTTTAGCAGATCCTCGCCGGCGCGGATGATGCGACGCGAGCGGCGGGTCAGGATGATGCCGTCCTGCGGCGCGAACACTTCCGCGCGGCCATCGGTTTCGCCTGGTGCGTGGATGATGGTGGCGAGACGATCGCCCCTGGCGACACGGTCGCCGGGCTTCACGTCATAGAGGACAGCGCCCGCCCGGGGCGCGGGCATCATGTCGATGTTTTCCAAGGGGGCCACGACGCCCTTGAATGGGTCGGGCGCGGGCAGCGCGCTGTCGGCGATGACACCACGCGCCACCAGCAGCCGATAGAGGCCTTCGGCGTCGGCTTTGGCCAGGGCGCTATCGACATCGAGGATGCCGCGATATTCGACGGTGGTGGCGACGCGACGGTCGAACTTAGCCACATCCGCGGGAACGTTCTGGTAGGGCATGATCGAGGCGCCCTCGAAGGTGCCGTCAGTGTCCTCGCTCCACAGTACCACCGCATCGACGCCCATGGCTGCGGCGCAATCGGCCATGGCCGGCCACAGGCTGGTGTGGATGTAGAGATAGGCAAGGCCCTCGTCGTCGCAGTGCAGGTCGAGCACGATGTCGTGGCCGAGCGACAGCTGGACCAGGCGGGACTTCAGCCGCTGGTCGGCGCCGCCAAAGCTGGTGTCGGGCAAGAGCTTGGCGTCGGGGGCGGCAAGCAGCGGGAAGGCGCGATTGAAATTGGTGCGGGTGCCCAGGTGAAAGCGGCCCTGATGCTCGCCGAAATGATATTGCGCACGGCCGATCGGATTGGCCCAGGGCACGATGGTGATGTCGCCCTTGATGCGGCCTTCGGCAGCGGCCTTGTTCAGCGCCGGCATCAGCGCGTCGATGGCGACGACGCCCGGTAGCTCGCCGGCATGGAGGGCTGCCTGCAGATAGGCCGAGGGCGCCGCCTTGTCGCTGCCTGTGAAGCGGAACACCGGGAATTCGTAGGAAACGCCGTCGCTGTCGCCGGCGATGCGTTCGATCGATTTCTGCATGACTTCCTCCATTGGAGCGAGAAGACATGCCCATTTGAAGTATCGCTGTCGATTGGTCCAGTCGGCTGCGCTATGGGCGCAAGAGTTCCGTCCCTTTGGCGAATGGACGTCTATTCGGCTGCCGCCTGGAGCGGGACGGGCACGCGCCGGTCCAGCGCCTGCGACAGCACCGCGACGGTGACCGCCAGCAAGGCGAGCACCGCGCCGACCAGCGGCAAGTGGGCGAAGGAGACGCCTGCCGAAAGCGCCACGCCGCCGATCCAGGCGCCGCTGGCATTGCCGACATTGAAAGCGCCCTGGTTCAGCGTGGCGGCAAGGTTCGGCCCTTCGGAAGCGGCTTCGACGACACGGATCTGCAGCGGCGGCACAACGACGAAAATGAGCAGTCCCCAGAGGAAGACGATGCCGATGGCGACAACGGCAATCGCACCGAACTGCATGAAGCCGACGAACAGCACCGCCATCAACAGCAGCGTGCCGATGACAGTCGGCATCAGCTTCCAGTCCGCCAGCCGCCCGCCAATGATGTTGCCGATGGTCATGCCGGCGCCGAACAACAGCAGCACCCAGGTGACCGCGGACGTCGACAGGCCGGAGACTTCAGTGAGGTAGGGTTTTATATAGGTGAAAACGGCAAACAGGCTGGCCGAGGCCAGCGAGGCGATCAGCATCGCCAGCCAGACCTGCAGCCTGCCCAGCACCCGCAATTCGCCGCGCAGGCCCTCGCCGCTTGGTTCGGCGACATCCGACGGCACCAGCCAGGCGATGGCAACGACCGAGATCAGGCCGATGCCGACCACGGCGATAAAGGTGGAGCGCCAGCCGAAAGCTTCGCCAAGTGCTGTTCCGGCGGGCACGCCCAGGATGTTGGAGAGGGTCAGGCCGGCAAACATCAGCGCCATGGCGCTGGCGCGTTTGTTGCGCGGCACCAGGCTTGCGGCAACGACCGAGCCGATCCCGAAGAACGCGCCGTGACCAAAAGCGGTGAAGACGCGCGCCGCCATCAGTGTCCAATAGTCGGGCGCGATGGCGCACAACAGATTGCCGACGACGAACGACGCGGCCAGCCCCACCAGCACCGGCTTGCGCGGCAGATGCGCGGTCGCCATGGCGACGACCGGGGCGCCGAAGACGACGCCGAGCGCATAGCCGGTGACCAGCAGTCCGGCCGAAGGGATCGACACGCGAAGGTCGGCGGCGACCTCCGGCAGCAGGCCCATGATGACGAATTCGGTGGTGCCGATGCAGAAGGACGCAATGGCAAGCGCAAGGATCGGCAGAGGCATGGGGCGTCCAGACTGAATCGGTTCAATTCCAGACTGCGCGCGCATCCATATCGGGCGCAATGTCTATCGCTGCAACCCAGCAATGCAGAAAGCGAGGGGCAGATCGAAAACGGGGTGCCAAGGCGTCCCGTTTGTCGGTCATCCGCGGAGGAACTTCCGGATCATGGCGCCTTCGGCAAGGCATAGGCGATGATGTAGTCGCCACGGTCGGGCGATTGGCGCGCCCCGCCCGCCGAGACGACGACGAACTGCCGCCCGCTTTCGGGCGAGGTATAGGTCATCGGCGTTGCCTGCGCGCCGACCGGCAGGCGACCTTTCCAAAGCTCCTCGCCGGTGGTGACGTCGATGGCGCGCAGATAATAATCCTGCGTGCCCGCATAGAAGACGAGGCCGCCGGCCGTGGTCACCGGGCCGCCGAGCGACGGCATGCCGATGGGGATTTGCAGGCCGGTCTTCATGCCGAGCGGGCCGGTGTCCTGCAGCGTGCCGGCCGGCACCTGCCAGACGAGTTTTCGCGTGGTCAGGTCGATGGCGCTGATCGTGCCATAGGGCGGCTGGTGGCAAGGCACGCCGAGCGGCGACATGAAGCCATTCTTCAATGCGCCATAGGGCGTGCCGAGCTGGGTGCCGAGGCCGTCATGCGCCGCCGAGGGGCCGTAATTGTCGGCCACGGCGCGCGGCAGCAACTCGACGAATTGCGGCATGCGGATGTCGTTGATGATCAGGTAGCCATTGGCTTCGTCGATCGAGGCGCTGCCCCAGTTCATGCCGCCGTAATAGCCGGGAAACTGCAGCGAGCGCGTCAGGCCCGGCGGCGTGAACTCGCCCTCATAGCGCAGTCGTTTGAAGCCGATGCGGCAGAAGAGCTGGTCGAACGGGGTGGCGCCCCACATGCTGGCCTCGGTGAAGGGCTGATCGCCGATCGAAGGCATGCCGACCGAATAGGGCTGGGTCGGCGACAGGAAGTCCTCCTTGGCGCCGCCATCCTGCGGCACCGGCTTTTCCTGCACTTCGGCGATCGGCTTGCCGTCGCGGCGGTCGAGCATGAAGATCTGGCCGCGCTTCGTCACCTGGATAAGTGCCGGCACTTTGCCGCCCTTGCCGTCGGGCACATCATAGAGCGCCGGCTGCGAGGGAAGGTCGTAGTCCCACAGGTCGTGATGCACGGTCTGGAATTTCCAGCGCTCGCGGCCGGTGGCGATGTCGAGCGCGACGACCGAAGCGGTGTAGTCCTCCGCCGCCTTGCTGCGTTCGGCCCCGAAAAAGTCGGGCGTGGCGTTGCCGGTCGGCAAATAGACGAGGCCGAGGGCATCGTCATAGCTCGGCGTCGACCAGACATTGGGCGTGCCGCGCGTGTAGCTCTGGCCCTCTGGCGGCAGTTTGGTGATGGCGGGGTTGCCGAGGTCCCAGGCCCAGACCAACTCGCCAGTCCTGGCGTTGAAGGCACGGATGGCTCCGGATGGCTCGCCGGTCTCGACATTGTCCCAGACCCAGCCGCCGACCATGATCAGGTCACGCATGACGGTCGGAGCCGAGGTCTGGAAATAGAAGCCGGCCTTGACCTCGCCCATGCCTTGCTTGAGGTCGACGGTGCCGCCCTGGCCGAAATCCGCGCAGGGCTGGCCGGTCCTGGCATCGATCTCGATCAGCCGCGCGTCGATGGTGGTCATGACAATGCGCCCGGCACAGGCGGCTGGAGAGCCGCCGGCCGCTGCGTCGGCCGCGGGCTGGTAGTAGCTCACGCCACGGCAGCGTTGCCACAGCGGCGCCGAGGCCTTCGGGTCGAATTTCCAGCGCGGCTCGCCGGTCTCGGCGTTGAGCGCATGGACGATATTTGTCGAAGAGCAGGTGTAGACGGTGTCGCCGATCTGCAGCGGCGTGTTCTGGTCCTCGGCGCCCTTGGCCGGGACATCGCCGGTGCGAAAGGTCCAGGCGACCTCGAGGTCCTTCACATTGTCCTTGTTGATCTGGCCGATCGGCGCATAGCGCGTGCCGGCGGGCGTGCGGCCGTAATGGCGCCAGTCGGTGCCGGAGGCCGTCGCGGCGGCAGGCGCCGGCGCTTGGCTGGCGGCGACCGTGTCGCGGATGACGCCATGCGGCTGGAAGGCATAAGCGGCGGTGGCGACAAGGCCGAGGACGAGGATGCCGGCAAGGGTGAGGGGACCGCGCTTGCCACCGCTGGACGAGGGGAACAGAGGCACCAGCAGGAGAGCGATCACCGCAAGCACCGCCGGCGCGACCAGTCGCGGCACCAGCGGCCAGAAGTTCAATCCGGCCTCCCACAACGCCCAGGCAATGGTGGCGAGGAAAATGAGGATGTACAGCCAGAAGCCGGCGCGGCGGCGCAAGGCAAAAAGGAATCCCGAGATGATGATGCCGGCACCGGCCAGCGCGTAATACCAGGAGCCGCCAAGGCCGATGAGCTGGACCCCGCCATAGAGCAGCGGCAGGCCGATGATCATCAGCACCAGGCCGAAAAGGACAAGCAGCCAGATGCCGCCGGAGCTGTTGGAATCTTGGTTTGACATGTCGGTCCTCACGCTTTTCCGGTCGCGGCGCCTCGCGGTCGCGGCGGCCGGCAAGGGCCGTCAGGGCGATCTTTGGAGCTCGGTCGTCGGCTTCCGGTTTTTTGGCGACGGGGGCTTCGCCATGGAAAAGAATTTTATCGCAACCTAATAGATAGCATGTTATCTTTTTCGCCATGCCCAAGCAAGACCTGGATCGAGCCAGATTTGGCCAACTCGTTATATCAGTCGCCAGGCTGTGGCGGCGCGCGGCCGACAAGGCGCTCGACGATTGCGGCCTGTCGCATGCCACCGCCATGCCATTGGTGATGCTGTCGCGGCTGGGCGACAATCAGCGCCAGGGCGTGCTCGCCGACCATCTCGGCTTCGAGGGGCCCTCGCTGGTGCGCATCGTCGACCTGCTGGTCGAGGAAGGGCTGGTGACGCGCGCCGAGGATGCCGCCGACCGACGCGCCAAGATCCTGTCGCTCACGGATGCCGGGCGCAGCCGCGTGACCGAGATCGAGCGGCTGCTGGCGGTGCTGCGCGCCGACCTGCTCAGCGATGTCGGCGACGCCGAACTGAACGGCGCCATGCTTCTGCTCGGCCGGCTGGAGGCGAAGCTGAGCGGGCCTGAAGTCGAATAGACCTCAGGCCAGCGGCTTCAGCTCCTGGGCAATGGTGGGTAGCAGTTCCGAGACAGTGGGATGGATGTGCGTCGCGCGCGCCAGCGTGTCGATCGGCGCCTTGGCGTACATCAGATCGAGCACGCAATGCACCGCCTCGTCGCCGCCGGGTCCGAGCACGGAACAGCCGAGGATTTGCCGCGTGTCGGCATCGACGAGGATCTTCATGAAGCCTTGCGTCTCGCCTTTTTCGACGGCCCGGCCGACACGGGTCATCGGCCGCTGGCCGACCAGCGCGCGGCGTCCGGATTTCTTCACCGCCGCCTCGGTCATGCCGCAGCGGCCGAGCGGCGGGTCGATGTAGAGCGCATAGGCCTCGATGCGGTCGCTGACCTTGCGTGGGTCATTGTCGAGCAGATTGGCGGCGACGATCTCGTAGTCGTTGTAGGAGGTGTGGGTGAAGGCGCCCTTGCCGTTGCAGTCGCCCATCGCCCAGATGCCTGGGACGCTGGTGCGCAGCTGGTCGTCCACGATAACCGCTCCCCGCTTGTCGACGGCGACGCCGGCCCGGTCGAGGCCGAGATCGTCGGTGTTGAGCGTTCGACCGAGCGCCAGCAGCACATGAGAACCGACCGCCGGTGGCTTGCCGGCCGAGAAGGTCACGGCGATCTCGTCGCCCCGCTTGGCGAAGCCGATGTCGTCGGCGCCGACATGGACCGCGATGCCTTCGTTTTCCAGGATCGACAGGATCGTTGCCGAGACGTCCTCGTCCTCGCGGCCAGTCAGGCGCGGGCTCTTCTCGATGACGGTGACTTCGCTGCCGAAACGGCGGAACATCTGCGCGAATTCGAGCGAGATGTAGCTGCCGCCGACGACGATCAGATGGCGCGGCAGGACCTCTAGATCCATCATCGAGGAATTGGTCAAATAGGCGATTTGGTGGATGCCGGGCAAATCGGGCACCGAGGCGCGGCCGCCGGTGTTGAGGAAGATCTTGTCGGCGGTCAGTAGGTCGTCGCCGACGCGCACTGTATTAGCGGACTCGAAGCGCGCATGGCCGCGATAGAGCGTGCATTTGTCCATGCCGGCGATCCAGCTTTCCAGTCCGGTGCGGGAGGCGCCCGAAACCTTGTCCTTGCGCGCCTTGATCGCCTTGTAGTCGACGCCAACCGGGCCGGAGAGCGTCACCCCATAATCGGCGGCGCGCCGCGCCAGATGCGCGGCGTAGGCGCTCGCCACCATCGTCTTGGTCGGGATGCAACCGGTGTTGACGCAGGTGCCGCCGACCAGCTTGCGCTCGATCAGCGCCACGCTCATACCGGCTGCGTTGAGCCTGCCGGCCAGCGGTGTGCCGGCTTGGCCGGCGCCAATGATGATGGCGTCGAAAGCTGTTGCCGTCATGCCACCGCCGCCACGATCAGCAGGCCGCCGATGATCGCCACCGCGTCCTCGATGAACGCGGCGGGCGGATCCTTGCCGAAGGTGGCCGCCAGCCGGGCGCGCGCTTCGGCGCCGCCCAGCGTGCCGATGACCGCGCCGATGGCGCCGGCGATCAGGCAGACGATGGTGGCGCCAGCGGTCGCGCCGATCACCGCGCCGGTGAAGGCGCCCATGATGATGCGGGCGCCGAACTGTTGCGGCACTCTACGGCTCGGCGTCGACGGCAGCTGGTCGGTGACCAGCTCGACGATAGCGAGGATGGTGAAGATGCCGACAGCGGCCCAATGGCTCATGAAGCTTGCCCAGGTGCCGGCAACCGGCAGCCAGCCCAGATACGCGCCCCAGGCGACCGCGGCCGGCGCGGTCATGGCGCGCAGGCCGGCAATGACGCCGATCAGAAGTGCAAAAACATAGAGCATGCTGATCCCCTCGATCACCGGGCCAGGACGGCCTTGAGACGGCAGGCTACCATAGGTCCGATATTTGACCAGTACTTGGATCGGCGCTTTTCTGCTGGACGCAACTGTGCTTTGCAAGGACGTCAATCGGGGACCCGCCATGGCTGGAAGCGAGCGCGCGAAGATGACTGCCGGCGAATGGTACTCTTGCCTCGATGACGAGCTGGAGGCGCTGCGTGCCTTCGCCCGCGACGCGGTGTTCGAGCACAATTGCCTGCCGCCAAGGCAGCGCGGAAATCTCGGGCCGGGCCTGAAGGCATTGCTCGGCGGCGTGGGCGAGGGCGCCCGCATCGAGGCACCGTTCCACTGCGCCTATGGCTTCAACATCGTTCTCGGCGATGGCGTCTTCCTCAACGCCGGCTGCACCATCCTTGACACGGCGGCCGTGCGCATCGGCAAGGGAACGCTGCTCGGTCCCAATGTGCAGATCTATTGCGCCGAGCACCACAGGGAAGCTGTTGGGCGACAGGCGGGGCTGGAGATCGCCAGGCCGGTCGAGATCGGCGCCCATGGCTGGATCGGCGGCAGCGCGGTCATCCTTGGCGGCGTCAGCATCGGTGAGGGCGCTATCGTCGGCGCCGGCGCGGTGGTGACGCGCGATGTGGCGGCGAACGAAACGGTGGTCGGCAATCCGGCGCGACCGGTCAAGCGCGGTTGAGATCCTGCCGCAAGCGGTCAGGCCCGCGCCACCCGTTCGTCCTGGTCGGCCCGCCGGGAGAATTCGCGCCGATACTGCGCCGGCGATGTCCTCAGCCTCGCGGCGAAATGCTGACGCAGCGAGGTGGCGCTGCCGAAGCCGGCCTCGAAGGCCACGATGTCCATCGATTTCTCCGTCGCTTCCAGCAGCCGTTGTGCCAGTTCGATGCGCTGGCTGGTCAGCCAATCGCCAAAACTGGTGCCGATCGATTTCTGAAAGCGGCGGGTGAAGGTGCGCCGTGTCAGACCGGCGGCCTCGGCGACACCGTCGAGGCTGTGCGTCTCGCCGAGGGTCGCGCGCACCGCGTCCAGCGCGCGGGTGAAGCGGTCGGCATTCGCGCTCTCCGAAACGGGGCGTTCGATGAACTGCGCCTGCCCGCCCTGCCTATGCGGTGAGAGCACGACGTGCCGGGCGAGCCGCATTGCCGCCTCGGTGCCATAGCGGGCGCGCACGATATGCAGGCAGCAGTCCAGCCCGGCGGCGACACCGGCAGAGGTGACGATGTCGCCATCGTCGACATAGAGCACGTCGGCATCGACCGAGATGTCGGGGTGCAGGGCGCGCAGCTGGTCCGTATAGGCCCAGTGCGTGGTCGCCTTCCGGCCTGAAAGCAGGCCGGCGGCGGCAATGGCAAAGGTGCCCAGGCACAGGCCGACGATCAGCGCGCCGCGCCGGTGCGCACGGCCGAGCGCTTCGTTGAGGGGCCTGGCCAGCGGGGCTTCGAGATCCTTCCAGCTCGGGATGATGATGATGTCGGCATCGTCGAGTGCGGACAGCCCATGCGAGACAAGGATGCTCAGCCCGGCATCGGTGCGCATCATGCCTTGCTCGACCCCGCAGACACGAAAGTCGAAGCGCGGCAGGCCTAGCCTCGTGCGGTCGGCGCCGAACACCAGGCAAGGTACGGAAAGGTGGAACGGGCTGATGCCGTCGAAGGCGAGGGCGGCAATGATGGGGGCGGTCATGGGCGTTTCCGGCTCTGAAGTTGGATTGTCCCAATCCTTTCGGATGATGTCAAGCGGGCCACTTTCGATCCCTCATGAAGCCGCCTAGTTTCGGCCCATCGCATTCAAGCCGGAAGGAAAACACCATGTCTGCCCCAGCCAACACCACTCCACGCCGCGCGCTTGTCGTCATCGACGTCCAGAACGACTATGATGGCGGCAATCTGGCCATCCAGCATCCTCCGTTCCACGACAGCGTCGTCAATGTGGCACGCGCCATGGATGCCGCCGCAGCCGCCTGCATCAAGGTCGTGGTCGTCAAGCAGATGGCGCCGGAGACCTCGCCGATCTTCGCCAAGGGCAGCCATGGCGGCGAACTGCATCCGGAAATCGCCAGGCGCGGCCGCGACCACTATGTCGAGAAGATGCTGCCCTCGGCCTTCACCGGCACCGACCTCGAGGCATGGCTGCGCGCCAACGCGGTCGATACGCTCACGGTGGTCGGCTACATGACGCATAATTGCGATTTGTCGACCATCATCCATGCCGTGCATATGGGCTTTGCCGTCGAGTTCCTGTCGGACGCGACCGGCTCGGTTCCCTATGCCAACAGCGCCGGCTATGCCTCGGCCGAGGAGATCCACCGCGTCGTCACGATCATCCTGCAATCGCGCTTCGCCGCCGTACTGAAGACCGCCGAATGGGTCGAGTGCCTAAAGACCCGAGCCTTGCCGGAACGCGACACGATTTACGGCTCCAACCAGCGGGCGCTGGCGCGCAACGCGGCCTAGGATCACTCCGGCAAACAGCAAAGGGCGCCGCATCGCTGCGGCGCCCTTTCTCGTTTGGGATTTGAGGATTCTAGAACAGGCCTTCGATCTGGCCGGCCTCGTTGAGGAAGATCTTTTCCGAGGACGGCGCCTTGGGCAGGCCGGGCATGGTCATGACCTCGCCGCAGATGATGACGACGAAGCCGGCGCCCGCCGACAGCCTGACCTCGCGCACCGGCACGGTGTGGCCGGTCGGCGCGCCGCGCAGGTTCGGGTCGGTCGAGAAGGAATACTGGGTCTTGGCCATGCAGACCGGCAGATTGCCGTAGCCGGCGTCCTCCCAAGCCTTGAGCTGGTCGCGCACCGACTTGTCGGCGATCGCTTCCGAGCCGCGATAGATGCGCTGGACGATGGTGTTGATCTTCTCGAACAGCGGCATGGCATCGGGATAGAGCGGCGCGAACTGCGAGGCGCCGGATTCGGCCAGCGCCACCACCTTGTTGGCGAGTTCCTCGATGCCGGCCGAGCCCTTGGCCCAGTGCTTGCACAGGATAGCCTCTTCGCCCATCGAGGCGACATAGTCCTTCATCGCCTGGATTTCAGCGTCGGTGTCGGAATAGAAGTGGTTGATGGCAACCACCGCCGGCACGCCGAACTGCCTGATATTCTCGATGTGGCGGCCGAGATTGGCGCAGCCCTTCTTCACCGCCTCGATGTTTTCCTTGCCGAGGTCTTCCTTCTTGACGCCGCCATTCATCTTCATGGCGCGCACGGTGGCGACGATGACGGCCGCCGCCGGCTTCAGGCCCGCCTTGCGGCACTTGATGTCGAAGAATTTCTCGGCACCAAGGTCGGCGCCGAAACCCGCTTCGGTGACGACATAGTCGGCGAGCTTCAGCGCGGTGGTGGTCGCGACGACCGAGTTGCAGCCATGCGCGATGTTGGCGAACGGGCCGCCATGGACAAAGGCCGGGTTGTTCTCCAGCGTCTGCACCAGGTTGGGCTGCATGGCGTCCTTCAGCAGGACGGCCATGGCGCCGTCGGCCTTGAGGTCGCGGGCATAGACAGGCGACTTGTCGCGACGGTAGGCGACGATGATGTCGCCGAGGCGCTTTTCCAGATCCTTCAGGTCGGTGGCAAGGCACAGGATCGCCATGACTTCCGAGGCGACGGTGATGTCGAAGCCGGCCTCGCGCGGGAAACCGTTGGCGACGCCGCCGAGCGAGCAGATGATTTCGCGCAGCGCCCGGTCGTTCATGTCCATGACGCGGCGCCACACCACGCGGCGGGTGTCGATGGCGAGCTCATTGCCCCAGTAGATGTGGTTGTCGATCAGCGCCGAAAGCAGATTGTGGGCGGTGGTGATGGCGTGGAAGTCGCCGGTGAAGTGGAGGTTCATGTCCTCCATCGGCACGACCTGCGCGTAGCCGCCGCCGGCGGCACCGCCCTTGACGCCGAAATTCGGGCCGAGCGAGGCTTCGCGGATGCAGACGATCGCCTTCTTGCCGATGCGGTTCAGGCCATCGCCGAGGCCGACCGTGGTGGTGGTCTTGCCTTCGCCGGCAGGCGTCGGGTTGATGGCGGTGACCAGGACCAGCTTGCCGTCCTTGTTGCCCTTCACCGATTTGATGAACTCGGCCGAGATCTTGGCCTTGTCGTGGCCATAGGGCAGCAGATGTTCGGTCGGAATGCCGATCTTCTGCCCGATCTCCTGGATCTGCTTTTTCTTGGCGGCGCGCGCGATCTCGATGTCGGACTTCACTTCGGCCATGACGGCTTTCCTCTGGATTGAACGGTGGAGGGGACGGGGTTGATCTCTATCGCAAGCAGGTTGGAACCGGGCGCGCGGGCATGTTCTAACCCTGTCGCTGCCGTGGCGTCAACTTCCATGCAACTATGTTTCCTATAGAGAAAATTCCTCTGCGGCCGGCCGACCTGTCCTCGGTTCTTTCTGGCTCCGCTTGCCGCGCCGTATAGAAGCCAGAGCAGCGGCGCTTCCGCCGTCTCAAAACAGCCGCACAATGCACGGAATGCGACAGAGGCGACGGCGCAAATTCGCCATCGCTGGAACCGCGACCGGGGAACGCTATTGCGTCAGCACGTTGCTGATTTCGACCATGTTGGAGCGCACGCGCAGGATGTAGAAGCCCATCGTCGTCAGATGCGTCGGCAGCAGCCAGCCATCCTCGCGGC
This sequence comes from Mesorhizobium intechi, assembly GCF_002879535.1. Classification (GTDB taxonomy): domain Bacteria; phylum Pseudomonadota; class Alphaproteobacteria; order Rhizobiales; family Rhizobiaceae; genus Mesorhizobium; species Mesorhizobium intechi. The sequence continues at coordinate 62,935 of NZ_PNOT02000082.1, forward strand.
CATTGGCGATGATGAAGGGCTGGATACGCAGGGCCGAGACGAATTGCGCGTCCATCGTGTCCCAGAGGCTCTGCAGGTGCTTTTCCTTGATGACGTCCTCGAAGTCGGCCTGCGCGCCTTTCATCAGGCCGTAATAGGCATAGAGCTGGCCATAGGCGAACCAGTAGCGGTCATCGGCTCGGGTGTCGAACCAGCCATTGTTGTGGTTCTCGGCGCGTTCCTTGAGGATGGCGGAGGTCGAGCCGATGTCCGATGCGATGCGGTCGATATACTGCTTCAGATTGTCGGCGCGGGCATCGAAAGTGGCCTGGCAGGTGGCAAGGCGGGCATTGAACGAGCGCAGCTTGCGCACCGCGTCACGATAGTAGCTCGGGGTCGGCGTCTTCGGGCCGAACGGGCTTACGCCGAAATACCATGTGTATTCGTCGAACTGCAGGTTGCCGCGCGCATCCTGCAGATCGGCGTCGATCTGCGAGGTCGTGCGCACGCGGCCGAGATTGTCGGCGAGTTCGGTCGCGGTGCGCCGCACCGCCTGGTTGATGCCGCGCTGGAAAGACGCCTTGTTGTCCATCCACGGCGTGTTGTCCCAGTCGATGCCGAACAGGCCGAGCTTGTAGAGGATCATCGACGAGATCCAGGCATTCTGGTTGACGTTGAAGTCGGTCAGGTCCGCCGCGATCTGGGCAATGCCGGAGTTGCCGCAGGTCTTTGCCGTATCGGTGCCGGTGCCGGCGGCGACCTGCTCACCGGCGGAAACGTTGCGCTTCTCGAACGTGTAGGAGTCCGGATAGTTCGGGTTGAAATTGTTCCACCACTGGGTGGCGTAGAAGAAGTTGGCATAGAGGCCGATCAGCACCAGCAGCGCCAGGCCGAGCACGGCCTTGAGGATCCAGCCGCGCTGCGTGTACCAGCGGCCGGCCCATAGGAACGGCCACAGGACGGCGCCAATCAGAAGGCCAATGCCGCGGCCGATCCATTGGAAAATTCGGGTGAAGAAATTGACGATCGGATCGAGCATGGCTGTGTCACCCCTCAAAGCTTGATGCCAAAAAGTTGCGGACTTTTTGGATAACATCATGCGCCAAAACAACAAGTTAGAACGAATGTCAGCTCGTTTCGTTCTAGTCGGTCAGGCCGTAGAGGCGTGTGCGAAACGCCACCTTGTCCTTCAAATATGTGGTTTTCAGAACGTCCACAACATGCGATCTCCAGGCGTCGCTGAAGCCATCATAGTCCTTGTAGAAGCCCTGCTTGTTGAAGATGTAACGCGAGACGAAGTCGGTCGGCACGAAATCCGAGATCAGCCGGTTGGTCAGCCAGGCGTCGGGATGGTCAGGCTTGGCGCGGACCACCAGGAAGCGCTGCTGCGGGAACACATCCTCGATCTTGAGATGGCCAAGCTGGGCGATTTCGCGCTTGGCGGCGTTGAGGAAAGGAAGATTGCCGTCCTTGGTGATCAGGTCGGCATGGCTCTGGATCCAGGCCTGCAGCCAGACCTTGTCGACATCGGTCAGGTTGCGGTTCGGCTCGGCGTCGCGGATCAGCGCGCGCACCACCATCTCGGCCCGGTGCTCGAGATAGCCGGACGTCTCGATCCAGGAGGCGCGCGGCAGCTCGATGCGGCCGGTGCTGGCCAGGAACTTGAAAACCTTGTCGGCGTCGTTGATCGAGAGGTAACTCACCTGCCACGGCCGCGAGCGGCGAAAGCCGGGGGCGGCGGGATCGCTGATAACCGTCGTCATGTCGGGATCGACGAACACGTAGAGCCCGCCGAAATGGCTGGTCCAGTAGGCATTGTGACGGAAGATCACCTGGTCCGGGACAAGCGCGTTTTCGCGGATGTCGCCGCAGATCTTCGCCAGCTCCACCATGCGGGTCAGCATGGCGTCGTCGCGCCAGGCATCGGGCTCCTGCTTCAGCCTGTCGACAAGCTTGCCGAGTTCAGCGGCCTTGCCCAGCACGTCCTCTGCCGACAGCACCTTGAACTCAACCTGGTTGATCGACAGCAGGTCTTCGATGTCGTTGACCTTGGGAACGGAATCCTCGATCTCGCCATAGATGACGTCCTTGATGGTCAGCGCGTCGATGGCGCGCTGGTTCTTGGACATGAACTCGAACATCAACTGCGAGGTGTTGGAGAAGGCCGTGTGCACCACCGGCAGGTCGATCTGCGACGGCGTCAGGATGATGAAGCGGCGATTGACCTCGTTTGGGTCGAGATAGTCAGGGTCGCCGCACTCGTCGGCGATCTCGGGCGAGAAGCCGGTGCGGTCGATCTGGAAGCTCTTCAGCCTGGTCGGAGGCAGGCCGAACGCGGCCAGCGCCTTGTTGTAGCGCTGGATGAGATGCGGCTCGTCGACGGTGAGCAGACGGCCGTAGATGAGTTCGTTGTCGCGCAGAAGGTCAGGTTTTTTGGCAGGGGTCATGTCGAAGAGTCCGAGGGGCTTTGCCTAGCAACGTGAAGCGCCAGCGCCGACGACCCCCTCTCCCCGTTCTTCACGGGGAGAGGGTGAGGGTGAGGGGCGGCGCTGACGGTCAAGGATAAATCTCCCCATAGCCTTTGGCTGCGACAAATCGAAGATCATTCGTCTCGATATGGCGATCGAGGCGCTGTTCGATGGCCGCCAATATGGTCTCGAGCACCGCGTTCCGATCCTTTAATACGTCGACGTTCCAAAAGCGGAGCACAGACCAATCATTCGAAACCATGAAATGATCACGGACTCGATCATATTTGTTGTCCGTGTGTTGACTGCCATCTACTTCGACAACCAGTTGGTACTCTCGACAGGCAAAATCAGCAAAGTAGCTACCTATCGGAAACTGCCTCACAAATTTGTGGCCGTTTAGTCTGCGGTCTCGCAACTCCGTCCAAAGTGCGTTCTCGGCGTCATTGTCCGACTGACGTAGACGTCTCGCTCGCCCTGTCGTCTTGATGGCTGGTCCACGCATGCGCTGCCCCTCACCCGTACCCTCTCCCCGTGAAGAACGGGGAGAGGGGGGCGTCAGCGCTGGCTCCCTTTTCTTCGACGGCACCACGGACTGCCCATTGAAATGCCGACAGAACGCTACGCATTCCAAAGCCCCTTCTTCTTCATCTCCTCCATCTCGCGCGCAGCCCTTTCGCGCAGCCGCGCGTCGCGCAGCAGCTTTTCCACGGCGGCGTCGTCGGACTTGTCGGAATAACGAAACTCGGAATCGGCGTAGCGGTTGATCTCCTGCATGACCATGTCCATCGAGAACGGACCGCGCAGTTCCTCGATCATGGCTTTCTTCTCGTCATAGCCCTTGTGCATGAAGGCTTCCGGCTTCTCGAACCAGTCGTCGGGAAGCTCGATGTCCATGGCGCGCATCTTGATGGCGTCGGTGACGTTCTTGATGGCGCGGCCGGTAAAGCGTGGCTCGGCATCCTTGATGAGGTGCAGATAGGTGCCGATGTCGGCCATGGTCTTGGGCGCGCCATTCTCCTTCATGTAGCGCTCGTAGACCTTCATCAGGCCGTCCTCCTGCGGCTTCTCGTGCTCCTCATAGGCTTCCTCCACAGCGCGCTGGATCTCTTGCGCCGCGTAAAGCTCGTGCTTGCCCAGAGGGATTTCGTGGTTCTTGCCGGCGAGCAGCACGAAGATGTCGATATAGTCGTCGCGGGTTTGCGGGCCGTCGACCAGCCAGCGGGCGCCGGCGCGCTGGCGCAGGGCGTCGTCGACATTTTCGGGATAGTTGGAAAACATGCCGAAAGAGCAGTTGCCGCGCACCACGGTTGAGGCGCCGGCGAAGGCATCCATCAGGACGCCGGTGATTTCCTGCTGGCCGGCCGAGGCGCGGTCGTCGGAGCGGCGCGCCGCCACCTGGTCGATATCGTCGATCGTGCCGAAGCCGATGACGCGCGGGTTGAGCACGTTGTTGATGAACTGGCGGCAGTTCTGACCGGACTTGCCCTGATAGGACGAGATCTGGTCGACACCGAAATTCTCGTAGGCGAAGGGATAGCCGGCGACCTGGCAGTAGCCGTTGACCAGGCCGGCGATCATCTGGATCAAAGTCGTCTTGCCGGTGCCGGGCGCGCCGTCGCCGATGAAGGTGAACAGGAAGCCGCCGAGCTCGACGAACGGGTTCAACCCGCGCTCGAAATCATAGGCCATCAGCATCTTGGCGAGCTTGACCGACTGGTACTTGGCGATGTGGTTGCCGACCACCTCTTCCGGCTTCTTGAAGGTCATCACCAACGGCTTGGAGCGCTTGCCCGGCGCGACGTCGAAACCGTCGAGGGTGAAGTCGTCGGCATCGATGCGGATATGGGCGTTCTCGAACGGGCCGATGCCGTCGAAGCGGCCTTTTCTGGCCAGCAACCCGTCAATGGCGACGCGGGCGAAGGCGCGTGCCCTGGTCGCCAGGTCGGCATCGTCCTTCGAGCCCGCTATGGCCTTGTCGAGACCAGCCAGGATCGACTTCACCGCGTCCTGCGGCGTGTCGAAAAGGAAGTCGGGTTCGGGGATATCGTTGGGCGCCTCGCCATCGCTGTCGATCAACTGGAACAGATAGGACGCCAGGCTGAAGGCCGAGATGTACGCCGAGGCGGAGAGGAGCTTCTTGAAGGCCGACGCCTCGTCGCCCTCGAGCGGGGCGCGGGTGTTCTTCGCCTGCAGGCTTTCGAGGTCGGAGCCTTCGGCGAAGACATCCGACACGGCGAGCGCGATTGCCGTGCCGCGCCGGGCGCGAAACAGAAGCGTGTGCTGCGGGATGGTCAGCAACTGATCGTCGGGATGGACGGCGCCGACGGTCTTCGACAGCTCTACCTCGCGGGTGCGCCGCACCGAGCCGACGGAGACGGTGGAGACGAAGCGCCGGTTGGTGCCGGCCAGCGCCGTGCCGGATTCGCGCGACGGGTCTTCCAGCACGACGATGCGGGTGATGAAGCTCTGCGCGGTGGCGCGGTGCTTTTCGATCGCCGCTTCCGGGATGGTGGTCAGGCCGGTGTCCATGAAGTGTGCTCCGTGGTGTTACGGTCAGACGTCTGAAATGACCTGTCCGTTGGACAGGATGTGGACCTTGTAGCCGCCAAAAATCTTCTGTGCTTCGCCGGCGGCGTAGAGCGCCTGGTAGGCCTCGTGCGGGATCAGAGCGTGATTTTCGTAGCTCGACACGCCCTGGCGCGCGGCTTCCAGATCGTCGGTGTTGATGAAGAATTCCTGTGTCGTCTTCTCGCTGGAAAACAGCCCCTTGCGGCCGGGCTTCTCACCCTTGGAATAGACCTCCTGGATGGTCCAGGTCAGCAGCCAGGCGTTTTCCGGCTTGCGCACCTTGGCCAGCACTTCGGTCACCGTCGAATTGTTGTCGGTAATGCCCGCGGAATAGAAGGGGCCGAGCACGACGCGGCGCAATTGCTTGGGGTGCAGCGGCTCGAAATCCTTGTCGAGGTTTACGGCAATCGTCGCTGGCGACAGCGTGTAGGCGGAGTTCTTCTCGGTGAAATCGTCGAAGCGGTGGGCAAGCTCGGGATTGAGCAGGCCATCGACCGGCAGCGGGATGTCGACCTTGTCGTTGAGCTTGCCGTTCCGGTCGACGAGCTGGCGGACCATGTTCTCGGAGGAATCCTCCACCGTCACCATGTAGACCAGCGGCAGGTTGGCGCTGCCGTCGAAGGTCGCCCAATGGACGAGATAGTACGGCAGAGCCGTCTTCGGATTGACCGACACCTTGGCCGTCTGCGCCAGCGTGAATGGCCCGAAGGTCTGCTCGCTCTTGACGTCCTCGAGATAGAGCCGCTCGGCCATCGACTTCTGCAGCGCCTCGGGGAACTCCTTGTGGCGCAGGATAAAGTCGGCCATCTCTTCGCGCAGCTCGCCGGCCAGCGGGATGTTGGCAAGGCGCGCATCGGCCTGCCGGCGATCGTTTTCCAGTTCGAGCAGGTTCTGGAAGACTGGAAAACCGCTCTCGGCGCGCGAAATGCGGAACGTATCCATGAAGCCCAGGCGGTTGCGCCAGCAGCCAAAGGACTTGTCGAGCCTGGCGATGTACTCGGCAACGATCTTGGCGACGATGCCGTGCCGGTAAAGCGGCGAGCGGTCGTCGCGCATGAACACTTCAAGGCCGCTGAGCGCGGCCGTGATTGCCGAGAAATACCGCGCCGCCGCGTCGTTTTCGGGGGTCATCTGTCAGCCCTGGGATTGTCGCACCGTGCGCGCGGCAATTATGACTGCACGTAATTGGCCGAATTGTGCTTCTTCAGCACCTCGTCGAAGCGCCGGGCAAAGGCATCGTCGGCGAGCTTCTTGCGGCGCTGGATATCGGCGCTGGCGACCATGTTCTTCTCGTGCATTTCAAGCAGGTCGCCAATGTGCTTCTGCGAAGCGGCGCCGATGCCGGCCATGGTTTCTTCCGCCGTATTGTCGACCTGGCTGCCCAGCGTGTTGATCTTGTGGGCGACGTCCTGCTGCGCGGCGGTCTTCAAGGAATCCTCCAGCGCCTTATAGAGCACGATGCGCTGCTCGGTATCGATGGTCAGCTTGTTGATCAACGTAGACTGCGCGGCGATCTGGTTGTTGAGCGAATCGACGAAGGTCTGGAACATCGAGGTGTAGCGCTCGAGCGTCTGGCTTTCGGCCAGCAGTTCCTGCTCCTTGGCCTGCTTCTCGTTGTATTCGGTGGCCAGCTTGGAGCGTTCGCCCTCAAGCTGGGTGCGGTCCTTCTGGCTGGTCGAGGCGGCAATCTTGTTTTCGATATCGAGCAGCATCGGGTTGAGTTCCTCGATGCGTTTCTGCACGGCTTCGAGGTTCGACATGGTGGTCTTGCGGCGTTCGATCACCTGCGACAGGCTGGCCTCGGAGGTCTTGTAGCGCTGGTCCAGGACCTCCTTCTGCGCCTTCAGGATGCCGACGATGGTGTCGGACTTGGCCAGAAGTTCCTGCAGATTGCCGGCCAGCGACATGTTGCGGACGCGGTCGGTGCGCATACGCTGCTTGCGCTGGCTGGAGAAGACACCGACGAAGTTTTCCCAGCCGGTGTAGTTCTTCATGCTCTCGAACTCGGCGCCGAAGACATTGGTGGCGTCCTCGAGGCCGATGATCAGGTCGGCAATGTTGCCTTCCATCACCTTCTGCTGCTTCAGCACGTCCTCGATGCGGGCGTTCTCGATGTCGAAATTGGCGTCGCCGATCTTCTTGTCAGCGGTGGCGAGCGTGTCGAGCACGGTGCCGGACTGTTCGATCTTGGTGCGCATGTCCTGGACGACCTGCTTGGTCTTGGCAATTTCGGCATCGAAATTCTGCAATGTCGCCATAGGGGCCTCCCGCTTCGGCTTCCGGTCGCTGGTTGCGAACAGCGGCGAATATATGTGGGGCATCCGGGGATTGAAAGACGTGAAGACAAGGGTGGTGTGAAAACAAAAGGATCCGCCAAGGTCTTGAAAGACAATGCAGGTGAGGTCATGGCGTGATTAGCCCGTCCGACGGGACTAGTTCAGCTGTCATTGAACTTTCATGCCGGCAAAACAGTCAGCCTCCGCCGACGTGGAAATGCTGGATTCGGCAGGGGATTGAACCGGTTGCAGGCAAACATATCAGTGCGGCCGCATCGCGCCGACGCGCCCTCAGGGCTTCGGATCGGCCTTCAGATAGGCGATGACATTGGCGATGTCGTCATCATTCGTCAGGCCACCAAAAGCCATTTTGTTGCCGGGAACTTTGAGCTTTGGGGCCTTGAGATACTCGGTGAGATTTGCCTCGTCCCAGACGAGACCGGCAGCGCCCGCGCTCTTCATGGCTTCGGAATAATGGCCAAGGAAGCTTTCCGCGGTGCCCGCGGTGCGGCCCACGACACCCTTCAGATGCGGGCCAACCTTGTCGCGGTCGGTGGCCGCCTCATGGCAGGCCATGCAGCGGTTGAAGACGTGCTTGCCCTGCACCGGGTCGCCGCCGGCGTGCGCGGCAATGGAGGTGGCGATGAGAAGAAGGCTGGCTGAGGAAACGGCTCGAAGCATGGCTGACCCCGGAGAGTTCTGGCTGACGGCCTTATAGGACCGAGGCCTTAACAAACGCTGCACCGTGGCGGGAGGGTGGCGCGGCGCCTCGTGCCGCGCGGGGACGATGATCTCAGGCTTGCTGTGCGAGGTCGCGGCGCAGGAAATCATGCAGCCGATCGACCGCCGGCGTCGTCGACATCGGGTTGAGCAGGATGCCGATTTCGAGATCCGGCAGCACGGGAAGTCCTTCATTGCCGCCAATGACGCGCAGCGATGGCGGTACGCTGCGCTGCGCCAGACCGGCGACGGCGAGCCCGGCCTGCACAACCGCGATCAGGCCAAGCAGGGAGGCGCTGGAATAGGTGCAACGATAGGACCGGTCAGCTTCACCGAGCGCCTGCACGACATTCATCCTGGCGGCGCAGCCGGGCTCGAACAGGGCGACAGGCAAGGGATCAGCCTGCCAGGCGACATGGTTAGGCGAGGCAACCCAGACGAACCGCTCAAGCCGGATGACGTCGAGCGGCTGGTCCGGCAGTCGGGTGACGATCGCCAGGTCGAGCCGTCCATCCGCAAGGGTTTTCACCAGCGCGGTCGACTGTTCGCAGATCAGTTCCACCGTCACCAGCGGGTGGTCCTCGGCAAAACGCGACAGGACCGGAGGCAGAAGGAAGGCGGCGTAGTCGTCCGGCACGCCAAGGCGCACGCTGCCCGTCTCCTTCGGTCGCGTGACGCTCGCCCAGGCCTCATCCGACAGCTTCAGCAGCCGGCGCGCATAGACGAGAAAATCCTCGCCGATGGCGTTGGGGGTAACCGTTCTCGGTCCGCGCACCAGAAGCTGATTGCCCACCGTCTCCTCCAGCCGCTGCATCTGCATGCTGACCGCCGACTGGCTGCGGCCGACCCGGGGCGCGGCATTGGACAGGCTGCCGCTCTCGACGACGGCGACGAAGGTTTTCAGGAGGTTAAGGTCAAGCGGAGCGGCCATCGTGCTATCAGCATATCGAATAGCTTGCTCCAAATCTATTCGCTTGTTTGAAGGCTGTGCCGGTGGCCAGATGGGTTTCGCCCTCTGAGGGATTTTCGATGAAGGACCTGCCAACTTCCCGTTTTCCGGCCGCGAACCTGGCCTTGGCGATGACGATCGCGGGCACGATCGGCGCCTTTGTCACGGAAGCGGGGCTTCATCCCGTGACGATCGTGTTCTGGCGCTGCGTGTTCGGCGCCATATTCCTCGGCGCATGGTGCCTGCTGCGGGGCTATCTGCCGGACAGGACGCTGTCGCCGTCCCGCCTCGCGCTGGCTGCCCTTGCCGGCATCTGCATGGTGGCGAGCTGGACGGCCTTCTTCGCCGGCTTCGCCATGACGTCGATCGCCACGACGACGATCGTCTATCACGTGCAGCCGTTCTTCGTGGTCATCATCGGGGTGGTCTTCCTCAAGGAGCGCATCTCGCTCGACCAGATGCTGTGGATGCTTGGCGCGTTCCTTGGCGTCGTGCTGGCCAGCGGGCTGGTGGTTTCGCATGCGCAGGCCGGCGCGGCATGGGCGCTGGGCATCGGGCTGACGCTGGTCGCCGCGCTCCTCTATGCTGTGGCGACGATCCTCGCCAAGGGGCTGGGCCGGCAGCGCGCGGAGGTCACCGTGCTTTGCCAGACGATCGTCGGGATCGTCATGCTCGCGCCCTTCGTCGGCATCGGCCAGCCTGTTCCCGCGCATGCATGGGGCTGGCTGGTCAGCATCGGCGTGCTGCACACCGGCATTGCCTATGTGCTGATGAACTCGGCCTTTCCGCGCCTGGCGACGCCGGTGATCGGCATCATCACTTTCATCTACCCGGTCGTTGCCATCTTTATCGACTGGGCGGTCTACGGGCATCCGCTCGGGTCGGCGCAGGCCGCCGGCATGGCGCTTATCGCCGTGGCGACGCTCGGCGTCCGGCTGGGTTGGCGGTTTCCGCCGAGGCGTATCTCTGCGGCCTGACCCGGGTCGCGGGAAGCAGGGTCAGGATTTCATGAAGCCGATGAAATCCTCGGGCGCGGCGCGGCCCATTTCTTCTTCCCAGTGACGGCGGCAGAGCGAGACATAGACGTCCTTGCCGATCGCCACCTGTTCGCCCCGATGGGCCACCTTGCCGTCCGGGCCGAGGCGCACGACCATCGTGGCCTTGCGGCCGCAGCGGCAAATGGTGCGCACCTCGCGCAGGTCGTCGGCGATCGCCAGCAGCGCGCGCGAGCCGGAAAACAGCTTGCCCTGGAAATCGGTGCGCAGGCCGTAGCACATGACCGGGATGTTCAGCCGGTCGGCGATGCGCGCCAATTGCCAGACCTGCTCTTCCTCGAGGAACTGCGCCTCGTCGACGAAGACGCAGTGCACCGTCGTATGGTCGTGATGTTCGGCGACGCGGGCGAACAGGTCGTCGCCGTCGCGGAACATCTCTGCTTCGGTCTCCAGCCCGATGCGCGACGAGATCAGGCCGCTGTCGCCCTTGCGGTAGTGTCCGGCGACGAACAGCATCGTCGTCATGCCGCGTTCGCGATAATTATACGAGGCCTGCAAGAGCATCGTCGTCTTGCCGGCATTCATCGTCGCGTAGTTGAAGTAGAGCTTGGCCATGCCGCCCTTTACAGTCAGTTGATATTGAGGTGACGCCAGCCCGCAAACGGCGGTGCCCTGCGCTTCCCAGTTCTACGGCGTCGCAGAAGAACTGTGTTCACATACCCAAAAGCACGCACCGCCCCGGTTCTCGGGCCCCGCCATTTTCGTCTCGGCCTCATCTGAAGCCAAACAGACCTTAAGCCGAGTTGCCTCTGCGCGGGGAGGGGCCGCTGGCGCATTCCCCTGAAAAAGCCGGCTCGCCACTGAAAAAGATAAGGGGCGTGACAAAAGCGTCAGCCGTGTCGCTGATTGGCCATTCCGCGCCGTTGATCGTGATTGCCTTAACGCTTGAAACTGCACCAGAATGGTGTTTGGCTGAAGACACAAGGCGGGCAGAGAAACCGTAACGACGCTTCGCCAAAGAATCACAATGGGAGACTGTCCATGTCGCGTATGAATTCCTTCGTCGCCGGCCTCGGCCTGGCGGCATTGTTGTCCACGAGCGCCGCCTTCGCCGGTGACGCCGAAAGCTGCAAGACCGTGCGTCTTTCCGATGTCGGCTGGACCGACATCCAGGCCACCACCGGGCTCGCTTCGGTGCTGCTCACCGCGCTCGGCTACGAGCCGAAGGTGATCCAGCTGTCGGTGCCGGTGACCATGGCTTCGCTGAAGAACAAGGACCTTGACGTCTTCCTCGGCAACTGGATGCCGTCGATGACCAACGACATCAAGGATTACACCGCCGATGGCTCGGTCGAGACCATCAGCACGAACCTGACCGGCGCCGGCTACGGCATCGTCGTGCCGACCTATGTCGCGGACGCCGGCGTGAAGTCGCTGACCGACCTTGGCAAGTTCAAGGACAAGTTCAACGGCAAGATCTACGGCATCGAAGCCGGCAATGACGGCAACCGCATCATCCTGGACATGATCAAGAACCCGAAGGACAATCTCGGCGGCTTCGAGCTGGTCGAATCCTCGGAGGCCGGCATGCTGACGCAAGCCGAGCAGTCGATGAAGAACAACGAGTGGATCGCCTTCCTCGGCTGGACGCCGCATCCGGTGATGGGCGCCATGAAGATCACTTATCTCGACGGCATGGGCGACAGCGGCTTCGGCGCGGCCACCGTGTTCACGAATGTGCGCAAGGGCTACACCACCGAGTGCCCGAATGCCGGCAAGTTCATCGCCAATCTGAAGTTCAATCTGGACATGGAAGGCCAGATGATGGACGCGATCCTCAAGGGCGGTGACGCCCAGACGGTCGCCACCGACTGGCTGAAGAAGAACCCGGACGCGGTCAAGCCGTGGATCGCCGGCGTGACCACCTTTGACGGCGGCGACGCCGCAGCGGCGGTCAAGACCGCGCTCGGAAGCTGAGCCGACTTCGCATCCGGCATGACCGGATGAAGATGGGCAGCCGTTTGACAAAGGGCTGCCCTTTTTCACATCCTGTGACAAGATGACGTTGCGACAGCACGGGGCCGAACGCAGAGCCTTGGTGGAAGAGGGGTGAGATGGATCCGATTTCCAAATTCATGGTCGATCACAAGATCCCGATAGGCGCCTGGGGAAAGTCCTTTTTCGGTTTCCTGACCGACAATTTCGACACCATCTTCAGAGCCTTCTCCAACGGTCTGAATTTCATTCTCGACGGGTTGGTCAACCTCTTGCTGCTGGTGCCGCCTGTGCTGCTGGCGCTGGTCATCGCTGTGATCGCCTGGTTGCTGCAGCGCTCGCGGCCGCTCGCCATCGGCGTCTTTCTCGGCCTGATCTTCATCATCAACCAGAACCTGTGGAAGCAGACCGTGCAGACGCTGGTGCTGGTCGTCGCCGCCGCCGCGATGGCCATGGCCATCGGCGTGCCACTCGGCATCTGGGCGGCGCACAAGCCGAAGGTCTACCGGATCATGCTGCCGGTGCTCGATCTGATGCAGACGCTGCCGACCTTCGTCTACCTGATCCCGGTCTTGACCCTGTTCGGCCTCGGCAACGCGCCCGGCCTCATCGTCACCATCATCTTCGTCATCCCGACCGCGGTCAGGCTCACCCATCTCGGCGTCGTCTCGGTGCCGAAGTCGATCATCGAGGCCGGCGAGGCGTTCGGCGCCACCAAGAGCCAGCTGTTGTGGAAGGTGGAACTGCCATCGGCGTTGCCCACCATCATGGCGGGCCTGACGCAATCGATCATGCTGTCGCTGTCGATGGTGGTGTTCGCGGCCCTGATCGGCGCCGGTGGGCTGGGCACGGAGATCAACCGTGCGCTCGGCTCGCGCCGCATCGATCTCGGGCTTGAGGCGGGCCTTGCAATCGTCGTGCTTGCCATCGTCCTCGACCGAATGACCCGCATTGGCGTTGGAGGCAAGAAATGACCGTCGCCGTCGATTTCAAGAACGTCGATATCGTCTTCGGCGCCGACCAGGCCGGCTCGCTGGCGATGATCGACAAGGGCGCCACGCGCGCCGAAATCCTGGAGAAGACCGGCAATGTGCTGGGCTGCGCCGACGCCAGCCTGACCGTGCATGAGGGCGAAATTTCGGTGCTGATGGGCCTGTCGGGCTCCGGCAAGTCGACGCTGCTGCGAGCCGTCAACCGGCTCAACGTGGTGTCGCGCGGCCAGGTGCTGGTCAAGGACGGCGACAAGATCGTCGACGTCGTCACCTGCGACGAGCCGACGTTGCGGCGCTTGCGCCAGAAGCAGGTTGCGATGGTGTTCCAGCAGTTCGGCCTCTTGCCGTGGCGCACGGTGGAGGAAAATGTCGGCCTCGGCCTCGAACTGGCCGGCGTACCGGACGCCGAACGCAAGGAGCGCGTGCACAAGCAGCTCAAGCTGGTCAATCTCGACCAGTGGTCGAAGAAATACGCACACGAGCTGTCGGGCGGCATGCAGCAGCGCGTCGGCCTGGCCCGTGCCTTCGCCACTGAAGCGCCGATCCTGTTGATGGATGAGCCGTTCTCGGCCCTCGACCCGCTGATCCGCACCAAGCTGCAGGATGAATTGCTGCAGCTGCAGGCCGAGCTGAAGAAGACCATCATCTTCGTCAGCCACGACCTGGAAGAGGCGCTGAAGATCGGCAGCCACATCACCATCATGGAGGGCGGGCGCATCGTCCAGACCGGTGCGCCGGAAGACATCGTGCTGCGACCCGCCAATGACTATGTCCGCGACTTCATCGCCAACGTGAATCCGCTCTCGGTGCTGACCGCCTGGAATGTCATGCGCGACCGCCGCGACCTCGAGCACGGCGACAATGGCTGGGTGTGGCTCGACCGGCGCAAGACGACGCGCTTCAAGATCGACGATCATGGGCTGGTCGCGGCGGCCGAACGCGACGGCAAGCCGGCGGTGTGGGTGTCCTGCGCCGATGTCGAGACCCAGTCGGAGGAAGCCGCGCAAGTGTTCTGGGCTACCCCCGGCACATCGCTGAAAACCGTGATGCTGGCCATGCACCGCTCGCAGACCGCACCCGTGGCGCTGTTCGACGACCAGTCGCGCTTCGTCGGCGCCATCGGCATCAGGGATGTGCTGAGCGCGGTGCTGAGAAGATAGAGCGGTTCAGGTCGCCTGCGGCAGGCGCAGCTCCGTCACCAGCCCACCGTCCGGATGGTTGGACAGCCGGATCTCGCCGCCGGCGGCGCGCGCGATGTTGCGGGCGATGGTGAGGCCCAGCCCAAGGCCCCCGGTCTGGCGGTTGCGGGACTGTTCGAGGCGCACGAAAGAGCCGAAAACGGCATCGATCTGCGCCTGCGGTATGCCGGGCCCCTCGTCGCGGATGGTGAGCGTGATCGTGCCGTCCGAGCGGTGCAGGCTGAGATGCGCCTTCTTGCCGTAGGTGACGGCATTCTGCACCAGATTGGTGACGCAACGCCTGAGCGCGACCGGCCGCGCAATGCAGATCAGGCCGCGCGAACGGGTGTCGTCATTGTCGAACGAGACCTCTGGATAGGGGTCGGCGATCGACTCCACGAGCGACCAGAAGTCGATGCGCTCGGCCTTTTCCTCGTTCACCTCGAAAGTGGCGAAGTCGATCACGGAACTGGCGATGCTCTCGACATCGGCGAGATCATGCGCCAGCGCCTCGCGAACCGCCGATTTGCGCAACAGTTCAAGCCGCAGCCGCATGCGTGTCATCGGCGTGCGCAAATCATGCGCAAGTGCCGCGGCGAGATGTTCGCGGTCCTCGACATATTCGCGCAGCCTCTTCTGCATGGCGTTGATCGCCCTGGCGGCGGCCCGCACCTCGCGGCTGCCCGACTCGGCGATCGGCGGGCTTTTCAGGTCCTTGCCGATCCGGCTGACGGCGGTTTCCATCATCCGGTAGGGCGCGGTCAGCCGGCGCAGCGACCAGATCGACATGATCACCACCAGGCCCGCGATCAGCGAATAGAGCGGCAGGCTGTCGAAGCTCAGGATCGGGCCGACGGGCGTGATCGGCTCGGTGAAGTTCAGCCATTGGCCGTCGGCGAAGCGCAGGGAGGCCGTCAGCTTGTCGCTCTGGGCGAAATCGGCGGCGAGCACCAGCAGGTCGCGCTCGACCTGGCCGATATCGGGGCCGGATGCGGTGCCGCTGGCATCGTCGGCCTCGCGCGTCGCCGGATCGCGCCGCACACGCGCATCGGTGATGCCGAACTTCGACAGCCGGCCGACGAGAATGTCCTCGAGTTCGGCCAGCTCGTCGTCGCCGGCGATCGATGAGGTGACGGCGGGCGTGTCCGAAACGGTAAGGGCGTAAGTCGAGTTGAACAGGCCTGCCGCGGTTGCCTTGCGCTCCTCGGGCGTGGCGCCGCTCATCAGCTGCACCAAGGAGAAGGCGCGGTCGTTGAGCCGGTAGAGGTCGACCACGTCATTGGCGGCGGCGCGGTCGCGCGACACGATATACAGGGTCGCGACCTGGCTGATCAGAAGGCCGGCAATGACGATCAGCAGCACCCAGACAGGCAAGGTCTGCGGCAGGAAACGTCTCATTCGGAGGTCGTCTCGGGCAGGAACTGGTAGCCGCCGCTGCGCACCGTCAGGATGAGTTTCGGCGTTTTCGGGTCATCTTCCATCTTGCGCCGCAGCCGGCTGACCAGGATGTCGATGCTGCGGTCGAAGGAATAGTCGCTATCGCCGCCTGAGAGCTCGATGAGCTGGTCGCGGGTCAGCACGCGCTGGGCGCTCTTGACGAAGGTCTGCAGCAGGTTGAACTCGGCCATGGTCAACTCGACCCTGACATCGTCGGGGGCGGTCAGCCGGCGCCGCGAACAATCCATCGTCCAGCCGGCGAAACGGTAGATCTGCTTGGCGGTGGCGCGTTTCGGTTCGGAAGTACCATTGCGCCGCAGCACGGCACGGATGCGCGCCAGGAGTTCGCGCGGATCGAAGGGCTTGGGCACATAGTCGTCGGCGCCCATCTCCAGGCCGACGACGCGGTCGGTGGTCTCGGTGACGGCGGTCAGCATGATGATCGGCGTCGAGTACTGGGCGCGCAGGTCGCGGCACAGTTCCAGCCCGCTCTTGCCGGGCAGCATCACGTCGAGCACGATGAGATCTACCTGCGCGCGGCGCAGGACGGCCTCCATCTCGGTACCGTCGGCGGCAACCGAAGTGTGCAGGCCCCGCTTCTGGAAGAACTCCTGAAGCAGGTCGCGGATGCCCTTGTCGTCGTCGACGATCAGTATGTGTGCGTCGGATTTCACGAGGTACCCTGTATCGATTGCCGGCCAAGTCATTCCTGGCAGGTGAGCCACACGATAGAATTCGGGCCATATGTTGGCCAGTGCCTTGCTTTTCAAGGGAGATCGAATTCGGCCTTCTCCACATGGAAAGCGATGGCCGTACCGAAGCTCTTTGTTTCCACGCGTGCGGTCCTAGAACCTGGACCGATCTGGGCGGTACGCATGAGGCGGGCGGGCCAGACACAATCCAGAAACAAAATTCTACAATTGGGAAAAACTCCTGAAAAGGTATGGCGGCATAACCGTGCCGTGGCGGTCAGATTACCGGCTGCGACGCAAAATCTCCGGGTTCACGGAAAAACCGATGCCAACGGTGTCGATCAGKTTKTTGGGTGCGTTGCTGGGCCTTGGCCTGGTCACTGCCGCTGTTGGACAATCGGACGCAAAGGCGCCGCTCACCCGGAGCGAACGGTGCGCCAATCTCAGCCACCAATTTGATGAAGCCCTCGAAACCCATGCCACGGCAACGCAGGTCACCGCGGCAAAGGCACTTCAGAGAAAGGGCAACCGGTACTGCGCCGCCAAGAAACAGGCGCAGGGCATCCGGATGCTCGCCAACGCTTTGAAGCTGCTTGGAGTGACACCGAACGACCCGGTCCAGTGAAACTCAAAAACGACCAGCCCAAAAAGGAAATGAAGCCATGAACAAGTCCATCCTGTCCGCCCTCGGCCTGGCCGTTGCTCTCGCCTTCTCGATGCCTGCTCTCGGCAACGCCGCCGCCACCACGACCGCTGCCCCCGCTGCTGCCGCCACGACCACCGCTCCGGCTGCTGCCGCGACGACCACCGCTCCGATGAAGGCTGCTCCGAAGAAGGTCGCCAAGAAGGCCGTCTGCAAGGTGACCAAGAAGCACAAGTGCCCGGTCAAGAAGGCCCCCAAGAAGGCGGCTGCCGAAGCGGCCCCGATGGCTGCTCCGAAGAAGAAGCCCTGATCGGTTTCGAGGTCAGTTCTAGCAAGGCCGCCCCCGCCGCAACCGGCCGGGGCGGCCTTCTGCCGAATGCATGGTCGGCGAGTTGAACACCGGCGGCTTCCAGCCACGCATCTCGATCGTGCTTAACCCGTTTGCAACGCCGGCTGTGTAGGACAATCCGCATGAAGAAGCGGCTTTCGTCCATTTTGCGTTCGATGGTGATCGGCGGCCTGGTTGCCACCGGTGTCGCCAGGGGGCTGATTCTGCTCACCGCCAGCCCCGTGCCCGATCCCGCCAGTGGCCGCACCGAGCCCTCGCTGTTCGCGCCGATCATTTCCAGCAACTGGGATTACATAACGCCTGTCCAGGCGTGGCTGCTGATCGTGCTTCTTGCCGCGACGCTGGTCTGCGTCGTCGGATGGCCGATCGCGGCCTGGATGGAACGCCGGGCGGATGCCGGCGCGAACCGCCGTATCTTCGGCCGCCAGGGCCGTTGAACCGCGCCCGACAATTTCCCACATGATTGTGAATGACCGGGCCGGCCCGCCCGGCCGCACGCATGCCAATCAAAATGGACGATCGCTGCCGCCCGTGGCAAAATACCGGGCAAAGCCCGATCGCGAAACTGTCGGTTCCGATGCCAGAAATCACCACAAAACCGCGAACCAAGGTCAAGCCGCAGACCGAGCGGCCGAAGCTCTACAAGGTCATCCTCATCAATGACGATTTCACGCCGCGCGAATTCGTGGTGACGGTGCTGAAGGGCGAGTTCAAGCTCAGCGAGGATCAGGCGCACCGCATCATGATCACCGCGCACCGGCGCGGCGTCTGCGTGGTCGCGGTCTTCACCAAGGATGTCGCCGAGACCAAGGCGACGCGCGCCACCGACGCCGGCAAGGCCAAGGGCTACCCGCTGCTGTTCACGACCGAGCCGGAGGAGTGAGAAGGGGTTTCTTCCTTCTCACTCAACAAGTGGAGAAGGGAGGGGAACTGCGCTACCGTCCCTCGCGGTACCACATCGATCCCATCGCCAGGAGCAGCAGGCCAAGGCCGAGGAAGCCGCCGAACAGCGGCACGCGCGAGACGGCCTTCAAGACGCTGTCGTCGGTGGTGCGCAGGCCGATCCAGTCGCTGCCCGAGGCATCGCCGGCCGAGCGAACCGGCACGATGGACGGCAGGGTCACGTCGCTGCCGAGGGCCGTCGATGACGCCAGCCGGCGCACGCTGCCGCCCGTGGCTTCCGCCGGAGCCTTCAGCAGGTTTTCGGTGGAGATGACATCGGCGAATTCCGGCGCATTGACCGGTCCGACATGGGCGAGCGCGGTGAGATCGCCATTGGCGACCTGGAACAGGCCGATCTCGTTGGTCTGGACGCTGCCGAGGAAGACGCCGGGCTCGGATTTATCGAGCTTGACGGTCACCGTCTTGCCGGAGGGCGTGATGATCTGCGCGGAGCCTGGATCGTCGGCCATGGTCTGGCGGCGGATCTCCAGCACCATGCCGCGTCCCTCGGCGGTCAGCCGCTCTTCCTCGAGGTCGGGTTCCTTCATCAGCCAGTGGGCGATGCGCCTGTAGAGCTGGACGTGCGGACCGCCGCCCTCGAAGCCGCGCGCCCACAGCCAGCCCTGGTCGGACAGAAGCATACCGACGCGGCCTTCGCCCTTGCGATCGAGCAGCAGCAGGGGCCGGTTGTCGGCGCCCTTCATCACCACCTCGCCTTGCGGGTCCTGCACGCCGATGGTGCGGAACCAGCGGCTCCAGTGCGGCGGCTCGGTGGCCGAACCATCGAGGCCGCGCGTCACCGGGTGACGCTGGCCGAGGTCGGTGAGGCGCGGATAGAAGGCCTTTTCGAGCACTTCGCCGGTCGGCATGGCGGGTAACGCCGACATAAGTGGCGTGCGTGCGATCGAAGACTCGCCGGCATATTCGGGGCCGGCGGCGATCAACAGGGCGCCGCCCTTTTCGACATATTCGGAGATGTAGTCGTAGTAGAGGATCGGCAGCACGTCGCGGTGCTGGTAGCGGTCGAAGATGATGAGGTCGAAATCCTTGATCTTCTCGACGAACAGTTCGCGCGTCGGGAAGGCGATCAGCGACAATTCGTTGATCGGCGTGCCGTCCTGCTTCTCGGGCGGCCGCAGAATGGTGAAATGGACGAGATCGACCGAGGCGTCTGATTTCAACAGATTGCGCCAGGTGCGCTCGCCTGCGTGCGGTTCGCCCGAAACAAGCAGCACGCGCAAATTCTCGCGGATGCCGTCGACCAGCGCGATGGCGCGGTTGTTGGTGTCGGTCAGTTCGCCGGGTTCGCGGTCGATGGCGAGTTCGATGATATTGCGACCGGCGCCGGGGATGGTCACCTGCAGCGGCATGGCCTGGCCGACGGTGGCATGCTCGACCGAGACCTGCTCGCCATTGACCGAGACGCGCACATCGACCGGGCCGGCTTCGTTTTCGGTCGAGATGACGCGGTAGGTCATGTCGAGCGGCTTGCCGACGATGCCGAAACGCGGCGCGTTCTCGAAGCGGATGCGGCGGTCCTTCTCGTGGTCGTTGCCGGTGATCAAGGCGTGCAGCGGGGCGTTGAAGTCGGGCGCGCCCGGGGGCGCGTCATGCACCTCGCCATCGGTGATCATGATGGCGCCGCCGATGCGTGACGGCGGCACGTCGCGAAAGGCGCCTTCCAGCGCGCCGAACAGCCGGGTTTCGGTACGCTCCTCGGCGGCACCGGACTTGCCGGCCTCGACGACGCGGACGTCGAACTGCTTGAAGCGGCCAAGACGCTGCTGCAGTCCGGCGAGCGCTTCATCGGTCTGCCTGGTGCGGTCGCCGATGTCCTGGCTCTGGCTGCGGTCGACGATCAGCGCGACGACGCTCTTCAGCGGCTCGCGCTCCTCATTGAGGAACACCGGGTTGAACAGGGCGGCGGCCAGCGCCAGCAGGGCGATGAAGCGCAGGACACCGCCGCGCTGGCGAAACCACAAGCCGACAAGCGCCAGCAGCGCCAGCGGCACCAGCACGAGGGCCAGCAAAGGCCAGGAGATCAGCGGTTCGAAGGAGATCGACCAGTTCATGTCTTACCCTCCCGTTTTTGGGGAGGGTCGATCCGCGGAGATGCAATAAGGAACCTCATCGGCTACTGCCCCAGCCGTTCGAGCAGAATGGGGACATGCACCTGGTCGGATTTGTAGTTGCCGGTCAGCATATACATCATGATGTTGACGCCGGCGCGCAGCGCATAGATGCGCTGCATCGGGTCGGCCGGCACCGTCGGCAGCAGCGGGTCGCCATTCTCGTCGACCGCCCAGGCGCCGGCGAAATCATTGGCGGTGATCATGATCGGCGAGACGCCATCGCCGGTGCGCACCGGCCGGTTGTCGGCGTTGCTGGCGTCGAGCGAGGCCTCGACCCAGAGCGGGCTGCCGGCGAAGCGGCCAGGGAACTCCGGCAGGATGAAGAAAGACTTGGTCAGCACGTGGTCCGACGGCACCGGCTCCAGCGGCGGCACGTTGAGGTTGCCGAGGATGTCGCGCAGCCGCTCGGTCGCCGGGCTGGTGGAATCGGCGCCGATGCCGTTGGCAAACTGGTCGCGCGTGTCGAAGAGCACCGTGCCGCCCTGTTGCATATAGGCGTCGATACGCGCGATCGCGGCCTGGCTCGGCATGGGTGCGGCCGGATCGATCGGCCAGTAGATCAGCGGATAGAAGGACAGTTCGTCCTTCGCAATGTCGACGCCGGCCGGCGCGCCGGGTTCCAGCGCGGTCTTCTCGATCAGGAAGCGGGTCAGGCCCTCGAGCCCGGCACGGCTGATCGAATCGTCACCCGGCACGCCGGTCAGCACATAGGCAATGCGGGTTTTCGAAATCGCCGTGATGGCCGCCTCGTCGCCCGGCTTGGCATCGTCGGCGCGGGCGAAATCGGCATGGCCGAACAATGCGCCAAGCGCGATCACGATCGCGGCGGTTGTGGCCACAGCGCCGGCACGGCGGCGCCGGCGCGAGAACAGCCCGCCCATCCAGAACACCGCCAGCGTGTCGAGCAGCATCAGCACCAGGGCGGCGGTGACCAGCGGACCTTTCAGATTGCGGGACTCATCGAAGGCGTACTGGATGGACGTGACCGGAACCGTGAGTTGCGGACGCGCCAGCGGCACGAAAGTGCTTGCGGCATCGAGCAGGTTGTGGGCGAAGACGCCGGCGTCCGAGCCGTAGAGGCCAGGCGGGTTCTCCAAGGTCACCCGCGCGCTGGCGCTCGGCACCAGCGGCCGTGCATCCGGCGTCGGCGGCACCAGCGAGCCGTCGGCCGCGATCATGCGGTAAGGTGCCAGCGACGTGGCGGCGGCTTCGGCATTGGCGATGGCCGCGCCCTGGTTGCGCGACAGCTGCACGATGCGACGCAGCATCTCGACGAAGCTGCCCGAGATCGGCAGGTTCGACCATGTCGCCTCGGGCGTAACGTGAAACAGCACCAGCGTGCCCTTGCCTTTCTTCAGGCCGGTGACCAGCGGCGTGCCATCGGCGAGGGCCGCCCAGGTGCGCTCGACGAT
Organism: Mesorhizobium intechi; assembly: GCF_002879535.1. Lineage (GTDB taxonomy): Bacteria > Pseudomonadota > Alphaproteobacteria > Rhizobiales > Rhizobiaceae > Mesorhizobium > Mesorhizobium intechi. The sequence continues at coordinate 84,665 of NZ_PNOT02000082.1, forward strand.
ATCGGGAGTCGGTTCGGCCAACACCTGCCTGCTCACCGTGACTTCGGTGGGCGGCGCCAGATCGGCGAAGGGACCGGCCTTGGGGAATTCGGTGACCGGCTGCGGCGAAGTCCAGGACAGCGCGCCGCCCAGCGAACGCTCGCCGGTGCGCAGGCGGACCGGCAGCAGATCGTCGTCATTGCCTGCGGCGGCCAGCCGCGAGCCGGCGAAACGCACCAGCGTACCGCCATTGTCGACCCAGTCGACCAGCCTTTGCCGGACCTGCGCCGGAATGGTGCCGATGTCGGCCATGATGATCATCGCCGGCTTCTGGTCCAGGATCTGCGGAATGGCGTCGGCGAGATCGGCGCTGGAGGGTTCGACCAGATCGGCGAAGGGCTGCAGCGCGCGCCTGATGTAGTAGAGCGGTGACAGAAGCGGCTGTGCCTGGTCGGCCTCGGCCTGTGACAAGAGCCCGACGCGGCGGCGCTTGGAGCTTTCGTCGAGCACGCGCACCGCACCGGCCTGGCGTTCGCCGTCGAGGGCGATCGAAGCGAAGTCGTTGCGCAGCTCGAAC